>NZ_JAFMPV010000011.1:0-188330 GCF_049132105.1 Pseudomonas sp. NFX15
AAGAAGACACGGATTGATGAATCGAACTATGATTTTTCATGGACTCGCCCTCGCTGTCGTTGGCTGTTTAGACTGCCACCGTGGCGCATTGACGCCTCGGCTTGGGCGAGTCCATCCAATTACAGTTCTGCGGGGCCTATCAGATATGTGAACACCGCCAATCCCTGTAGGAGCTGGCTTGCCAGCGAAGAGGCCGTCAGCTTCAACACCCCTGTCGTCTGATACAAAGCCTTCGCTGGCAAGCCAACACCTGATCGGCTCAGGCCAGCATCGACATCAGGCCACCCTGACGGTCCAGCCTGGCCAAGTCTTCGAAGCCGCCGATGTGCGTGTCGCCGATGAAAATCTGCGGCACGCTGCGGCGGCGGCTGCGGCTAAGCATTTCGTCGAACTTTGCGGGTTCGCGCTGGATGTTGATCTCCTCGATCGCCACGCCTTTGCTCGCCAGCAATGCCTTGGCGTTGCGGCAATAAGGGCAGGTGTCGGTGGTGTAAAGGGTCACGATGTTCATGGTGGGTACTCCGTCGTTCAAGTCATTCAGGCGTCAATGGCCGGGAAATCGATGTCGGTCAGGGCGGCGTTGTTCAGGTAGTTGGTCAGCGTCTGTGCCGCCACGTGGGCGATCACTTCGATGATCTTGCTGTCATCGATCCCGGCAGCACGGGCGGCGGCGATCTCGTCGCCGGTCAAGTGACCACGGCTTTCGGTGATTTGGTGGGCGAGAGCGGCAATGGCGCTGAGCTCGCCTTGTCGTGCGCTGAGGATGTCTTCTTTCGACAACCCGACCTTGCTGGCGAAAAACGTATGCGCCGCCAGGCAGTAATCACAACCATTGACCTGGGAAGTGGCGAGGAATACCGCCTCTTTTTCCGTGGCACTCAAGGTGGTTTTGGCCAACGTTGCCGAAATTTGCAGGTACGAGGTCAGTGCGACGGGCGAGTTGGCCAGCACCTTGAACAGGTTGGGCAGAAAGCCGATTTTCTTTTGCACGCCTTCCAGCAGCGGGCGGGTGGCGTCGGTGGCGTATTCGAGGCTGATCGGGGCGATGCGGGTCATGGTGATTACTCCGTAGTGTGAAGCGCGGACTGCGCTGGGTACGGAGTTGATGTTAGGGATTGGGCATGGCTTGTTGGGTGCAAATCGTCGACGATATGCGACAGATCGTCCAGAACTGCCTTCGGGAGCCTTGTCATGGATCGCTTGTCCACGTTGCTCACACACTTCGGCGTCAATGCCGGCACCTTCCATAGCGGCACGTTTTGCGGCGTTTCCGCCCATGACGGCCAACAGGCGAGCGGGCATTTGCACCTGCTCCAGGCGGGTGAGTTGCAGCTCAAGCTGGGCGATCAGCCGGACCTGCAATTGAACGAGCCGAGCCTGATCTTTTTCCCGCGGCCCTATCGACATCGGCTGTTCGCATCTGAAGCGTGCGACACGCAATTGGTTTGCGCGACACTGGATTTCGACGGTGGCGCAAGTAATGCCCTGGCCGCGGCGTTGCCGGATTACCTGGTGCTGAAACTCGATCAGATCCCGACGTTGGCCGGGACCCTGGAATGGCTGTTCAAAGAGGCGTTCGATGGTACGTGCGGGCGCGAAGCGGTGATGGATCGGCTGTTCGAGTTGCTGGTGATTCTGTTGCTGCGGCACATCCTGAGCACCACTGGCCAGCAACCGGGCATGATGGCCGGCCTCGCCGATGTGCGATTGGCGCGACCCCTGAGCCTGATGCACGAGTTTCCCGCCAAGCCCTGGAGCGTGGCCGAACTTTCAGTGGCCGCCAACATGTCCCGTGCCAGTTTCGCCGAGCATTTTCGCAAGGTGGTTGGGCAGACGCCGGTGGATTACCTGGTGAGTTGGCGCATCAGCCTGGCGCAGAAACGCCTGCGCGAAGGCCGGCCAATTGCATTGATCGCCGAGGAAGTCGGCTACGAAAGCCCCTCGGCGCTGGCCCGGGCCTTCCGCCGCAAGACGGGGCTCAGCCCGCGCGAATGGAAAAGCAGCTGAGCCGCAAAACGTTTGTTGGCACCGACACACCGCCTTCGCTGGCAAGCCAGCTCCTACAGTGGTGCGGGGTGTCAGGCTTGGCGCGTTCCTTGTAGGAGCCGGCTTGCTGGCGAAGGCGGCCTTGAATGTGGTGTTGTTTTTACGGGCGCCTTCGCTGGCAAGCCAGCTCCTACAAGGGTGGGGGGCTACAGGTATTTGTCTGTCACGGCGCCCTCTGAGGCGCTGGACACGGTCTTCGCATACTTTGCCAGCACCCCGCGTTTGTATTTCGACACCGGGCGAACCCAACGGCTCTTGCGCTCTGCCAAGTCTGCTACCGACACATCGACCGTGATCTGCCGGGTTTGCGCGTCGATGATGATCCTGTCGCCATTTTCGACCAAGGCAATCGGCCCGCCCTCGAAGGCTTCCGGCGTGATATGGCCGACCACGAAACCGTGGGAACCACCGGAAAAACGCCCATCAGTGATCAGCGCCACTTCTTTGCCCAACCCCTTGCCCATCACCGCCGAGGTCGGCGAGAGCATTTCGCGCATGCCCGGGCCGCCCTTGGGTCCTTCGTAGCGGATCACGATCACTTCGCCGGGCTGCACTTCACCATTGAGAATCCCGGCCAGCGCACCTTCCTCGCCGTGATAGACCCGGGCCGGCCCCTCAAAGCGCAGGCCCTCCTTGCCGGTGATCTTGGCCACGGCGCCGGTGGGTGAGAGATTGCCGTGCAGGATGACCAGGTGCGAGTCCTTCTTGATTGGCTGGTCGAAAGGCCGGATTACATCCTGGTCGGCCGGGTAGTCCGGTACGCTGGCGAGGTTTTCCGCCAGGGTCTTGCCAGTGACGGTCAGTGCATCGCCGTGCAGCATGCCGGCATCGAGCATGCGCTTCATCAGCGGTTGAATACCACCGATGGCCACCAGCTCGCTCATCATGTACTGGCCGCTGGGTCGCAGATCGGCGACCACCGGGGAAACCTTGCCCAGGTCGACGAAGTCATCGAGGGTCAACTCGACATCCACCGCATTGGCCATGGCCAGCAAGTGCAGCACGGCGTTGGTCGAGCCGGCGAGGGCGATCACCACGCGAATGGCGTTCTCGAAGGCTTTGCGGGTCATGATGTCGCGCGGCTTGAGGTCGAGCTTGAGCAGCTCCATGACCTGCTGGCCGGCGCGGAAACTGTCCGAGGCCTTGTCGCCGCCAATGGCGTCCTGGGAGCTGGAGCCTGGCAGGCTCATGCCCAGCGCCTCGATGGCCGAGGCCATGGTGTTGGCGGTGTACATGCCGCCACAGGAGCCGGGGCCGGGGATCGCCACTTCCTCGATCTGCTTGACCTGGATCTCGTTGATGTCGCCGCGAGCGTGCTGGCCTACGGCTTCGAACACGGAAATGATGTCGGTATGCCCGGCCCCCGGCTGGATGGTGCCGCCATAGACGAAGATCGACGGGCGATTGAGCCGCGCCATGCCGATCAGGCAGCCTGGCATGTTCTTGTCGCAGCCGCCGATAGTCACCAGGCCGTCGAAGCCTTCGCATCCGACGACCACTTCAATCGAATCGGCGATCACCTCGCGCGACACCAGCGAATACTTCATGCCTTCGGTGCCGTTGGCGATGCCGTCGGAAATGGTGATGGTGTTGAAGATCACGCCTTTGGCACCGGCAGCATTCGCGCCTTTCTCGGCTTCGAGCGCCAGTTTGTCGATGTGCATGTTGCAGGGCGTGACCATGGCCCAGGTCGAGGCGATGCCGATTTGTGGTTTCGCGAAGTCCGCATCGGTAAAGCCAACGGCCCGCAACATGGCCCGCGCGGGCGCCGCCTCGATGCCGTCGATGACGTGGGATGAGTATTTGCGCAGATCGTCTTTGTCGCTCATGACAACTCCTCGACGCCTCTCCAGGGAAACCCGATGAGTATAGACCCGGTGTAGGCGCTGGCTTGCCAGCGAAGGCGCCCGTAAGCCCTACGCAACATCCAAGACCGCCTTCGCCGGCAAGCCGGCTCCTACCAAATTGTGCAGCGAATACGGTATTTGCCGGCACAGAAAATCCCTGTAGGAGCTGGCTTGCCAGCGAAAGCGTCCGCAAGCCCAGCGCCCAATCCAAGACCGCCTTCGCCGGCAAGCCGGCTCCTACCAAATTGTGCAGCGAATACGGTATTTGCCGGCACAGAAAATCCCTGTAGGAGCTGGCTTGCCAGCGAAGGCGCCCGTAAGCCCTACGCAAAATTCAAGACCGCCTTCGCCGGCAAGCCGGCTCCTACGGTTCGACCGTGTTCGGACCGTCAAGTCGGGAACAGACGCGCGGGTTTGCCATGACGTGATATTCTTCGCGCCAACTTGGTTTGACCTGTTCAGTTTGCCTGTCTTCGCGACGGGCAGACGGAATCACTGTCGCTCAAGTAGCTGAAGCCAATAACGATAAAAAGTCAGTTCAGTAGGGACATTAAACTGGGGTCGATGCAGTTCATCGGCCTTGTGTGCCCACCCTGCAATCCTTGATGACCACACCCCATGACCTGCCGTGAAACATGGGCTGCGGGCGCGAGGATGGAAGGGCGGATGGCGTTTTATCATTAGGTGCTACAGATGTTTAAGAAAGTGAACACAGCCCTGTTGGGCCTGGCTTTGTCGATGGGGATCTCGACAGCCCAGGCGCAAGAGGCCAAGAAAGTTGATGTGCTGTTGATTGGCGGCGGCATCATGAGCGCCACGTTGGGTGTCTGGCTCAACGAGCTGGAACCTGGCCTGTCGATGGAAATGGTCGAGCGCCTCGACGGCGTCGCCCTGGAAAGCTCCAACGGCTGGAACAACGCCGGTACCGGTCACTCCGCCCTGGCCGAGCTGAACTACACCCCGGAAGACGAGAACGGCAAGGTCTCGATTCCCAAGGCCGTTGAGATCAACGAAGCGTTCCAGATCTCCCGTCAGTTCTGGGCCTGGCAAGTCCAGCAAGGCGTGCTGAAGAACCCGCGTTCGTTCATCAACTCCACCCCGCACATGAGCTTCGTGTGGGGCGATGACAACATCAAGTTCCTGAAGAAACGCTACGAAGCCCTGCAAGCGAGCCCGCTGTTCGCCGGCATGCAGTACTCCGAAGACCCGGCAGTGATCAAGCAGTGGGTGCCGTTGATGATGGAAGGGCGTGACCCGAACCAGAAAATCGCCGCCACCTGGAGCCCGATCGGCACCGACGTCAACTTCGGCGAAATCACCCGTCAGTTTGTTGCGCACCTGCAAACCACGCCGAAGTTCGACCTGAAACTGTCCAGTGAAGTGCAGGACATCACTAAGAACGCCGATGGCAGCTGGCGCGTCAGCTACAAAAACCTGAAAGACGGCAGCAAGTCCGAAACCGACGCCAAATTCGTGTTCATCGGCGCCGGCGGCGGTGCCCTGCACCTGCTGCAAAAGTCCGGTATTCCTGAAGCCAAGGAATACGCAGGCTTCCCGGTAGGCGGCTCGTTCCTGGTGACCGAGAACCCGACCATCGCCCAGCAACACCTGGCCAAGGCCTACGGCAAAGCCTCCGTTGGCGCACCGCCAATGTCGGTTCCGCACCTGGACACCCGTGTGCTGGACGGCAAGCGCGTGATCCTGTTTGGCCCGTTCGCGACCTTCAGCACCAAATTCCTGAAAGAAGGTTCGTACCTGGACCTGCTGACCACCACGACCACGCACAACGTGTGGCCAATGACCAAGGTCGGCATCAAGGAATACCCGCTGGTCGAGTACCTGGCAGGCCAGTTGATGCTGTCTGATGAAGACCGCATGAACGCCTTGAAGGAATACTTCCCGAACGCCAAGGCTGAAGACTGGCGCCTGTGGCAAGCCGGCCAGCGCGTGCAGATCATCAAGCGTGACGAAGCCGCTGGTGGCGTGCTGAAACTGGGGACCGAAATCGTCGCTTCGCAAGACGGCAGCATCGCCGGCCTGCTGGGCGCCTCCCCAGGCGCATCGACTGCTGCACCGATCATGCTGACCGTGCTGCAGAAAGTGTTCAAGGACAAGGTCGCGACCCCGGACTGGCAGGCAAAACTGCATCAAATTGTGCCGAGCTACGGCACCCAGTTGAACAACAGCCCGGAGAAAGTTGCTGAGGAATGGGACTACACCGCCAAGGTGCTGGAACTGACCCGGCCACCGGCGGTGATCGCGCCGGCCGTGAAGCCAGTGACGGTCGACACGGCTGTGAAGGCGCCGAAGGCTAACGCGGCGAGTGATATGGCGCTATAACCAGACGGCCAAATCAAAAAAAGCCCACTGAACCGGCAACGGTCAGTGGGTTTTTTTGTGGGCGATGGTCAAGACGTCGCTCGCCACAAAAAGCAGGTGCGCCTCAAGCACCGCGCTATTGCTATGCCACATCTTTCGATAACCCCCCTGTCATCAATTGAAAAGTCACTGACGCCCAATGAGAAGCAGGCCTTTTGGTCCTGACGATACTGGCTAGTTGACTGATCTCGGTAACGTGAATCCGTACGCCTGATACCTCTCCGCCCTGGCGGAAAACCTGTAGGAGCGAGCCTGCTCGCGAAGGACTCAAGTTCGCCGCGTGTATCCAGTCAGTACGCGTTTTCGTTAACGACCTTCGCGAGCAGGCTCGCTCCTACAGTAGTTAGTTGCATCTCGATAAAACAAATCATAGAGAGCGCAGAATGAAGTTCAGTTTTTTAGACAACAGCCAACCGTCCCGTCGGCGGGTTCTACGCGATGCGTTGACGCTGGCAGTGGCGGCCTCGCCATTGGCCAACCTGGCCAAAGCCGCCGATGAAAGCGCAGAGGAAGTGACCTTTGCCGCCGGCCCGCGACCGCTGGTGCAATACCCGCAAAAGCGTCCGCTGACCCTGGTGACCACGCGCCCGCCGCACCTGGAGACGCCGTTCTCGGTGTTCAACGAAGGAGCGATCACGCCCAACGACGCGTTTTTCGTGCGTTACCACCTGGCCAATTTTCCCACCAGCATCGATCCCGACAGGTATCGCCTGACGATCAAGGGCACGGTCGACACGCCGTTGTCGCTGTCCCTTGCCGAACTCAAGGCCCTCGGCGAACCGGTGGAAGTGGTGGCCGTCAATCAATGCTCGGGCAACAGCCGTGGCTTCTCGATGCCCCGCGTGTTCGGGGCGCAGTTGGGCAATGGCTCCATGGGCAATGCACGCTGGGTCGGAGTGCCGCTCAAGGCCGTGCTGGAAAAGGCCGGTGTCAAGGCTGAGGCCCAGCAGGTGACTTTCCGCGGGCTCGATAAACCGGTGCTGCCGAGCACGCCCGAGTTCATCAAGGCGCTGGACATCAGCCACGCCCTGAACGGCGAACCGATGATTGCCTGGTCGATGAACGGCACCGATCTGCCATTTCTCAACGGTTACCCGATTCGTCTGGTGGTGCCCGGTTATTTCGGCACGTACTGGGTCAAGCACCTGAGCGAGATCGAAGTCGTCGATCATACCTACGATGGTTTTTTCATGGCCAAGGGTTATCGGGTTCCCGACAACGATTGCCAGTGCATCGCCCCGGGCACTACGCCGGCACAAACCAGGCCGATTTCCAGATTGCCGGTGCGCAGTTTCATCACCAGCGTCAAACACGGCGATGTATTGCCGCTGAACAAAAAAGTGCTGCTCAAGGGCATCGCCTTCGACGGCGGCGCTGGGGTGAATAAGGTGGAGGTTTCCATCGACGGCGCAAAGACCTGGCGCGAAACCACGCTTGGGCAGGACCTGGGCCGTTTCTCCTTCCGGGAGTGGACGCTGCCGATCACCTTGACCGACAAGGGCGCCACGCCGTTGATGGTGCGCGCCACTAACAGCGCGGGCGAGACCCAGCCGATGCAGGCCGACTGGAACCCCGGTGGCTACCGTCGCCATGTCGTGGAAACCACCCACGTGACCGTCGCCTGAGGAGGCCGCATGACATCCATGAAGTTCATGACCGCCTTGTTGTGCGCGGCCCAAGTGTGTTTCACCAGCCTGGCGAGTGCCGCGCCCGTGTCGATCACATTGCCGCCGGAAACGGCGGCGCTCAAGTCCAGTACGCTGCCGGGCTACCCCTTGGCGCAGCAGAAGTGTTCGATCTGCCATTCGGCCGACTACATCAACTTCCAGCCGCCGGGAATGAGCCTGGCGCAGTGGACCGGTGAAGCGAGCAAAATGCAGCACGTGTACGGTGCGCCAATCAGCGACCAGGACGTGAATGTGATCGGTGCCTACCTGGCAGCGACCTATGGCAGTGCCAAAGAGAGCGATGCCGATGTGCAGGCCGCCTCGAATCCGCCGGCGCAACAGCCGCCGACGGTGACGGTCGCGAAAGTCGCTACGGCCTTGCTCAAGGACAACGCTTGCCTGTCTTGTCACGCCATCGACCACAAGGTGGTCGGCCCGGCCTATCACGATGTGGCGACCAAGTATGCCAACGACCCGCAGGCATTGGCGCGGGTCATGTCGAGCATTGAGCACGGCGGCAGCGGAAAGTGGGGAGAAGTACCCATGCCTCCGTTCGCGCAGTTGAGCTCTGATGACCTGAAGAGCCTGGCGACCTTCATCATGAGCCAGTAAGCCTGATGCGAAAAGCCCACTGAACCGGCAACGGTCAGTGGGCTTCTTTGTGGTTCTTCACGCAATTCCGGGAAACTGTAGGAGCTGGCTTGCCGGCGATGGACGCAAGTACGCCGTGTTTATCCAGTTTTTGCGCGTTATCGTTAGCGACCATCGCTGGCAAGCCAGCTCCTACAAGGGACCATGCTCACGCTGAAAGTAAAGTGACCTCCAAATCAGTTGAAGCTTTAAAAAAAAGGTGCGTGCTGTGTGTCGTTCAGGACATCGAGGTGTTGGCGGTGCCGAAGCGTTTGAGAATGTTGTGGTACATCCTGGTCCGCCGATGGTCTTGGGCATAGCCGCCCGCGGCGGCGACGGTGCCGGCCTGGACGTGGTCCAGGTACTTGAAGATTTTGCCGGGCGACAGGAACACCACCTTGTAACCCAGCCCGATCACCCGGTCTTGCAGTTCATAACCGGGCACCCGGTCATCGATCTGGAAGTGCAGGCCCTGTTGTTTCATCAGCTTGCAGTTCCACAGCGTGCAGAAGCTTTTCAGGTAGGTCTCGGTGTAGGGTTTTGGTTCTTTTGAGGGCAAACCCAGGGAGCGTTTCAGGCGGCGGACATGGTGCTTTGCGAAGCGTGAGGCGAGGCGCCACACAGTCCTTGGCAAGCCGCGATTGAGTTGCTCGGTGCAGCCGACCGCGATGACTTTTCGATCCCGTGTGCAGTGCTCCATCATCATCGCAAAGACGTTGGCGTCGAATACGAAGGTGTCGGTGTGCATCAGGAACAAATGGTCGGTATTGACCCTGGCCAGTGCCATGTCCAACGCCTTGCCATGGGCGATGTGGCCCGGTTCTTTGCCTGGGGCCTCGCGCTCGATCAGGTTGATCCAGTCCAGTGAGCGCAAATACTCGGTGCTGGCGTCCGCCGAATCGTTGTCCACCACCCAGACCGGTATGGCTGATGCCCGGACATGTTTTTGCAACAACTCCAGGCAGATCCTGGTGAGCTCGGGGTTTTGTAATTTACAAGAACGATGCTGAACGGCGGTTTGACGCTTTTATCGACACTGCCCATCTTCGAAATGCTCGACGACTCAAAAGCGTCGAAGACTAAAGAGGCAACCTTAGTTCAAGCTTAATTTCACGTCTGCTAGTGGTCGGTGGTGTCAATGGCACAACGAAAAAGTCCCCCCTAATGCTGTTCAACAAAACCGGGCGCACCGCTGATCGTGGCGGGCAATCACTTTGCTTATGCCAGCCAGCCCCTGCTACTTCAAGCCTGGGGCCAACGATGGCGACAGCACGGTGCCAGCCCGGAGGAAGTCAAGGACACCGTAGCGTTGCTCGACTTCGAAGTCGAAAACCGTGGCTGGACGGTCAGTCCTGCTGCGCTTGATCCTCGGGCACCTCTTTCCAGCTGTCGTCCGGATCGAAGCGCTTCATTGACTGCGCCAGTTTGTCGCCACCGGGGCCGAGGTCCTTCTCGAACACCTGGCCTTCATGGCTGATCATGAAACTCATGACGCCAGTCTCACCGTACTTCGCTGGCCAGGCGATCAACGCAAAACCGCGGCTCATCTTGTCGCGGATGAGGTAACTGTAGGCGCCACCCGGTGCCGACGGCCCTTGGCCATCGAGGATGCGGAAATGATAGCCATGCCAGTCTTCGTCGTTGATGGCCGCGCCGAACGAAGGTCCCAGCGGGCTGATCTGGCCGCTGTCGTCTTCGTCCCAGTAAAGCCCGTCGTGTTTGCCGGGGGTGCTGAAGATTTTCTGCGCGTACTCGAGTGCACCGTCACCGTCGCGGTCGACGGACGCGTAGTCCATCTGCGCATCGTGGTAGGCCAATACCGATTGCACCGCGGCGAGTTCGTTGCGACCAATCTCGCGAACACGGATCTCGGCACTGCCGGCCTTCATGTCGAAGTGCCAACCGTTGGCGTCCTTGACCAAGGGGATGGGCAGTGTCCAGTTGTCACTGCCGACCGCCAGCAAGCCCTTGCGATCAGCGGTTTTTTCAATGTGGTGCTGCTCGTGGTATTGCTGCAAAAATGCATCCACGTCTTTGCGCTGCACGCCTTCGCGGGGGATGTAGGTGTGCCAGTCTTTGCCCAGTAACTCGGTCAGGCGCGCCTGGTCGGCGTGCTCCGTGCCCAGTGCTTCGACAAAGGCTTCGGCGGCTTTTTCAGGCGTTGGAAAGACCTGCTGTGCCGCGGCCAGGCACGACCACACCAGGCCGACGGCGATCACGAGGACGTGAGGGAACCGGCCCATGAGTCCTTTCATTCGAAGATGATTGTTCACCGACGGCCCCCTCTTTGACGCGCAGGTGGATTGGACGGCCGACTGACCTGATGACCGGCCGAGCGCGAAGCATTAGGGCGATGGGCTGAAGCCTGGCTGGCACGCCCGCGATTGACCTGGGCATTGGCCTGTGACGGTGAGCGGGCACCGGCGAAGGCATTGTTGCGGGCACTGCCAGCATGGGCGGCGGGCCGTTTGTTCGAGGCCTGGCGGGTCTGCGCACTGCCTTCCCTGCGCGGGCTATGCTGCGCGGCCCGATCCCTGGGTTGTTGATTGGCCTGGTGGGACTCTCGCCTGGCGGGCTGATTCTCGCGGGTGTTGCGGGCAGTGCCCTGGCTTCTGTCAGCGGCTTTTGGCCTGTCAGCACCGGCCTGCAAGCGGTTACCGTTTGTTGCACCGGACTGGAGCTTGCGCGTTTGATCACGCGCTTCGCGGTTACTGGTGGCAGGTCGTTCGATACCGTGGCGGTCCATGGAATTGCGGGCGTTTTCTCGCGCCTGGGCGCGCTGGGCATTGTCCCCGCGATAGGCTTCCCGCTGGTTGGCGCCGTTGAGTTGGCGGCCGTACTGGGCGCGGCTGGCACTGTCTCGATAGGGCACGCCATTGCGGTGCACCGGGTTGTGTTGCCATTTATTGTTGGTGATGCGGTTGTTGCCGTTGATGTTGTTGTAGCGATTGACGTCGATATCGACGTCGTTATTGCCCCAGTCACAATCACCCCACAACGATCCAACGATCGCCACACCGGCACCGAACGCCAGCCCGGCCATCAAGGCCTGGCCAGGGTAATAGGCCGGTGGCGGTGGATAGTACGTGGGCGGCGACGCTGGATACGGCCAGGTGCCGTAGGTGGTGGTCGGATTATAGGTGGGGACGTACACCACTTGTGGATCGGCGGGCTGGATGATGATGGTTTGGGCTGGCGCCTGAGACGATTCGGGTGCAGGTGCCGAGTTGGACGTCGCGGGCGCCGGTGCCGGCGGCGCGACATTCTGGATCGTCACGTTCTGGTATTGGTTGCTCTGCAGGTTGCCCGCTTCCTGCGCCTGGCGACGCAAGCGTTGTGCGCTTTCCATCACTTCGTCAGGTTGCGCCAGGAAGGCATCCCCCAGGCGTTGGACCCAAACGGGATCCTGCCCGAGGGTGGCCAGGACTTGCGGGAATGCGACCAGCGCCTGCACGCTCGGGTCCCAGGGCTGGTTCGCCACCTGTTTGACGGCGTCGTCGCCCTTGGCATCCGGGTGTGCCTTGGACCAGGTGACCGCCTCGCCGACTTCACCCGGGTAGGTGGTGGCCATCAGGACTTGTGCCAACAGCGGATCGGGGTACAGCGCAATGGGCGCCAGCATTTGATCCAGCTGTTCCTGGGTAAACACCGGGTCCTTGGTCAGCGGCGCGGCAGGTGCTGCATTGGCAGCATTGGCAGCATTGGCCGGTGCGGGGGCTGCCGCAGGTGTCGGTGCCGGAGCGGCTGCAGGGGCCGTTGCAGCAACCGCGATGCCGTCCGTACCCAAGGCCAGGAAGGACGAACCGCTCAACAACAGTACGGCCGACAACGCATACAGTGATGGAATGTGCATCGCACCCCCATGTGGTCACGCAGGCTTGAAATGAGTGGATCATCCCTGGCAGGTGAGAGCTGACTTTGCAAGCCACAGAGCTTCGCCTCGACGCCGCTTCCTAATGGTAGCAGTTGATTTGCAGAATCAAGGCCGGCTTAAAAACTGCCTCAGATAGATCACTGGGCGCTGGCATTGCTTTCGTGTTCTTCGGCAAAAGCCATGACTCCCGCTCTGGTTGTAGCCAGGCCGCGAAAGCCTTGGCTGGAATGTCCGACGGGCTCGGTGGAATCCTCGCGCCGCCGAGCAGGGCGTCGGTGGTCATGAGGAAGAAACGTGCGGCGTCGAGCATGCTCAGTTGCAGGCGCGTGTAATAGAAATCCGGTTGCCGGTACAACGCGGACGAATAGTCAGTAAATGCTGGCGTGCCGATGGCACCCAGCATGCTCATGAACGGCTCCTTGACGGACGAGGTGGCGTTCCACAAGCGTAGTCGTTGTGAGCATGTTTTCAGGCCGGTGGATTACACAAAGACGTCATCGTCGTCTCGTAAATGGCGATACCAGCCATACAACGAGAGGCCGAGGGTGACAACGAAAAATGCTATGAGAATCATGGCTAGATATCGCATCTGACTCGACTGCCTTTGGCATGAGTATGAAGTTGGGATGCGTCCTTGCCGGTGACTGAATGTATGCCGCCGGATCAACGCCAGTCTGTAGGGCAAACCCCTACGGGGCGGGGCTTTTGGCTTAAGGGGGGCTAGGGTTGGCGAACCATTGTGGCGCAGTTTGGGCTATCAAGGAGGTCCGCCATCCAGCCATAGAATTTTGAACTCCCGATCCCGAGGCCAACTCCCAACTTACAACACACAGAACATGACAATGATGTAGCGATGACCCGTCCCCAGCTGCATGGCCGTGAACCCGGCGCGATTTTTGAAACCCGTCTTCCAGCACGCCTGGACCGCTTGCCGTGGGGACGTTTTCACACGCTGTTGGTGTTCGCGCTGGGCATCACCTGGTTGCTCGACGGCCTGGAAGTGACCCTGGCCGGCTCGGTGTCCGGTGCGCTGAAAACCAGTCCCGAACTGCACATGAGCAACGTCGACATTGGCCTGGCCGGTGGCTGCTACATCGCTGGCGCCGTCATCGGTGCATTGTTGTTCGGCTGGCTGACCGATCGCCTGGGGCGGCGCAAGTTGTTCTTCATCACGTTATGGCTGTATGTGGGGGCCACGGCGGCGACGGCGTTCTCTTTCAACCTGGAAAGCTTCCTGCTGTTTCGCTTCCTCACGGGCATGGGCATCGGCGGTGAATACACGGCAATCAATTCGACCATTCAGGAGTTCACCCCGGCGCGCTATCGCGGCTGGGTCGACCTGACCATCAACGGCACATTCTGGTTAGGCGCAGCATTGGGTGCTGGCGGGGCGATCATCCTGCTGGATCCGCACGTGGTGGGCGGCGACCTGGGCTGGCGCTTGTGCTTCGGCATCGGTGCAGCATTGGGCCTGTTGATCCTGGTGATGCGCCTGTGGTTGCCGGAAAGCCCGCGCTGGTTGCTGATCCATGGTCAGCACGAGGTGGCGCAACGCATTGTCGAAGGCATCGAAGCGCGGCTGCGCGAACAGGGCCATGAACTACCGGCAGTGACCAGCGCGACCCTGCGTTTGCGCGCTCGGGACCATACGCCACTGACAGAGGTCTTCCATACCCTGTTCATCCGGTTCACCCGCCGGGCGCTGGTGGGAATGACCCTGCTGACCGCGCAGGCCTTCTTCTACAACGCGATCTTCTTCACTTATGCGCTGGTGTTGACCGATTTTTACCAGGTGCCCGCCGAACAGGTTGGCTGGTACGTCTTGCCCTTGGCACTCGGCAATTTCTGCGGGCCGTTGCTGCTGGGGCGGCTGTTTGACGTGATCGGCCGGCGGGTGATGATCAGCTTCACCTACACAATCTCCGGGGTGCTGCTGGCGCTCAGCGGCTATGCCTTTGCACAGGGTTGGCTGGATGTCACCCAGCAAGCGGCGGCGTGGATGGTGATCTTCTTTTTCGCATCGGCAGCGGCCAGCTCGGCCTACCTGACCGTGGCGGAAACCTTCCCGCTGGAAATCCGCGCCCTGGCCATCGCGGTGTTCTACGCGTTCGGCACGGGCCTTGGCGGCATCATCGGACCGACGCTGTTTGGCGAGCTCATCCAGAGCCAACAGCGCAGCAGTCTATTCATGGGGTATCTGACAGGCGCTGCCCTGATGTGCCTGGCGGCGGTGGTGCAAGCAGTTTGGGGTGTAGCGGCGGAGCGACAAGCGTTGGAACAGGTGGCCAGGCCTTTGTCGCAAGCAGGGGATTGAAGCAAGGTGTTGATCCTTCCGCCCGGCTTACCCTCCGGTATGAATAAACGCCCAGAGATCGGTGCTCAATTTTTCAATCGCGGCCTTGAAGTCCTTGGTGGTGATTGCCTGACTCTGGTTTTCAAGCGAGTTGCCAAAAATCTTGCGCACCATTTTGGCCATGGTCTGGTGGGTTCTGGCGTCAATGAACTCGGCTTCGATGTACAGGTTGGTGTCTTGATCCCGGTGACCCGTGGCAGCCTGCGTCGCACCGACAACGCCCGCGATCGGCATTACTTCGTACCACTTCATGCCTTCGTTCGACGCGCTGACGCCCGTGATGGCCGCCCGCAGGATCAAAGGATGTGACCCGGCCGGTGCAGCGGCGGCGCTGGACGCCCTGCGGTATTTCTGGCCCAGCACGATCTTGGCCTTCCTGGACATGTAGTCCTGCAACTCGGCGAGCGTCTGCGGGTTGACCTGCTCATTGGGTTTGGGCGCCGGATAAAACTCCAGGGTCCGGAACGCGAGGGTGTCGTAGGCATTGGGGTTCCACGACGGGCTGACCCAGCGCAGTGATTTCTCACCGGTGGCGGTGGTCACTTCTTGCAGGTTGTCGTAGCTGGACAGAAAGCCCGAGTACTGCTCGCGCTCGGTGACCTGAGAGGTGCAACCGCCGAGCAGCACGCTGGTCAGTGCGATGCCGACAAACAACTTACGGGCCAGGGGCATGATGGGTTCGCTCCGCGATTTCGTCAGGTTGCGTCAGCAGAACATCAAAAACGCTGCGAATTTTGACTACGAGACAGCGTAGCCTCTTTCGCGTCATCCGACCGGATCGCGGCACCGGCCGATGCTTTTCTTCTTGTGGGACGGTGAAACGGGAGTAACGAAGAGATTCGTTACCCCCGTCCTCCGGTTCTGCTGGGCGACGTGTCTTACATAAGCAGCCTTACAACAACGATATCGGGTAGCTGATGAAGAGCCGGTTTTCGTCAAACTCGTTGGTGCTGAAGTTTTTCCGGATGCTGGAATTCCTCCATTTGACGCTCAGGTTTTTCAGCGCGCCCGACTGAACCACATAGGCCAGCTCCGATTCGCGCCCCCATTCCTTGCCATCGGTGATAGCACCGGTGTGCACATTATCGCCACTGATGTAGCGGTTCATCATGGTCAGGCCCGGGACGCCCGCTGCAACAAAGTTGAAGTCATGACGAACCTGCCAGGAGTGTTCCTGCGCATTGTCGTAGCTGGAGTTGTAGCTGTCGTTCGCCAATGTGCCGCCACTGGCACCGTTGACCCGCATCCAGGCGCTGTCGCCGGTGAGTTTTTGCAGGCCTACATAGAAGGTGTTGGCGCCCAGTTTGGCGGAGAACAGGCCGAACGCGGTCTTGTTGTCCAGGTCGCCGGCCAGGCTGGCGCCGTTTTCCTTACCCGAGAAAAAGCCCATGTTGGCGCCGAGCGTCCAGTCACCCACGGCTTGGCTGTGATTGAGGCTGAAGTATTGCTGCTGATAGATGTCTGCAAGTTCGTCGTACCACAGCCCAACCGTGGTGCGCTTCTCGTTGAAGGTGTATTCACCGCCACCGAAGTTGAAACGGTCGGAGGTGAACGCAGGTTTCCCGTTCATGGACATGTCTTCCATGCTGGCGTCGTTGCGCGGGCTGTTCTGCTGGAACTGGCCACCATATAAGGTCAGCCCGCTGATCTCCTGAGAGGTGACCTGAGCACCACGAAAGGTCTGCGGTAAGGAGCGGCCGTCATCGGAACGCAGAATCGGTAGCGTACTGACCCATTCGCCGACTTTAACCACTGTTTTTGAAACCTTGACCTTGGCGGCAACCCCCAGCCGTCCAAAGTTTTCAGCAGGACGTCCATCGTTACCGACAGGCAACAGTTGCGTGCCGCCAGTGCCTTTGCCACCGTCGAGCTTCTGCGAATAAAGGCCCAGTACATCGACACCGAAACCTACCGGCCCTTGGGTGTAGCCTGAGCGCGCATCGAGGATAAAGTTTTGCGTCCATTCCTCGGCTTTGTTTTGCGGTGCGGCCGCATTCGGGTAGGCGGGGTTGACGAAATTGCGATTGAAGTAGGCGTTGCGCAGATTGAGGGTGGCCGTAGCACCCTCGATAAAACCGCTGTTTTCATCGGCCTGGACGACGGTTGCCGAGCCGGCACCGAATGCCAGGGCCAGGCCGATCAATGAGTAGTGTGCGGGCACGTTACGGCGAAAGTGAGTGTGGTGCATGAGGGTTTTCTCGCGGTGAATTATTGTTTTTTTCGGCAGTGTTGTGCTGCCGGCGACTGAATTTCAGGTGCAGGCGGCCCTGGCAACCATCTGCCAAGGGACCGCCGTGCAAGCGTCTGGAGAAGAGGCGTATTAGGGGTTGGCGACCCGACGACGCAGCAGGTCATCGATGGCCCGAATGGCCAGGGGATAACCGTCGGCGCCCATGCCACAGATCACCGCATTGACCACGCCGGACATGATCGAGTGGCGATGCAGTTCATCGCGGGCGTGGATGTTCGACAGGTGCAGTTCGATCAACGGTGTGTCGAGCAACTTCAGGGCATCGAGCACCGGAATCGAGTGAAACGAAAAGCCGGCCGGGTTGATGATCAGTGCTGCGCCTTGTTCGAAAGCTTCTTGAATCCAGTCGACCATCACGCCTTCGTGGTTGGTCTGGCGAAAGTCGCAGACCAGGTCAAGTTCCTCGGCCAGCCGTTCACTGGTCTGGCGAATCTGATCGAGTGTGGTGTGGCCGTAAATGTGCGGTTCGCGACGACCCAGCAGGTTCAAATTAGGGCCGTTGAGGATGAAGACGGTGCGGTTCATGGTCGTCCTGCTGCGTTATTTGGAAAGAATGGCTGAAGCGTGAGTGTCGACGGCGTCGTCTTTGGCGACGGCGTTGAGGTCGATGCCGCGGGTTTCCGGGCCGATGACGATCATGGCCAGCGAGATCAGGTTGATCACCGCGCACAGCGTCACCAGAGGCCACGGCGAGTTGTTCGACTGGCTCATCAACCACACGGCGATCATCGGCATCGGGCCGCCAATCACCAGGTTGGCGCCGGTGTAGGCCAGTGCCGAGCCCGAGTACCGGACCTGGGTCGGGAAGGCTTCGGCGAATGCCACCGGCTGAATACCGCTCTGGAACTGGGTAAAGCCCAAAAACAGCCCCATGATCGCCATGATGGCGGCGACGTTCAGCGTGTTGAGGATCGGGAAGTACACGAACAGGATCAGCAAGGTCATGCACGAACCCAGGGCCAGCGCCTTCTTGCGGCCCCAGCGATCTGCCAGATAACCACCGGCCAGTGCACCAAAGATTGCGCAGACGTTAGCCACCATCAGCGACATGAAGCCCGTCGACTGGCTGAAGCCCAGGTGCTTGGTCAGGTAGCTGAGGGAAAAAATTACGATCAGGTAGAACAGTGCAGCCGGCGAGCAGAAAAACAGCATCAAGCGCAGGATGGTCTTGTAGTGGCTGCCGACAGCCGATTTGAGTGGACTTTTTTCCTGCTTGACCGGGGTCTTTTTCAAGGCGACGAAGGCCGGAGTTTCATCGACTTTCAGGCGGATGAAGATCGCGACCACCACCAACACGAAGCTCAGGAGGAAGGGGATTCGCCAGCCAAAGCTTTCGAATTGCTCGCTTGAAAGTGTCGCAGCCAGGCCCATCAACACACCGTTGGCCAATATCTGACTGAGCGGCGAACACACGCCGAGCATGCCCGAATAACGCCCGCGGCGATCGGGCGATGCGTGCTCCAGCGCCATCAGTTGTGCCCCGGTGGATTCACCGCCCAAGGCGAAACCCTGAATGATCCGCAAGACGACCAGCAGGATCGGCGCCCAGACGCCCACCTGGCTGTAGGTGGGCAACAAGCCCATCAATACCGACGCCAGGCCCATCATGGTCACGGTGGCCAACATCAAGTTGCGGCGGCCGAGTTTGTCGCCGAGGTAGCCACACGTAATGGCGCCCAATGGCCGCGCGGCCAGACCAACACCGAAGGTCGCCAGCGAAGCAAGCAGGCCGGCCGTCGGTTCCATCGCCGGGAAAAACAGCTTGGGCAGAATGGTCGCCGACACGGCGCCATACAGCGTGAAGTCAAACCACTCCAGGGCGGTGCCGATGGTCGCGGCGGTCACCGCTTTGCGAGGCATGCGCAAATCATGCGTCTCGTGACTGGTTGTGCTCATTGAGGTGCTCGTCATTTTTATGGTTATGGGGGTACCTCTACGATCCAGCCCGGGTGAGGGCGCCAGCAGAAACGTCGAAGTGAGTAGACGTTAACCCATGCAGCTTGCAGAATAATTATCGAAATACAGATAAATAGATAAGCCAGCCTTATGAGTGAGAGTGATGGAACTGCGGCACCTGAAAGCCTTCGTGGTCGCGGCTGACCTGCAACATTTTAGTCGTGCGGCCGAGCAACTGGGCGTTGCACAACCGGCGCTGAGTCAATTGATGCGCACGCTCGAGTCCGAACTGGGGCTGGTATTGTTCCGCCGGGAAAACCGCGGGGTGGCGTTGACCGCTGCCGGCGAGGCGTTCCTGCCCCATGCGCGGCAGTCCATCGAGTCCAGCGAACTGGCCATCGCCGCTGCCCGACGTGCCAGACGGGGGGAGGTGGGCGAGATCAACATCGGCTACCACTCGGCATTGTTCGAGGCCCATTTGCCGCAATTGCTGCGGCATTACTTCAGCACGTTCCCGGAGGTCAAGGTGTCGCTGGTGGACGCCGGTATTCGCGCGCAGTTCGACATGTTGCTCGACCACAAACTCGATCTGGCTTTTGCCAGGGTGTTCAAGGATCACTTGCCGGATCGCCTGCGCACCCACCATTTCAGCCAGTCCAGGCTCGTCCTGCTGCTCCCCGACAACCATGAACTGGTCGACAGCTTCAGCGGAGACCTGTCGACGCTGCGCCATGAAAAGTTCGTATTCCTGCAGGACAGCGCCGGCATCGGCCTGACCTCCCATACCCTGCAGGCATGCCGGCAGAACCAGTTGCACCCGCAGAACATCATGTATGTGCCATCGCTGATGAGTATCCCAGGGCTGGTGGCCGCCGGCATCGGCCTGAGCATTGTGCCTGAAGCCATGACTCGCCTGAGCATGCCGGGCATACGTATCGTGCCCCTGGCACAAGCGGAAATGGTCAGTGAACTGTCGCTGATTTCACGGATTGACGAGCGTTCCAGCGCCGTGTTGCACTTTATTGAAGAGGCTCATGGGTGGGGATGACGCTGGCCCGGGTTTCGATAGTAGAGTGTCGAGCCATGTCGTAACGCCACAGGCATGAGCGTGTACATGCTCGCGGTGGCGGTGTTCATTCCGATCAGTGGCTGGTTGGCCGATCGCTTCGGCTCACGGTGGGTGTTCAGTTCGGCGATCGTGCTGTTCAGCTTTTCTTCGTTGCCTTCGGCCTGTCTGCGCTGGATTCCGGCCTTCTGGTGCTGGCCCTCTTCGCTGGCAACCTGGCCATGAAGCCGTTCACGACATGGGTGATGCAACGCTGGGGCTTTCGTCCGGTGCTGATGATCAACGGTGCCCTGGGCGTACTGGCGATCGGAGCCTGTGCGTGGCTGGACCCGCAGATGAATTGGACGCTGATCATGGTCATTCTGTTTGTCGGCGGTTTGTCACGATCCATGCAGTTCACCATGTTCAATACCCTGGGCTTTGCCGATGTACCCAAGGCGCAGATGAGCGAGGCCTCGACCTTGTTCAGTATGTTTTTCCAGTTGAGCATGGCGATGGGGGTCGCCACGGGCGCGTTGCTGCTGCGCTTGGCAATGAGCATTCATGGCAACGACGGAACCGCTGGAACGGTCGACTTTCAGCTGACATTCCTGTGTGTCGCCGGGGTGGCAGAGGTCGCCTTTTTGGATATCCTGCGATTGCCAGCGAAGGCGGGGGAGTCGGTATTGCAGCGGACGTAGAAGGGCCATCTTCCAGGCTGGCGGCGGTACAGGGTAGATTGCCTGGCAGGCGTGGCGGTCTGTGCTAGTTTCTTGGGGTCATTTACCTTGCGAGCAGCAGCCAAGGACTGTTCGACCCGCTCGGCCATTGAGTGATCGTGTTGTTCGGCGCGTTGATCCCCCGGACAACGGCAATGGTTGATGGGTCATTTGTGAGGGGGCGCATCGGCCCCATCTGGAGTACATGAATAATGCAGAATGCTCGCCCGGACCCGCAGCTCGCACTGGGATATTGTGCCGAACGGCCGATTTTCGCGGATTTCCTGCAGCAGGCCAAGCGCGCCCCCGACGCTACCGCCGTTGTCTCGCACGACGCCACGTACAGTTATCGTCAATTGGAAGAGATCAGCCGGCGGATTGCCGCTTTCCTGATCTTGAAAGGTGCCACCGAATCAGACCGCGTGGTGATCGTGTCGAATCGCTGCGCCGGATTGGTCAGCGCCATGTTGGGGGCCTCGCGTGCCGGCTTGACCTTCAGCGTCGCCGACATGGCCTATCCCGCGGCACGTATCGAACAAATCCTGCGGATACTTCAGCCTTCCTTTGTGCTGTTATGCGGCGAGGCGACATTCGATATCGACCTGGAAAGCCTGGGGCAAACGCCACAGCGGCCGTGCGTCCTTAGAATTGCGCAGACTTACACCGAATCACGGGATGCGTTCACGGTTGATGCCGACGCATTGCCAGAGGTCAATCCTGGTCACGCGGCCTATATCACCTTCACGTCGGGCAGCACCGGTGAGCCGAAGGGGATCGTCACCCATCATGCGCCCTTGGTGCATTTTATTGAGTGGCATACCCGTCAGCATTCCTTATCAAGGAAGGATTGTTTTTCCCTGCTCTCCGGATTGGGCCATGACCCGGTCTACAGGGATGTGTTTACGCCGCTCTCCATTGGCGCCAAGGTCATCATTGCGGCGCAGTCCACCGTGATCAATCCTTCGGCATTGGCCGCGTGGATACAGGACAAGGCAATAACCGTTATTCACCTGACACCGCCCTTGGGGAAACTCATTGAAACCGGGGCGAAACTGGTTGGCTCAAGATTCGACGATTTGCGCTATCTGTTTTGGGGAGGCGATGCGCTAAGCGAAACGTTGTACAAACAAATGTGTGTCATTGCACCCAACGCCAGGAGTGTGAATTTTTACGGCACCACGGAAACGCCACAGGCCATGGCGTTCCACCCGGTAGACCCGCAAGCCGACAACTCCCGGATCCCGTTGGGTAAAGGCATTGACGGTGCACAACTGTTGGTGGTTAACGACTTGGCTCAATTGGCAGACGAAGGCGAAGTCGGCGAAATTTTGATTCGTAGTCCCTATTTGTCATTGGGTTACTGGGGCGATACCACACAAACCCGTGAAAAATTTGTCGTCAATCCGTTCACCGAGGTCGAAGGCGATATTTGCTATAAGACCGGTGACCTTGGCACTTATCTGATCGATGGCAGCGTGAGCTTTTTGGGGCGCGGCGATAGCCAGGTGAAAATTCGCGGCCATCGAATTGAACTCACTGAAATCGAAGGCACAGTAACGCGCCATCCCCAAGTTAAACAGTGCGTTGTCCTGGCAATTAATGAAAACGGAAACGTCAAACTGGTTGCCTATTGCGTGTTAAACACCCTCGTTTCCCCTGTGGAGTTGCGTGAGCATGTGAGCGATCAACTTCCCGATTACATGGTCCCGGCACTATTCATTTTTATCGACGCTATCCCACTGACGCCCAACGGAAAAATCGATAAACGGGCGTTATCTGCATTGGCCGGTAATCTGGATGCAGCGCCGGCGAACGAAGATCTTTCACCGCTTGGTTTAAAACTCGCGCAAGCCTGGTCGCAAATACTTGAAGTCCCGCACATTGATAGCCGCTTGTCGTTCGTGGAACTGGGTGGCGATTCGCTTTCGTTTGTTCAGGCTTCAATGGTCCTTGAAAAGTTGATTGGCCGACTTCCCGATCAATGGGAGATGATATCGGTACGTGAACTCTCTGAAATGAGTGTCTCCCGTCCATCAAGGCTGTCGGTTCGGGCAATGGAAGTTCCCGTCTTGCTGCGGGTCATGTCTATCTTGCTGATCGTGATTGGGCACTTTCATGTTTTTTCAAACTGGTTTATTTCAGGTGAGACCTCAGTGCTGTTTATCGTCTCCGGCCTCAGCCTGGCGCGGTTTCAATTAAAGGCGATAAACGAGCGAGGCAATGCACGTGCACTGGTAAAATCCGTTGCCAGTATTGCAGTGCCCACCGTGCTGTATACGATCCTGACCCAGATACTGTTTGACCGGTTTCATTGGCAATCGATATTGATGATTTCCAATTGGTTTACGCGCGATGCCGTGGGTGACTTTACCTATTGGTACATCGAAGTCCTGTTGCAGATGATATTGATCATCGGGTTTGCGTTATCGTTTGAACGCGTCAGGAAAACAATCATGTCAAACCCGTTTCATCATTTGGTGATCGCCTCGTGCCTGCTGGCAGTGGCCGACGTCCTGATCAACGCGTATGTGTTTGACGCGACTGCTCTCTTCAACCGGGTGCCGCAACACTACCTCGCGATCATGGTGCTCGGGATGGCCATTCACTATGCCCATTCAAATGCCCGGAAGTTGGTGGTCAGTGCGGTCGCTATCCTGGTAATAGGGGGGCAGGACGTTCTGACGACCTTGAGCCATGAGTCGCAGACCAGTAGCTACGTTGATATCGCCATACCGGCCATTCTCGCGGTGATCTGGATCAGCTCTGTTCCGGTGCCGGGTATCCTTGCGCGGGGGCTGGCATCCATAGCAGCCTCGACGTTGTTTATTTATTTGACGCACTTTCAGTTCCAGTCCATCGCCCGTCGTATTGACGGCGCACCCGCCTTGGCGGTCGTCATTGCCATTATCGGTGGCATTGGGGTGGGCTATGCCTGGAACAAGCTGGTGCGAATCGTTTTGATGCGCTGCAATGGCGGCACAGAGAAGGGCCGTGCAGAGAAAATTGAACGCGTCGCCTGATTGGGCAATGTTTTAACCATATTTTTCATAGAGTTGCAGTTTAATCACGCCTCTGCGATTCAAACAGGACAACTTCCTGCGGCTATAGAGAGCCGCAAGCAATGGACTATTCCCGTCAGGAAAATCCCCCATTCCCTATAGCTTCTATAACGTCGAACCTGAGGCAGGCTAACAGGAAAGTAGTCCATTCAATTGATTGCGCTGGGGGTTTTCTGTGTCGATATTTTGACGTCACCCTGCCGGTTTTTTTATTTAATTTTATTATCGTGACGAGCTGTTGACGTACTGGCTATGTGCTTATACGCTCAATTCAAGACTGGTGAAGGATTCCCCCATCCTACTAAGAAATAACCTCTACGCAGGGAGCTGTTGCTATGCGTCCGACAGTTGTCATGAAAAACGTTTTGGTACTTGTGCTTCTCAGTGGGGGAGCTGTTTGTCATTCGCAAGCGGCTAACTTTATCAACGATTACAATCGCATGAGTAATTCGTGCGATGCGCTTAAAGTACAATTGGGAACGGTTCTTGATGAGTCGTCCACAAACGAAATACTTGCTTTTGGAAACGGCCTTGGCGTGCCTGCATTGCTCACCGATATCTACTTCGACGGCGTTGAGTCGGCTCAATTCAGTCGCGTGACCCATTCCACAGGTTCGACAGAAAGTGTCAATGTTTCTTCCTCTGACGGTTTAATGGCGTCGGTTTCCAACGACCACGCTATAGTTGATTTGAATGGTCAGGAGACAGCGGCGACCAGCAGTTCCAATCAACCGAAGGTCGTACCGGTTTCTGCGGTTGCATGGCTGTTTTCTTCGGCCTTGTTTGGTTTTGTGGTGATGGCCAATCGGCGAAAAGTTTAGTAGGTGACTTTGGTTTTTTGACCGCGTGAGTTCTTCAGGCGAAAAATTGGTTTAAAAATCAACGAATGTTGAAGTCCGCCAGCGTTCATGGCGAGTTCAGATCATCGTTAGGCGAGGGGATGCCGATGTTGCGTTTATTGTTACCTGCGCTTTGCGCGCTGGCTGTTTGGCCCAGCCTTTCCAGTGCCGATGGTAAAGACGCGAATTACCTGCTCAATCCTGGGGATGTCATTTTTGTTTCCGTTTGGCGCGAGGATGCACTCAAGGAGGAAGTGCACGTGCTTCCCGATGGCAGCATCACCTTCCCGCTGGTCGGTCGAATCGCCGTTGCCGGGCTTGATTCCACGGCGGTCGAGAAACTCATCACGACCAAGCTCGAAGCGTTCATGCCCGAGCCGAATGTCAGCGTCGTGGTCAGGGACCCCAAAGGCAATCTCGTCTACGCCCAAGGCAAAGTACTCAAACCCGGTCCCTTGCAACTGGCAGGCCCAACGACTGTTCTGCAGGTATTGAGCATGGCGGGCGGGCTCGACAAATTCGCTGAAAAAGACGACATCAAGGTCGTGCGGAACAAGAAGGTGATGCCCGTCAATTACGACTATTTGATTAGCGGGAAGGACATGTCCACCAACTATGAACTTCAGGCCGGCGATACGCTGGTTGTGCCTTAACCTTGCGGGACGTATTGGGGTCTGCCTTGCTTGCATTAAGATCGACCGGGGCTGCGACGGCCATCTTGATCCTGCCGTATTCAGGGGCGGCCTGTGCCGCCACCTGGCAATCAAACATCGTTGTGCCATCGACGGTCGAGTATGACAGCAACCCGGCGCTCGTCGGCACCAATGCCAAGTCGGCCACCCGGACGATCATTGCCCCGGATTTGAATCTGGTGGGCACGTCCGATCGGGATCAACTGCATCTCGATCTCGGGGTGAACGTGGTGCATTCGTCCGACACGTCCGTCGTGCGCAATCGTGAAGACCCGAAACTGCTATTGGGTTGGCAACGGGAGACGGAGAAGGGGGGCTACGGGCTTTCAACACAGTATGTCGAGAGCTCGACACTTTCCAGCGCGGTTCAGGAAACCGGCGTGATCGCCCCCGATGGCACGCAAAGGGAATTTACGTTGGGCGGTAACTGGCGCACGGCGCTGAGTGAGCGCACGACCTTGCTCAACGAAACCGAATACTCCGACGTCAAATACGATATCAATACGCTGACGGACTATGACGAGCTGTCGAACCGGTTGAGCCTCAATTATGCCTGGAGCGAACGCCTCGGGCTCTTCACCCGCTTTACGGCTAAGCGCTATGAACCTGCCTCGGGCTCGGGGATTTCCTCCTCCAACAGCTACACACCCATTGCCGGTTTCAATTACAAGCTATCCGAGCAACTCGAGGGGTCACTGTACGGGGGCGTTAACCAGGTTTCGGGTTCGAACAGCAATCCCACGGGACAGGGCGGGGCAAATCTGCACTATGCCGGTGACCGTTTTGATGCAGCCCTTGACGCCAGTCGCAGCACGATCGCCAACGGTGACGGTGGTTTCGTGGAGACCGATAACGTAAGGGGTACGTGGAGTTTTTCCATCGACGAACTCAGTCGTACCGGTGTGGATGCTTCATGGCAAAAAACCAAAGGTCCAACGCCCAGTACCTTGCGCAATTTTAATATCTGGGCCAGTCGCGAGCTCTCGCCTTTTTGGGTTGCCCGCCTATCCTACACTTACAAACAACGCCAACAGGATAATTTGCCCGATGCCAGCGCTAACGTTGTCGGGTTATCGCTGACCTATAGTTTTCCTGAACTCTGACATTCAGCTGTGTGAGCATCTATGACCTCTGAATACGAAATGTCGATCGCCGACTACATTGCAATCCTCAAGCACCGGGCCGTCCTGGTCGCCATCAGTATCGCGGTCATATTTGGCGTCAGCGTGCTGGTCGCGATGTCGATGCCACCCGTCTACGAGTCCTCCGGCACGATTCTGGTGGAGTCCCAGCAGATATCGCCAGACCTGGTTGCCGCGAATAACAATACCTTTGCCGACGAGCGCATCGAAGTCATTCGCCAGCGCGTCATGACCCGCGAGCATCTGGAAGGGATCATCGACAAATACAATCTTTTTTCCTCGCAAAGCCGCGAGTTGAGTCTTACCGAGAAAATCGATGAAATGCGCAATGCGATCACCGTTTCTCTGGTCAGCGCGGCCGTCAAAGGGCGTGGCGAAGTGACCATCGCCTTCCGCGTTGGCTTTGAGCACAAGCAGCCGCAGGTCGCCACGGATGTGGCCAACGAACTGGTGACGTTGTTCCTCAATGAAAACATCAAGCAGCGCACCGAGCGCGCCAGTGAAACCACAGAATTTCTGACGCAGGAAGCGGACAAGCTCCGGGTAGAACTGGAAACCCTGGAGAACCGCCTGGCGGACTTCAAGCAACTGCACAGCAACGCGCTGCCTGAGCATCAGGAATTGCGCATGAATATGTTGTCACGCGCCGAGACCGAGCTTAAAGAAGTCGACCGTGACTACAAGGCGGCGCGTGAGGAACTGCGCTTTAACGAACTGGAGGTTTCCGCCGCCAGTGCTGGTGTCGCGACCAAACCGGGTGCGACCGGTGCGGCAGCCGATCAGCCGCAGGACTTGCCAAGCCTGAAGGCCGAGTACGCTCGGTTGTTGTCGCTGTATACGCCAGCCCACCCCGATGTGCGCGCCGTCAAACGCAAGATTGATGCGCTCGAGGCGGTCAAGGGTTCCGGTTCAGGTGCGGTCACCTCGGTCAGTCTGGATGTTGCCAAGGCTCAGGCCCGGGTCGCGGCCTCAGAGGCTCGCATCAAGTCGCTGGGCGATCAAAAGAATGAAATCCTGAAAAAGATAGAGGCTTACGAAGCGCAAATCCTTGAGACACCGCAAGTCGAGCGCGGCTTGGTCACCTTGATGCGTGACCATGATAACGCCCGTAAAAAATACGAAGAGATTCGCACCAAGGAAATGGGCGCAAAGATTTCCGAAAGCCTGGAACAGGAAAACAAGGCCGAACGTTTTGTCCTGCTTGAGGCGCCGCTGGTACCCGAGAAACCGATCAAACCCAACCGTAAGAAAGTCGTTGCCATGGGCTTTGTGCTTGCCCCAGTGGGCACTGGCGCCCTGGTCATGCTGCTGGAGATGATGAATCAGCGCGTGCGCGGTTCAAGAGCCCTGGCCAGTGTATTGGGCAAGCGCGTATTGGTGACCATCCCCTATATTCATACCAGGGCCGAAATTGCACGTCGCAAGCAGATGTGGAAATGGCTGACCCTGTTCGGCCTCGTGGTGATCGCGACGCTCCTGGTGCTTGTGCACTTCTTTTATATGCCTCTGGATCTTCTGTTGTTCAAGGCTCTGGCCCGGTTTGGATAAGGAATACAGTCATGGAAATAATCAAGCCAGCGAGTGAAAAAGCCGAGCATCAGGCTTCGTCGAGTCTGGTTACCTCATCGAGTGGGCAGCCAACGCTTAATGCCCTCAGTTATGTGCAAACCAAGGTTGTCCCTTTGCGGGCCGAGCACCTAGAGCGCAACCGCATCGTGGCTTACAACAAGAATTCGAACATGGGCGGGGCGTTCGATTTACTGCGCACGCAAATCCTCAGGACCATGGAGGAAAATGGCTGGCGCACGCTCGCGATCACCTCGCCAACGCCGGGTGCAGGCAAGACCGTGATGGCGATCAACCTGGCGATGAGTATCGCCCATCACACCACCAAGACGGCGTTGTTGGTGGACTTCGACTTGCGGCGACCGAAGGTGGGTTCATGCCTTGGGCTTACGATGGAAACGTCGCTCAACGAATTTCTCTCAGGTAAAGCCGAGCTGCAAGATGTGCTGGTCAATCCAACCTTGCCGCGTTTTGTGGTCCTGCCGACACGCGAACCGGTCCCGCTTTCCACTGAGGTGCTGTCCTCGCCCGTCGTCAGCGACTTGATCAGCGACCTTCGCGAGCGCTACGCCTCGCGCATCGTGATTTTCGATTTGCCGCCGCTGTTGAGCTCGGATGATGTGATCACCGTCCTGCCCCAATTCGATTGTGTGCTGCTGGTGGTCGCCAACGGGGAGAACAGCACGAAAGAAATCGAGGAATGCCTGCATCACCTGGCAACGGCCAATCTGATCGGCACGGTGCTGAACAAAGGTGAGCAGCAGAACCGCTCCTACTACTAACCGTAGAGCGTCACCCCGCGGCGCCTGGCGTTATTCGCCGGCGCCGACTGTCATTGCCAGGGATACTGCTGCTCCCAGCGCCAGGCGTGCGTCACGATCTGTTCAAGCGAGGCGAATTGCGGTTGCCAGCCCAGCAGTGCCTGGGCCCTTCGAGGATCGGCGACAAGGCGGGGAGGGTCGCCGGCGCGGCGTGGGGCTTCGCTTACGGAGATCGCCTGGCCGGTGACGTTGCGCGCGGTGTCGATCACTTGTTGCACCGAGAAACCCTGACCGTTGCCAAGATTGAACGCGGTGCTTGCGCCACCTTCGAGCAGGTAATCCAGCGCCAGTGCGTGAGCGGCGATGAGGTCGGTCACGTGCACATAATCGCGAATGCAGGTGCCGTCCGGTGTGTCGTAGTCGCGGCCATAGACCGTGATGGATTGGCGTCGGCCGCTAGCCGCCTGCAGGATCAGAGGCAGCAAATGCGTTTCCGGTTCATGGCGTTCACCCAACTGGCCCTCCGGGTCGGCTCCAGCGGCGTTGAAGTAGCGCAGGCAGACTGACTTGAGTCCGTAGGCGCGGTCTAAATCTTCCAGCAACTGCTCCACCATCCACTTGCTGCGACCATAAGGGTTGATCGGTGCCTTGGGGTGCTGCTCATCGATGGGCACATATTCCGGGTCGCCATAGACGGCGGCGGTTGAAGAAAAAATGAAGCGTTTGACGCCTGCACGCAGCATGGCTTGCAGCAGCGTCAGGGTGGCGCAGAAATTGTTTTGATAGTACTTGGCAGGTTCGCTGACGGACTCGCCGACCTGTATGAAGGAGGCGAAGTGGAACACCGCATCAAACTGATGCTGGGCAAACAGGGTGTCCAGCGCCTGTGGGTCGGCGATGTCCAGTTCGACCACCGTCCCCTCCATCAACGCTCGGCGATGGCCCGTTGAAAAGTTATCCGCCACGACCCATTGGTGACCCGCATGCAGCAGGTGCTTAACCATGTGTGACCCGATGTAGCCCGCACCACCCACCACCAAAAATTTCATCCTGAGCTCCGTGTCCTGGAAGCGATTGTCGAGCAAGCGTGATCTGGCAAAACGTTACGTTGGCTATTGGGTCGCCGCTGCGCCGGATGATGTTTTTTTGGCAGGGCTTGGCGGTTTACTGCCAGAGGTTATAGCTGGCGAGTCGGTTTTTTTCAAAAACAGCCAGTTCGACGCCTGGAGGCCATCGAGCTGGAAGGTATAGCGGCCATCGACGTAGGTGGCAGGCAACTTGCTCATTGCCCCGCCGGCCTGGGTGAACAGCGACAAACCCTGCGGCGCCTGGATGCTGAGCGTGCCCGTGAGGGGCTCGACATAAAACGGTGTCTTGCCGTCGTCCCGGGGCTGGGCGCGGGCACCCAGCGAAATCAGCAGGTTCTGTGAGCGATTGATGGGCGCATCGTCCAGGCTTTGCACCACCACACTGGCATTGGCGGTCTTCACTTGGATCCGGGTGTTGCCCAGGGTGATCGACTCACCGCCGATCCAGCCGGTAGCGGCCTGCGTGCGCGGTGTGTTGATGGTGTAGATGCCTTGTTTCCAGTTGCGCTTGAGCTCACCGGTATCGGACGTTGACTCGTTGGCATTGGCCTCCAGTAACGACTGGTCGGGATTGCTGAATACCTGTGCATTGGCCGGCATGACACTCGGTTGCAACCAGGGCAATTGCGGCGTCTGTGGCATGGCGATTTCCAGCTTGCCTTTCTCCATGGCCGTGCGCAGCAGAACAGAAGTGGCCGGGGTGATTTTCTGGTCGAATAGCGTGTTCGGTGTCGGCGCGAAAACATAGGTCGTCCTGGCGTGTTCAACGTCTGCGCGACGATAAAGCAGGGCGGCGGCGGGCAGGGTGGCCAACATCGCCGGGTCGTTATAGGCGTGCCAGTTGTCGGCGGTCATCCATTCGCCCGTCAGCGGCTCTTGGCTGTAGGCGTATTGCATCAGCGCGTCCCAACCCTGATGGCTGGCAGTGCCGGCCATGTACAGGGGCAGCGAATGGCGGTCGGGTGTCGGGAAGGGCTCATTGTTCCACTCGGTGACCGTCAGGGGTTTGCCGACCACCTGGCCCGCCGCAATCCAATTGACGATGCCTTCACTGATCAGCGGGTTTTTCTCCAGCTGCCCGGAACCTCCATAGCTATGCACATCAATCACGTCGCCTGCGGTCAGGGCCGGCAACGAGCTCAGGCCATTACCGCCCCAGCTGCTGGTCGTGGCGATGGGGACCTTTACGCCCAATTTCCGCAGGTGTTTGATCATGTCGACGTTGAAGCGTTGCTCCAGGTCGTTCAGGAATAATTTTGCCGGGCCAGGCTCCCAGGAACGCCAGGTCTGGTTTGCCGGCAAATTGTTCTTGGTCGCGAACGCCTCGGCCTCGGCCATGTAGAGCTTGCTGTGTTTTGCGACTTTCTTGTCTGGCAGCAGGGCGTTGCCGTAGTGGTGGGTGACGTCATCCTCGTTGGTCAGCAAGATGGCGGCGATCGCCGGGTCGTCTTTGTAGGCGAGGCCGGTAAAGGTGTTTACATGCGACAGGTAGGCGTCGGCAAAGCGTTTCATTGCGTTCTGGATCGTGCCGTTCACATAGGCATAGCCCTTGAGGTCGGCGCCGTTCTTGCTGTTTTTTGGTAGCTCGTCGAAGCCCAGGATATTGTCATCTGCGGTAAACGCACGCTCGACGTGCATGTCGAGCCAGACATAAATGCCTTCGTCTTTGAGGCACTTGATCCACCAGTCGAGCTTTTTCAGCGAATCGGCACTGAGTTGCTGGGTGTCGCGCACCACGTTGCCGTCGCCAAAGATATTTGGAAAGACCCACGGCGAGTCGTGGTGGTGCAGTCTTACGAGGTTGAAGCCCAGCGCCGACAGGCGTTTGGCTTGCAGTTTTATGGCATCGTCCGGCGTGCGAAACAGCGTGTAGGCCGACAGGTTGGTACCCCAGAAACGCGCCGGGGTGTTGTCTGCGAACAGCAGTTGTTCGCCAGACGCTTTGACGAAGCCGCGCTTGCCTGCGGGTTTTTCCTGGGCGTTGAGAAAGGACAGATCGACCGGCGAGGTTTTCCAGTCGAGCGTGTCGGTCGGCCAGCTCTTCGGGTCTGCCTGGCCGAAGCGTTCATTAGTGGTCGGGCCGAGCACCATATCGCCGGAAACACTCAAGGTGGCGGTGACATTCTGGCGGCCGGGTTTGATCGTGTTCTTGTAGAAAAAAGCGCGGACTTCGGACTTACCACCGGGCTCGAAATACACGGTTTCCAGCGCCGGCTCGAAGCGCATTTCAATGCGTCGTCCTTGTGCCGTTCCCCAAGCCCAGCCGCGGTTGTCCGGCAGCAACGCGGGCTCGCCCATCTCTGCAAACAGCACAGGGTCGAACCTGAAGACGATGCCGCCGCCGATCACGCCCGACTTCACGCTGTGTGCATCGAGGGCGATGTTCCAGGTCAGCGTTTGCTCGCCTTCTTTCTGGATCTGCGCGTTGAAGTCGAAATCGAGGGTTTTGTTCTGGCCTACCAGAGAATAGCGATAGGGCCCATCGACCTTGAACTGGCCTGACAGGGCGGTCCACGACCAGCCTTTGTCCCAGAAGGTCAATGCACTGGCAAGGGCGGGACTGCCACCGCGCACAAGCATGGGTAGGCCGCTGCGCTCATCGACACTGGCGACCCAATCCGACGCCCAACTGCGAAACGGGCAAAACGCAAAAGACACGAGCAGCAGTAGCAGGGGGCGGCGAAGCAAAGGGGCCATGAGTTCTACCGGAGTTGGAGTTGGGCGCTGGCGACGGTTGCGGTTTGCTTGCGTGTGCTGCGCGCCATCTGAGCATAGGCGACGCCCACGCCGGCGACCGACCAGTACACCACGGGAATCACGGTGATACTGCTGACCGTCACGATGGTGATCAGGATGCCGGCCAGGGTCGCCAGTAGTGCGCGGCCGAGTCGGCGTCGCTCACTGTCCTTGTCGGGGAACGAACGCATGCCCTTGCGGATGCCCTGCAGGACACTGGCGAAAAAAGCCACAAAAAGCGTCAGTCCAATCAAGCCGGTCGAGAGTGCGACGCCGATGTAGGTGTTCACGATATCGATAATGCCTTGGCCCTGAGTCATGGTTTGCATTTCCGGTGAGCTGCGGTAATCGAAAGAGCCCAGCCAAGGATTGCGCTGAATGACGATGACCGAATTGTCGATCAGGCGCTGGCGGTACGTGATGTTCTCGACCTCCACCGTTCCGATGAACGGTAGCAGATCAAGCACTTTTTGCCCGCCCGGCACGATCGCCAGAACGGGCAGGGCAAGGACGCCGACAACCCCCAGCACCATCAGGCGCTTGAGCGCTTTTCGTCCGGTACCGATGAACACGACAACCATCGCGGCGGCCCCGATCCAGGGGCCGCGCGACAGTGGTGCAAACAGGCCGCCGAGGAGCAGCAGTGCACCCAGGCCGCGCTGCATTTTGCTGCGAATCTCCTCCTGCAAGTACAGGTAAAAGCCGATGCCCACGCTGATGACGAACCCCAACGCGATGGCCTGGCCGGTGGTGACACTGGCGCGCAGGGAGCCACCACGGGTCAGGTAGCTGGACATGTCCCAAGGCATGCCCATGACGCTGGTGAGGGCGCTGTAAAGCAACCAGCTGCGCGCAAACTCGAAGAGGCCGATCAGCGACAGCAGCATGGCGGCGAGGACAAAACCGAACATTGCATCCTTGAAGTCGTTGATGTTTTTCAGCGCCCGGCTGGCAACGTAGTAGGGCAGGAACACTTCGAGGAACAGATAAAGCGTTTGGCGCAAGGTGTCGGTGACCGTGGTTTCACGCAGATACAGCAGGCTCATCAACAGGATGTAGGCGGCTAACAGTTTGTCGGGCCAGGTGCGGCCGAAAGGCACCGAGTCGGAACGCTTGCGCAGAGCGATATAAGCCGGAAGCAGCAGGCACAGCGCTAGCAGGCGCACGTGGTCCAGGGCAAAAAAATAATTGATCAGCCCGAAGCCGGGAATCTCCACCGGGGCCGGTGGTATGAGAAACAGTAGAAAGAAAAACAGCGCCACCGGATTGCGTTCGCTTTTGCGCGCAACGGTCAGGATGACAGCGGCGATGCCCGCGTACACCCAGAAACTGTGGGAAACGAAGGCCAATAGGGTCAAGACAAACCATAAATTACGCCGTCGCGTGAAATTACGATCTGAAATCACATCTGCTGCTGGTCGGCGAGCCATGACAAAAACGATGCCAGCAAGGACCAGGATGACGACTAACGCGCGGAAATGCTCAGGCATGGGTATTTGGACTTATTGGTTGACCGGCGACGATGAGGTGGCAAATTGCGACTATAGTATCTTTCATGCCAGTGAGTTCGAGGTTGATGTTATGTCGTTAGTCGATTTATCGCCAACGCTGAGCCTTCGTAAGCGAGCGATATCCGCGGGAGCCTGGAATCTGGGGGCACTTGTCACGTCACAAGCCATTCGTTTGGGTGGCAACCTGATCATGGCCCGCCTGCTGATGCCCGAAATGTTCGGCCTCATGATGATCGCCACCACGGTGTCGGTGGTCTTGCACTTGCTTTCCGATGTGGGCTTGCGCCAGAACATCATCCAGAGCCCGCGTGGCGAGGATCCGGCCTTTCTCAATACCGTGTGGACGGTGCAGATCGTTCGCGGTCTGATTCTTTTTGCTTTTACCCTGCTGATCGCGGGCATCGCCTGGCTGACGCAGATGTTCAATGTTTGGCCGGCCGACTCCACCTATGCCGCGCCTGAACTGCCAATGGTCTTGGCCTTGACCGGCATCTCGGCGATTTTCTACGGCTTGCAGTCGACCAAAATCGATTTGGCAGTGCGCGCTTTCCAACAAAAGAAAGTGGTGCTGACTGATTTCTTTTCCCAGATGGCCGGTTTGTTGTTCATGCTCATCATCGGTTACCTCACCCGGTCCGTCTGGTCGTTGGTGGCAGCGGGGCTGGTCTCGGCGATGGTCAGCACGCTGTTGGGCCACTTCTGGTTTGAAGGCCCGTCCAATCGTCTGCAGTGGGAACGCGATGCGCTGAAGGAACTGGTGGTCTTCGGCCGCTGGATTCTGTTGTCATCGGCCGTCGGTGTATTGGCCATGTACGGCGACCGGATCTGGTTTGGTGGCAGCATGTCGGCCGCCGAACTGGGTGCCTACTCCATTGCAGTGCTGATCCTGGGCGCCCTTCAGCTGGGGCTGCAAAAGGTGATTGGCGCCGTCGCCTTGCCGACGTTCAGTGAGGCTTCAAGGGTTAACGACACCGTTCGGCTGCACTCGCTGTATTACCGCTTCAAAATGATGTTCGATGTTGCTTGTCTGTTCGCCTGTGGGCTGTTCCTTACCGGCAGTCCATTGCTCATCAGCATTTTGTACGATGAGCGTTATGCGCAAGCTGGCGACATGATGGCTATTCTTTCACTGTCTTTTTTCACCATGCGTTATATGTTGGCGCATCAGGTCTGGATCGCCTTGGGGCACACCAAGTACCAGGCCATGGACAACATCATTCGCGTGGTTTCGTTGTGGGTGCTGCTGCCCCTGCTGCTGGCGATTGGCGGGGTCAAATATGCGATTTGGGGCGCTGCCCTGTATACGTTTCCTACGCTCGTCCTGGTGTTTTATGTCAATTGCCGTCTGGGGATGTTCAGTCTCAAGCGTGAACTGGTAGTGCTGCCGATGCTGGCAGTGGGGGCTTTGTGTGGGGAGCTGATGACGGCGCTGGCTAAATGGCTTTGATGCGACCCTTTTCTCTTGTTGTTTCCAACGCTGCGGTAACGGCATCGCCATCTTGGGTTGAGGGCGAGGCCGAAAAATTGTGACCTCGATGGCCAGGTGAATTTTTTGCGCAATCTTGATGTGGGGGAGCTTTGTGTCATGAGAGAAACGGATTTGAAAACCTCTGTGATGGGACGCAGAGGCTTCCTTCAGGCGTGCACACTATTGGGGCTTGGGTGGGGCATATTCGGACTTTCCGAAGCCGTGGTTCGGCCTGCTGCCCCTGCCGTTAAGTCCGAGTTTGTCGTCATCAACGGTTGGGTGCTTCCGGCCCACCATTTTCGGCAAGCAAAAGCATGATCAAAGACTACCAATCGCAAAAAGAACTGCGTGACTACTATGACGTCTGCATCATAGGCGGCGGGCCTGCCGGCATAACACTGGCGTTGCGCCTGGCGGGTAACGGTCGCCACGTTGTTCTGATCGAAGGTGGTGGGCACGAATACGCCGAGCATTCCCAGGATCTCTATAAATGCACATCGTCAGGCCTTGAAGTCTACCCAGGGGAAACCCGCCTGCGCTTTCTCGGTGGGACGTCCAATCACTGGGCCGGGCGCTGCCGTCCCTTCGAGCGGTCCGACTTTGCGGTCGGCCCTGCGGTGAACATTCCCGGTTGGCCCATCGCGTTCAACGAGATGGATCGCAATCTGTCCGGGGCCATGGATATTGTCGACCTGCCGCCGCAATCCGGATTCAAGGCGATCAACGTCGGACTGGACGATGACGAATTTGAGGCCGACCGTTTCCTGCTCAGTCCGCCTACTCGGTTTGCGCAAAAATATGCCAAGGAACTCAATGAGACCCAAGGGCTGGATGTCTTCATCAATTGCAACTGCGTTGATCTTGAATTCGACAGCAAAACCGGTCGCATAGCGACGATTGTTGTCTCGGACTATGAGCCGCGTCGCGAACGTATCAAGGCAGCGCAATTCATATTGGCGACCGGCGCGATCGAAAACGCCCGTCAATTGCTCAACAGTGAGTCGCTTGCCGCGGGCGGTATCGTCAGCAAGGATGGTTATGTCGGTCGATGCTTCATGGAACACCTGAACGTCGAAATGGGCACGTTCATCCTCAAGGACGGGCAGGGTACGGATGTGCGGCAGTACTTCACCACCGATGCATTCGTCAAAGAGCACCATTCAGGCAAAGGCAACGTGACCGCTTCCCTGGTATCGGAAGTGAAAGCCTATGGGCGCATGGCCGCCGTGAAGGACTTTTTCGAGAACCTCGTCTGCGACATCGGCGTGGAGAACAAAGTTGCGTTCATCAGCAAGTTCGACTGCCCGGGCGACGGGGTGCTCGGCACGTTGATCGAACAGTTTCCCAATCCTGACAGTCGTATCACGCTGCTCGAAGAGCGAGATACGTTGGGGATGAAAAAGGTCAACGTCAACTGGGCGCTAAGGCCGGAAGACAGGAATACCATCAAGTCCATCGGGATGGAGATGGCCAAGTGTTTCGCTGAGTCCGGCCTGGGCTTCGTCAAGCTGGAGGAATGCGTCTACGACGTCTCGGTGCCGTTGAAGGTCAATCCCCACGCCCACCACATGGGCACCACGCGCATGGCGGCTTCGCCTGAGTTCGGCGTCGTCGACGAAAACTGCAAAGTGTTTGGTGTAGAGAACCTTTATGTCGCCGGCAGCAGTGTTTTCTCAACAGGGGGCGCTTCCAACCCGACGATGCCGCTCCTGCAGCTTGCGCTAAGGCTCGCGGATTACCTTAACCACCAACTGGGACCTGCGGTGGGCACGTACTCCGGGGCAGGGGTTTTTTTGGATGTTCCGAGTTGAAATCAGAGGAGGAGGGCTATTCTTAGAGTGTGGGTAAAACAAGAATCAGGGTGTCGCTAACCTTGGCCCGGATGTCTATCGCTGAATTTTTGAGGCTAACAGGATGATTGGTCTACTAAAGCGTGCAGTTGCTCATTACGCCAAAACAACAGGACGCGGAACCGCACTCTATAAAAAGCTATGTAAACCGGACGGGTATGAGTGGGCCAAACATATGGCTCGCTGGGGCGGGCTGCACTCCATCGGCAAGGGCGTATGGATTAACCTGGGATGCAATATCACCGACCCGGCAATGCTTCGACTCGGCGACAATGTCGGTTTGTCGGATTGCACGATATTCGGTCACGATGGCATCGTCCATGTCATCAATGCGCGTGACGGAACCAAACTCGACTCTGTAGGCGGCGTCGATATCAAAGCCAACTCCTTCATTGGTCATGGCGCTATTGTCATGCCGCGAGTCACTATTGGTCCGGATTCGGTTGTGGCGGCTGGCGCTGTTGTATTAAGGGATGTTCCGCCAGGTGTGGTGGTTGGCGGTAATCCAGCCAGGGTTATCTGTACGATGGAAACGCTGGTGAAAAATATCGGAGAACGTTGCGCTGCCTATCCCTGGATTGACCTTATCGAGCAGCGTCAGGGTTTATACGACCATGAGCTAGAGTCCAAGCTGTCAGCCATGCGCGCCGAGTATTTTTTTGGTGAGCAATCCAATGGTTAATACAGAACTTGATGTATTGGTCGTTAATTACAATACAGCAAATCTGTTGCAGCCGATGTTTGATGCGCTGCGCCAGTCCAAACATGCCGAGCGTTTGCGTTATTTAATTGTGGATAACGCCTCTGCGGATAATTCACTGGAGCGTCTGGCCAGTATTTGCCCAGAAGCATTGCAACTTTCAAATGACAATAATGTTGGCTTTGGTCGTGCCAATAACCAATTGATCGAGCACCTGCAAGGCCGGTACGCGCTACTGCTCAATACCGATGCCTTCGTGGCGGCGGATACCCTGAACAAGACGCTCGACTATATGGAGGCGCATCCTGATTGCGGCGTCCTGGGCGTTCGCCTGGTTGGGCGAGAAGGGGACCTGCAACCCTCTTGCCGCTATTTTCCGACACCGTTGAACGTCTTCCTTGCGCACGCCGGGCTCGAACGTTTTTTCCCGTGGGTAAAAAAGGTCGACGACATGACCTGGGATCATGATTCAGTGCGCGAGTGCGACTGGGTGCCCGGTTGTTATTACCTGATCCGCCGTGAGGTCATCGATCAAGTCGGCTTGTTCGATCCGCGCTATTTCCTTTACTACGAGGAGGTTGATCACTGTAAACGCGTCAAACAGGCCGGTTGGAAAGTGGTGTATTACCCGGACACCACCGTGGTGCATATCGGCGGCGAAAGTGCCAAAACCGTCAACACGCTCAATGCGGCCAGTCGGCAGCTCTCCACGCTGCAGATTGAAAGCGAGTTGCTGTATTTCCGTAAGCATCACGGTCTGGCGGGGCTGGCCTTGCACATGGGGCTGGTGAGTCTGGGTGATTTGATTCTGGCGCTCAAGGCAATCTTGAAAGGGAGGGGGTGGGCCGCTATAGGCACGTGTTGGCAGCACACCCGTGTTACCTGGGCACTGCTGCGTAAAACCAGACTCGCTAGCCAACCTACACGGTAGATCAGTCCATGTTCGAAAACATACGTGCGGACTTGCGCGCCTACGCCGGTGATTGGGCCGCCCAGGGTTTCTGGGTAATGCTGGTTTATCGCTTCGGGCGCTGGCGCTACGGGGTGCGGCCGGCGCCGTTACGCAAGGTTTTCTCTTTCTTGTACAAGTTTCTATTCAAGTGCGTGCAGATCGTCACCGGAATCGAGTTGCCGTGTGAGGTCGTGGTGGGGCGCAACTTCGTCATCGATCATTTTGGCGGGATCGTGATCAGCGGTTATGCGCAGTTTGGTGATGACTGCCGCATTCGCAATGGCGTGGTCGTGGGGCTCAAGAATGTGAATGAACCGATCGCCCCGGTGATCGGCAATAACGTTGATATCGGTGCGGGGGCCAAGGTCCTGGGCAATATCCGCATTGGCAATAATGTGGTAATCGGCGCCAATGCCGTGGTCTTGACGGATGTACCGGATAACTCGGTCGCCGTGGGCGTACCAGCGATCATCAAGATCCGGCAGGTAGCAGAAGTGAGGGCCTGCTCTTGAACGCCCTCGCGACCGGCATCGGTGTCGTTATCATCGGTCGCAATGAAGGCCCGCGGCTTGAGCGGTGCCTGGCCTCACTGATCGGTGTGGCGCAGAAGATTGTGTATGTCGACTCCGGGTCAACCGACGGCTCCGTGCAGATGGCACACCAGCGTGGCGTCGAGGTGGTGGAGCTGGATATGTCGAAGCCCTTTACGGCGGCGCGCGCACGCAATGAAGGTTTTGCCTGCCTTCAACGGGTATCGCCGCAGGTGCGCTATATCCAGTTCGTCGACGGTGATTGCGAGGTTGTCGCTGGCTGGCTGCCCGAGGCCCTGGCCTTCCTTGAGGCGCGGCCTGAGGTAGCGGTGGTCTGCGGTCGGCGCCGTGAACGTTTCCCCCAGCGTTCGATTTACAACTATATGTGTGACCTCGAATGGGACACCCCTGTCGGTGAGGCCAAGGCTTGCGGTGGCGATGCGCTGATGCGGGCCGACGCCTTTGCTGCGGTGTCTGGTTTTCGAGCGGACATGATTGCCGGGGAGGAGCCTGAGTTGTGCGTGCGTCTGCGTGGCCAAGGATGGAAGGTCTGGCGCCTGGCCGAGGAAATGACCTTGCACGATGCCGGCATGACCCGTTTCGGCCAATGGTGGCGACGCACGCTGCGCGGTGGCTATGCCTTTGCCGAGGGCGCATTTTTGCATGGAGCCACGCCGGAGCAGCATTGGCAGCGCGAGTCGCGCCGTGCCTGGTTTTGGGGCTTGGGTATCCCCGTGGCCACGATCATTGCGAGCCTGATGCTGGGAGGGTGGGGGCTGCTGGTGCTGTTGATCTATCCGCTGCAAATAGCGCGTTTGGCTCGTCGGGGGGATGGCTCGGTACGCAAGAACTGGCTGCTGGCGTTCTTTCTGGTGCTTGGAAAATTTCCCGAGATGCTGGGGCAAACCAGGTTTCTACTGAACAGGTTCGGCGCCGGCAAGTCGGCGTTGATCGAATACAAGTGATCCTTCCATGAATAATTGGCAGCTATTGAAAAGCATGTCTTCGATACATGCCGGGTATTCCATCAGGGCCCTGAAGAACAAGATCAAGTTGCTGTTTCTAGTCGGGCAGAATTGGTCGCAACTGAAGTTGTTTTTGTCGCGGATGTCGATGGCCCTGGGCAAGACCGGTGTTGAGCGGTTGGGCGGAGATTGTCTCGGGGTCGTTCATTGGCCCTATATCAGTAGAAGTTGGAGTTCCCAGGACAGGCTGGGCGTAATGGCCTCGCACTACGAAGTGGTTATCAAGAGCTGCCCGCAGTTATTGTTGTATGGGCGTAACGACAGTTTGATATTGAGTGATCTGTCGGTATTTTCGCCAGGTTGCTCGTTGGTGCTGGATCGTCCTGTATGGTTTATGCGGGAAGGGGAGTTGGTACTGAACTTGTTTCAGGAAGACTTGCGTGTTGCGTCGATTGCGTTCACGTTGTGTTGCGAAGAAGATAAGCTTTATATCTTTATTGGTGCAGTCCAGGGGATACACAAAGGCATAGAGAGCGATAAGTCCTTGAGTATCTATCGGGACCTGACTAAAAACTTTGAAGGCCTGCGGCCAAGAAGTTTTTTGATTGAGGTCATCAAGTATCTGGGCGTAAACATCGGTGTCGATAAAATCTATGCGGTCGGGGATGGTTATCGTCATCATCGTCATCCCTATTTTGGTGCTGAGAAAGCCAAAGAGCTGGCCGCGGATTATGACTTGATCTGGTTGGAACATGGTGCGACGCCTTCAGAGCGTGAGGACTTCTTTGAAATTCCCTTGACCCCTTCTAAAAAACCACTGGAGACGATTCCTTCAAAAAAACGCGCCATGTATCGCAGGCGTTATGAACTTTTGGACAGTGCGTTTACCAATATGGATAAATTATTAAAGGACTGTTATGCGGGGAATTGACGTTGCAAGTTACTGCGCCGCTGTGGGTTTACCTACAGTCATCAATCACCGCTGCAGTCTATAAGCCTGATGACCATGCGTATCGCTTACTTCATTAATCAATACCCGAAGGTCAGTCATAGTTTCATTCGTCGCGAGATTTTGGCTTTGGAGCGCCAGGGTTTTGCGGTGCAGCGCGTGGCCCTGCGTGGCTGGGATGCCGAGTTGGTGGACGCCGAGGATGTGGCCGAACGCGATAAAACACAGTATGTACTGCGCGACGGAATCAAGGGCCTGTTGGCACCCGTGCTGCAGGTCGTACGGGCCCGGCCGCGACGCTTTTTTTCAGCGCTATGGCTAGCGCTGCGTATGGGCTGGCGGGCCGATCGCTCCTGGCCCTACCACCTTGTCTATCTGTTCGAGGCGTGCCAACTGCTGTCCTGGTTGCAGGCGTTCGACGCCAGGCATGTGCATGCGCATTTCGGTACCAACTCAACCGAGGTCGTTATGCTGGCCAATGCGCTCGGCGGGCCGTCCTACAGTTTTACCGTGCACGGCCCGGAAGAGTTCGACAAACCACAGTTTATTCATTTGGGCGAGAAAGTCCGGCGCGCGGCTTTTGTCGCGGCCATCAGCGCCTATGGCCGCAGCCAGTTGTTTCGCTGGGTGGATCATGCGCACTGGCCGAGGGTGAAAGTGGTGCATTGTGGTCTTGAGCAGGCGTTTCACAACGTACCGGCAGTCGCTATTCCGGCGGCACCGCGATTGGTTTGCGTGGGTCGCTTGTGTGAGCAGAAAGGCCAACTACTGTTGCTTGAAGCGGCCCGCATTCTGGCCGAACAAGGCGTGACATTCGAGATGGTACTGGCCGGCGATGGGGAAATGCGTGGGCAAATCGAAGCGCTGGTAGCACAGTACGGTTTGCAGGCACAGGTGCGAATTACCGGCTGGATCAGCAGCGAGCAGGTTCGGGAGGAAATCCTTGCGGCGCGGGCCATGGTGTTGCCGAGCTTCGCCGAAGGATTGCCGGTGGTCATCATGGAAGCCATGGCTTTGCGCCGGCCCGTGCTGACGACTTATGTAGCGGGGATTCCCGAGTTGGTACGTCAGGGGGAGAACGGTTGGTTGTTTCCCGCGGGCGACGTGGAGGAGTTGGCGGCGGCGCTGGCGGAGTGCCTCGGGGCACCGGTCGAGGTGCTGCAGCGCATGGGAGAAGCGGCTTATCAGAGAGTGCTGGAGCGACATGATATCGATACGCAAGCGACCAAGCTGGCTCAATTGTTCAGGGCGCAAGCATGATGACTCTACTTTATTGGCTGTTCTGCGGGCTGTTGGCAGTGATTGTCCTGCCGGTAATGATCCTGTTTATCCAGATACTGCTGGCTTGCCTGCCCATGCGAACCCTGGCGTCGCCCAAAGGTGCGCGGCCACGAGTGGCGGTGCTGGTTCCGGCACACAATGAAGCCTCCGTCATCGAAGCGACGCTGCGCACCGTTCGCTCGCAATTACTGGAAGGCGACCGGCTATTGGTGGTGGCCGACAACTGTTCCGACGATACGGCGGCGCTGGCACGCAGCGCGGGTGCCGAAGTGGTGGAACGCAAGGATGTTCATCAACGTGGCAAGGGCTATGCGTTGGATTTTGGGGTGCGCTATTTGGCGAATGCTGCGCCAGACGTGCTGATCATTGTCGATGCCGATTGCCAGGTGGGCGACGGTTTTGTCGAGTGTCTGGCCGTCCGTTGCATCGACTCGGGACGGCCGGTCCAGTCCCTTAACTTGATGCGTGCCCCTGCCGGATCAGGGTTGAAAGTGCAGCTTGCCGAGTTTGCCTGGTGTGTGAAAAATCGGGCGCGGCCGCAAGGTTGGGCTCGGCTCGGGTTGCCCTGCCAGTTAATGGGTACCGGCATGGCATTCGCCTGGCGGGACCTGCCGTTAATCGAGTTGGCCAGCGGCCATATCGTCGAAGACTTGAAGATGGGCCTGGATTTCTGCCGCAGCGGCAAGCCGCCGTTGTTTTGCCCTGATGCGCTGGTCACCAGTTATTTTCCGCGCAGTGAAGAGGGTTTGATCACCCAGCGTACGCGTTGGGAGCATGGCCATTTGGGCGTGATCCTGGGTGACACGCCAAAGTTGTTTGTAGAGTCAATTGGCAAGGGCAATGGCAGCCTGCTGGCGATGACGCTGGATCTGCTGGTCCCTCCATTGGCGTTGTTGACGTTGGTCCTGGCGGCGGCATTTGCACTGTCAGGCCTGGTACTCGTACTAACCGGAGTGTTGGCGCCAGCATTGATCGCGTCAGCTGGAGTGACGATTTTGGGTATGACTGTTTTTCTGGCATGGAGCCAGTTTGGCCGCGACATTATTTCCTTTTCAGCCTTGATGTATGCGCCATTGTACGCCCTGAAAAAAATCCCTCTGTACGTGGGTTTTTTATTCAAGCGCCAAGTTGAGTGGGTGCGGTCCAAGCGAGATGAAAACTGATGGGCGCTCTGGATTGGCTGCACAACTGGCAAACGATTTTCCAGAAGCTCAGGGTCGTCAACGATTGTGATGATGAACAAGGCCTGATCGATGCCTTGTCCTGTGCGCAGGGGGCGACCGTGCTGGGATTCGTCAATGCCCACGCCATGAACCTGATCGCGGGCAATGCCGATTACTATCGTTCGCTGTCATCTGCCGACGTGTTATTACGAGATGGTTCCGGTATGGCGCTGCTATTGCGCAAACTCGGCTTGACGCCGGGACTCAATATGAATGGCACGGACTTCATCCCCAAATTACTGGCTGCCTTCAAAGGCCGGCGCGTGGCTTTCTGGGGAACGGAAGATACCTTTCTGAACAATGCGGTACGCCATTGCGAAGCGATCCATGCGGTGAATATTGTTTCTGCTCACCATGGTTTTGCCGAGGTGGACGTCTATATAAGGCTCGCCCAGGAGTTGCAGCCTGAGTTGGTGATATTGGGCATGGGCATGCCCAAACAGGAAGCGGTGGCAGCCAGGTTAGCGGCCAGTGGCGTGCCTTGCCTGATCGTGTGCGGCGGGGCCATTCTGGATTTTCTCGGCGGCAAGGTTCATCGGGCTCCGCAATGGATGCGTCGCCTGGGGTGTGAGTGGCTGTTCAGGTTGATCAATGAACCGAAGCGATTGTTCACTCGCTATGTGCTGGGGAACCCGATGTTTTTGCTGCGCACATTGATTTTCAAAGGTCGAGGTGCGACGAGCCTGTAGGTTGTTTTTCAAAGACATTTTGAGCTTTTGGCAAGGTTTTTCCTGGCGTTCTCCTGGCGGCAAAGTGGGGAACGTCTATTGTTGCTTGCAAGCAAAACCACTTTTCCTCGACATGTGCCAGTGAGCCAATGAAAGAAAATATAGCGGCATTGATGCGTCAGCTAATATCGCCCTCTGTACGTTTCGAGCTAAGAAAAGCGATGTCCTGGCTGCGAGACATAGTGAGTAGGGCTTGTTTTTGGCGCTGGGAAATTGTCAGGTTCAAACTTCGGGAAGATAGCCACTTCAGCGTCCTCTATATGGGCAGGAAAACCCAGCGAGAGTTTGTGAAGGTACTCATGGGAGGGGAGTCTTCACAGGGAGATCGTCAACTAAAATCGGAATCATCAAGCCAGACTGTATTTGTCAGTGACTTGCCGACCTCTGGCGCATTGTGTGTGCCTCAGTATTTGAGCGCCGTTGTACCGCTGAGTCGATCCATCGACGATATCACCGCGAGGTACAACACCGAGCTTCGTCGAAGTCTGCGCAAGAATCGCTCGCGTTATCGTATGAAGCAGGCCTTGAACGATGACGAAATTCAAAGTGCCGATGTGCAAATGCTCAAACCCTATGCCCAGGCGCGGCATGGCACGGCGGCCTCGCAAATCGAAACGCACGAAGTACAACGGGTGGCAAAGAATGCCGGGCGACTCGACCTGGTAATGCTCGAGGACGAGGTTGTCGCTTGCCATCTCGGGTGCGTGATCACTCGCGTAGGCAAGCGTTACTGGAGCACGATCCGTTTTGGTTACCCTGAAGCGGTGTATTCAGATGCCAAAAAACTACGTGAAATCAACTCGATTACAACCTTCATGGCCCTTGAATGGGCGATCGAAAATGGTTTCGACTATTACGATATCGGGACGTGCCTGGCACGACCGGACGACGGACTGCTTGAGTGGAAAAGAAGGCGTGGGGGTGATGTAGATACGTTGGGTAACTACGGATATGTGTTTATTCGATTGCCAAAGCGGGGCGCTGCGCAATTTCTTTGGGAAACGCCTCTGTTTGCTGTCGAAGGCAAAAAACTGACGCTGCATCTAGGGCTGCCCGAAGGGCCGAGTGACGAGGAAATCGCCAGCCGTTATCGTGAAATGGGGTTTGGTGGATTATCCAAAATATATCTCCACTGTGCCAAACAGCCGGAAGCGTTGCTACTGGAGACCTTAAGCAGTCGTTATAGTCATTTGAAGTCACCACCGGTCATGGAAGCTGTTCTCGCCAGTTGAATGAATTTCTGATGTCGTGTCAGTGCAGTGTCATGGAGTTGGATCAGGGCGCTATTTCCGTATAAGCACACTAGAGTGGTCATTCATATGTCGGATACTTATACATTGACCAATAGCGGTTCTTCGAAGTGGAGCCTTGCTGCGTATCATCACCTGTTGAAGTCGCGTCTGACGGGAAAGCCACCGTTAACACTGCAAAGTGTGGCCGTGAAGAGTTGGGAGATTGCTCCTGGTGAAGTGGCAATCGCTCCGCCGGCGTTTTTCCTTCCCAACCAGCTTGAACGAGTGACGGGGTGGGCCGGGGATCAGTTTTATCCATTCGAGCATCCACGCCGCACGATGGAGGGCATCGGTCCTGTTGAGCATGGTCCTACGCGTGGCTACCTGCTCAAGAATGCCTGGCTGATTGACGGCACGCTTTATAACGGAAATGCCAAGTCATGGTTATCACCTCGCACCAGCAGGTTGCCGAGGATTCGAGTCGAAACCGAGATCGAGCGTGGCGCGTTGTATTGCACGGCAGGCGGGAACAAGTGGTTTGGCTCATGGTTGATGGATGATTGCATTACCTACCCACTGGCGTGCAATGAAGGCGTGCCGGTGACCACGGCAGTCTCCGACGAACTCGTATCTGCAGCAAAGCACGGGATACTTCACGCGCCCGGTTATGAAAACTGGCTGGGGATGAAACCGGTTCGTTTACGGAACGCGTTTTTTCACGAACTCGTGATTTTTGATGATCTAAGCCAGAATCGCCACAAGCACTTGCGTTTTCGCACGATGGGTGAAAAGTTGCTGTCTCACGTCAATGCCAGTTCCCATCCAGGTGTGTTCATCCTGCGAGGCAATAAGGGTGAGCTGCGCTTGTTACGCAATGAAATGGAGCTTGCTGAACGACTGCGGGACCGCAGGGGATTTCGCATAATCGATCCCGCAAAATCAGATGTAGCGACGATTGTCGCGGCTTGTGCCGGGGCCAGAACCGTAGTCGGGATCGAGGGGAGTCATCTGATTCACGGGGTCAATGTACTTCAGCCGGGTGGATCGCTATTGATACTGCAGCCACCTAATCGGTTTCTTTGCTTCTTCAAGTATCTGACAGACCGTGATCACCAGAACTTCGGTTTTGTGGTGGGTAAGCAAGAGGGCGAAGGCTTTAGCGTCGACGCGCAAGAGGTTGAGCGAACCCTGGATCTATTTCCTGTAAACGCTCTTTAAGGCGACTGACCAGTGAAGCTGGCAGCGCCAATCGATGGCACTGCCGGACTGCTTGCAAACTTCTTTAATCGTCCCTATGAAATGCCCATAGACGCTAGTAGGCATGCTTGCCCGAGAAGGCCAGGACCGTGCGTGCAAGAATGACAAAGTCGAGCCAGAGCGACCAGTTGTTGATGTACTCGATGTCCGAGTCAACCCGCTGGATCATCTGTTCAATGTCTCTGGTTTCACCGCGAAACCCACGCACCTGAGCCAAACCGGTGATACCGGGTTTGATGTTGTGACGCGCAAAGTAGTCGGAGATATCGGGCGAGTATTGCGCGTCGTGCGCAATAGCGTGCGGGCGCGGCCCTACCAAAGACATTTCCCCGGTCAAGACATTGAACAGTTGTGGAAGCTCATCCAGGCTGGTCCGTCGAATGAAAGCGCCCACGCGAGTCTTGCGTGGATCATTTTTTTCGGCCTGTTTGACGATGCCTTCTTCGGGCTGATGGACGACCATGCTTCTAAACTTCCAGATTCGAAATGTATCACCGCTCCATCCCATACGTTCCTGGCGGAAAAACACCGGTCCCGGGCTATCGAGCTTGATTGCAATGGCGACGACCACCAGCAATGGCGCGGCCAATAGCAATATGAGGAAGGCCAGGACTTTGTCTTCAAGGTTTTTCAGAAAAAGTCGCATCCCCATCAGTGGCGTTTCAGATAGGGTCAGTACCGGGATTCCGGCAATTTCACGCACGCTGTGATTGATCAGGCGCAGTGAAAAAATATCGGGCACCCAATTAACCGTGGTGTGCTTGTCAAACAGCCTTAAGTAAACGTCCTTGATAATCTGTGAACTATCCAGAGGCGTAACGAAATAGACGCTGCGGATGTTGTACTGCACGACCAGGTCATCCAGGTCAGTGATGTTACCCAGAATGGGTAAGTGGTTTGTGCTCGCCGAGCCATCCTTCCCCTGATCATCATCCGCACCGATCAATACGGAGCCGACCACGCGCTCACCCAACCAGGGGTTGTTGCTGATTTTCTGATGAAGGTAGTTGGCCAGTTCCCCGGAGCCAATAATGAGAACGTTGTCCCTTTGCGTCGGGTGGGCGAGGAATTTCTTCTGCATCTCGCGTGTGCCAAGGTGCAAAAAGAGCTGAGCGAAGTAGCCGATAACAAACAACTCGGCCACCAATAAACGGGAGTACTGCTCGCTTTGTTTGGTTAGAAAGGCCATGGCAACCAGAAAACAAAACGCGGCTGTCCATGCCTTGAGCAGCTTGAAGGATTTTACGGCGAACCCGACATTGCTTCGGTAAATAGCATAGTGGTCGTATGAGACAGCCAACGCCCCCAGCAGCAACAAGACCATGATCACGTAGGCTTGGGTGACATAGCCGATGTGATAGTTGATCAAGTACCACGCGACACCGGTCACCGCGAGGCCATCGAGGCCGGCCTGAATCACAATACTGGTACTGCTTCTACGCTGTAGTACGGAACGACTGGCGTTAGGCTTGAATATCATGTTTAGACCTCATTTACTGCCCCCACGCGCTCAATGACGGCGCGATTCAGTTCAAGACGGCCCTTGCTCCAAAGCGTTAGCGTACGCGACACAAGCAAGCTGCCTTTACTAGCTGTGCGCCACCTGCCACCCAATGTGCAGACCCGGGGCAGAATGTGGCTGCGCGTGGTATCACTTTAGCAGCGCATTGAAATCCTTCACGGCTTCGGCGAGGTTTTCTCGGGGATATTTATGAGGCGCCATCGTCGGCTTCAAGGCGACAGGGGCCAGTACCGACCGAGCAGTCATCGCCTGGACATTGACTGAGGAGCGGGGCACGCCTATACAGGTGCCCTCCACGCAGCACAGTCAACGCAGGAACTGAAAATGAGCGATGAAATTGATATTCCCGAGCCGGAGCACGACCACCTGCTCGATCACGAATTTCACGATGACGAGCCATGGGCCGAACAAGACGCCCAAGGCATTCTTGACGATGAAAACGACGAAGATGACGACGTCGATTTCCTGGATCAGACAGATCAGGAGGATTGAGGCAACACCCGCACCCTCCGCGCTTCGTCCATTGCCGGCCAGCGACAGCAATGCCTGGAAGGCCGGCTGTTGCAAGAAGGCGCTAACGTCAGGGGGCAGAGGTTAAAACCCGTATGTCCGTTCATCTAGTCGACAGCACCCTGGAAATCCGCCGATTTCCAACAAGTACGGCCCGGAACTTCTGGACCTCATTGGTGAGGTGCGTATGTCTAACGATTCGAATTTCCAAGACCAGACACAAGGTTCTGATCCTGCCAAGCCTGAGCCAGGTACAGATGAACCGACGCTCGATCCTGACGACCCCGACAAATACGATCCGTTGAAAAACCCAAGCAATGGTCGTCCTGGAGATTGGACGGATCCAGGTGAAAGGACTCCGCCAGAAGCAGATGAAGAAACACCGCTATCAGACGATATGCGCTAACAGAAAGCCCGGCGAGTGAGCCGGGCATTTTTTTGCCACTCGTCCGCTGCGGTGCACTTCCATCGTTTCACCACCTCTCACGTTCAAGCACGGGGACACCGCGCATCAATTCGGAGATCAACAATGGATATTGATGAGAAAGCACCTGGGAACGTATCACAACAGGGCGGAGCCGGAATCAGTGCGGATAACGAAGCTGGCCACGATCCCAAACGGACTGACACGCCTCAAAAGAAATCCGAGGCCCACACAAACGGTGGGAAAGAAGAATTGGACAACGACCAGGATTCGACCCATGTGCCTGATGCGTCTGGATCAGCCATGGCGCCTAATAATCCAAGGAACGATGCCATAGCGAAAGAAAATTCCTACAGTCCAGATTTCAAATCTGAACCTGAACATAAGCCAGTTCAGGATGGTGACATAGATACCCAGGGTGGTTAGTTCAGGCCCTATATCCGAATCACTACGGAGAACCAGCATGGACATTCATGAGAAAGATCCTCGAAAAGTACCTCGGGTAGAGGATGATCCCCAACGCGCTGAAGCCGAGCTCCCGCTTCCTGCAGACGACGAAGCGCCAGTCGACGAAGAAATGGAAGATGTGGATGCCAACAACTCCGTTTCCAGCGAACACCCCGATCCATGATGAGGGCCCGGTCCCTCTGGTTTTCATTTTTCCAGTTTTCAGCGGATGGCCGCTTATGCTTGAGAAAGAGATATTGGGTTGAACAAAAAATTCAATGCATGCGACGTCATGCCTGGCGACTGACCACCCGTCCGGGAGCGCCCTTAATCGTTTGAACATCTGTATCCCTCTCTTGGACAGATAAGTCTGAGCGGACGAAATATTCCTTTCGTTTTGCCAATGGGAGAACAACATGAAAGCCATCGTTTATAACGGCCCCCGGGACGTGAGTGTGCAGAATGTCCCGGATGCCAAAATCGAAAAGCCTACGGATGTCCTGGTTCGAATCACCACGACCAATATCTGCGGTTCTGACCTGCATATGTACGAAGGTCGCACTTCGATGGAGACAGGTCGTGTTTTTGGGCATGAAAATCTCGGTGAGGTTATCGAGGCGGGTGCCGGTGTTGATCGGGTCAAGGTGGGTGACCGCGTTTGCCTGCCGTTCAACATTGGTTGTGGCTTCTGCGAAAACTGCGAGAAGGGTTTGACCGGCTTTTGCCTGACCGCCAATCCTGGAAGCGCTGGAGCTGCGTACGGGTTTGCCGAGATGGGGCCGTATCAGGGCGGACAGGCCGAATTGCTGCGGGTGCCTTATGCGGACTTCAACTGTCTGGTACTGCCTGAGGATGCACAGGAGCGCGAAGATGATTACGTCATGCTTTCGGACATTTTTCCGACCGGCTGGCATGCTACCGAATTGGCCGGGCTGTTACCGGGCGAGAGCATTGCGATATACGGCGCCGGCCCGGTCGGCTTGATGGCCGCTCACTCCGCCATGATCAAAGGCGCGGCGCAGGTATTCGTCGTCGACAATCATCCCGACCGCTTGAAGCTTGCATCGCAACTTGGCGCCACACCGATCAATTCCCTGGAGAAGGAGGCGGTGGATCAGATTCTTGACCTGACCCATGGCAAAGGCACGGATCGAGGGTGCGAGTGTGTCGGCTATCAGTGCTGTGACCGGCATGGTCATGAAGCCAATCACCTGACCATGAACAACCTGGTGGCCTCGACCAAGGCAACCGGGGGGATCGGTGTCGTCGGTGTATTTGTACCCGAAGACCCAGGTGCCAAAGATCAGCTCGCGAAGCAGGGAAAGATGGCCTTCGACTTCGGGGCCTTCTGGTTCAAAGGTCAGCAGATTCGAACGGGCCAAGCCAACGTCAAGGCTTACAACCGTCGCTTGGCGGAACTCATTTATCACGGTCGGGCCAATCCGGCCCAAATCATCTCCCACCGTCTGGAGCTCGCCGAAGGGCCCGAGGCCTACAAGCATTTTGACGCGCGTGACAATGGGTGGACGAAGGTGGTGCTTAAACCCGCTGCTTGACCCAACTCCGAAAGCCACTTTTGCACGTGATAGAAAGCTGCTCGAATATGCCCACCTGATGCTGCCGAGGGCGGTTAAGGTGGGCTGGCTGGGCCAAGACCAATGCTACGAATGATCTGCCTATCGCATAATTTTCTTTACCGACTAATGACCTAGAAAATCCACGGTGCGTGTGCCTTACTCAAAAACTTGGGAGAGGAGGGCAATGAATGCGTCATAGAGGGCCACAGTACTGGCTTTGGGTCAACAAACGGTTCCCCACCAGGATCCATGACGAAAGGCTCAAGGATGGGCGCCTGGTGGAAGTGCAGGCGCGCGTTACGCTCAACCGAGAAGTCCAAACATTTGTCGGGATTTATGCCGATAACGGCGCTCTGATGCACGAGGAGTTTCATGAGCAACAAGGGGCTGAGCGACTGGAAATCGCGTTGAGTTGGGGGATTCAGCGTGCACGTTCCATTCTGTTGGAAAATGAACCTTTCTGCGCGCCCCATCGCCCACAGTTGACTCTAGGACCGGTGATTGCAGACGAGACAGAGCTGGCGCTTCGACGTATGGAAATGACCGATCATGAAGAGCGAAAGCTCAAGATGCGAGACGCTAACGCAGAGTATGCTGCTGCAAAATCGGCCATGCTGGTGCTTATGCGTTCAAGCTCAATCGATCCTGGTAGTTGGGACGCACATCGCGTTCGTTTACAGCAAGCCATTGATCGCAGAGTTAACGTGCTTCGTAACTTTCTGCTTTAAGTGCGTGGGAACTCAATACTCTAGTGCCTTAGTTTCTGAAAAGCGCCGATGTCAGAAAAAAGTTGCATGGTTCTACCTTTCAAACCTTACCCAATGCCTGGCCAGCCATTAGTAAAGATTCAAAATCATCGTGATTTAACGGTCGACTCAGGAAGTATCCCTGGCCCTCTTCACAGCAGACCTCTCTGAGTAAGTCCATGTGTTGACCGGTCTCGATCCCTTCGGCGGTTACGGTCAAAGATAAAGCGCGGCCCAATCCTACGATGGCTTGAATGATCGACCTGTCTTCTTCGCTTTCGTGCAGCCGGCTTACAAAACTGCGATCTATTTTGATTCCGTCAAACGGGAACGAGCGAAGGTAGCTGAGAGATGAATAGCCGGTGCCAAAGTCATCCATTGAAAGACGTACGCCTACTTGTTTTAGCGCTCGCATGACATCAAGCGCGCCCAGAGCGTCTTCAAGCATGACACTCTCGGTCACCTCTAATTCCAAGCGGTGCGCTTGAAGCCCCGTGGCCGTGATGGTCTCATTTATCCGCTCAACCAAATTGCCGCGTTGAAATTCAGTGGAGGATAGATTGACTGATACAAATAGATTATCGGGCCAACCGGCCGCATGTTCGCAGGCGGTTTTGAGCACCCAGTTACTTAGCGCAAGGATGAGTCCCGTCTCTTCAGCGATAGGGATAAAAGTATCAGGCGGTATGAGGCCTCGTTTAGGATGCTGCCACCGCACCAGCGCTTCAGCTCCGACCATGTGGCCATCTGCAATGCGAAAGCGGGGTTGGAAATGCAGACGTAGCTCACCGTGTTGTATGCCATAGCGAAGATCATTTTCGAGCTGGCGGCGTTCGATGATTTTGGCATTCATCTCATTGGCATAAAATCGCCAGGTATTTCGTCCTCCGGATTTGGCTTCATACAAGGCGATGTCCGCATACCGGAGCAGTTCTGCTGCTATTGAGGAATCGTTCGGTGCCATTGCAATTCCAATGCTGGCACTCACAAATACCTCTTGATCTTCGACCTTGACTGGTTTCTCAATGGATTCAATGAGTCGACGGCACGCGGTTTCTACTTCTTCAACCGAGCCCACGTCGTTAAGAATCAACACGAATTCATCGCCGCCAATCCGCGCTACGAGATCTCCGCTGCGCACGCATTCAGCCAGCCGTCGAGAGACTTCATTGAGTACCTCATCACCGGCCGCGTGACCGAGAAGGTCGTTTACAGGTTTAAATCGATCAAGGTCTAAAATAAGCATTACAAGAGGATGCTCCGGGCTTGGCGCAGCTTTCAGTTTGCCGTCTAGAAACTCTTGCAACCTTGTCCTGTTTGGCAGCCCGGTCAGAGCGTCATGCTGGGACAGAAATTCAATACGTCGACGCGCCTCCACTTCATCTGTTATGTCGGTTGCCGTTCCTCTAAATCCTTCGTTGACCCATCCTCGCGCCGATATTCGTGTAAAGCGCGCGGATTTTTTCATATCAACATAACTGCACTGAACGCTGATGCTGTGACGACGATTAGGAATGCTCAACCATTGAGATACCGTAGCGTGTTCCATGCGCAGCAGATCATCAATGTTTGCACCTATCCAAAGGTCTCGAGATAGCCCTGTTACGCTTTCAAAACGCTCTGAAAGGTAGGTGAAACGCCAATGCTGATCTATTTCCCAGATCCAATCGGAGCTTGCTTCAGCTACGTCGCGAAAACGTGCTTCGCTCTGGGCGAGGGCTATCTGGCTTGATTGCAAGGACTCATAGCTGCAGTCGAGCGCCTTGGCAGCGGCGGTTGTACGTCGAAGTATGGCCCAAGTCATGATAACGACGAGAAGAGCAGCTATGGCGATCAGCGGGAGTATAAAACCCAGCAAGCGGATGCTGGGCCTTGCGGCTTCCCAATGCAGTCCCCCTGCGGAACCGTCTTCACCCAGTGGCAAGACAGACGCCTTGTGAATCTCATCGGATGTCGAGACATGCAATCCTTCGATGCCGTAATCCCTGCCCATCGCTTGCAGTTTGGCGTTGTCCAGCACTTCTACAAAAAGCAGTACTGAAAGAGGGCCCTTATCAGGTTGAACGGTAGGATCGGCCCCAGGTGTGAGAGCGGCTGCGGCAACAATTGTAGGAATACCGTGGACGTTGAGGAAAGTAGTCACCACCGCTTCACTGTCCGCGCCCCGTCGAGCCTGGGTGAGCAGCGCGTCAATTGGCTTTCCCAACCAACTCGCAGCTTCAACGGTTGTCAGCTCACCTCTTACGACCGAGTAGACGGTACGATCTACGGCGTTTACTACGAATAGGCCGGTGAAACCAAAATCGGAGTAAAGAGTCGGGCCTAGGTTCTGCCTGGTAAATGCCCAGTCCGTATCCACCGTTTTGTGCAAATGCTGGTATCCATCGCCCCAAAAGGCGTAATCCTTAATGGTGGAACGAAGATTTTTTTCCAGCGTGTGAACAGCTTTTTGGGCGTAGAAAGCGCTCTCTGACTCTTCATTGCTATCTAGGTTTTTGGCTACAAAAACCAGTAGTCCCGTGGCAAGGATGAACACTATGCCCAGCAGCCCAGCGAACTTGAACAGGGAGGCTCTGGCGAGTGCAACGTTTGAGTTTAATGGGACTGCGTCAGCAGCGATAAAAGCGTCAGGCTTCGGCATAACACTCCAAGTGATAAATCTGAGGTTTGGTCTCGGTCACTTTTTTATCGACAGCGGGATGAACCCTTAAACAATGACCAGAGCGTAGTAGCTTTTTAGGGCTAACGTGAAGGCAGACCGTTGATGGTGGGAGGCCTTGAATTTTTTTGCCAATCTGGACGCAGCCCTGAGACGTATCGTGGGGGAAGGTCGGTAATTTGCCACACGAAGATGTCTGGCGCGAAACCGTCGGGGCTGGCGGCAGGCTCATGGAGCGAGTATTCATGGGGGCCTGAACACTCTCAAGGACATCGGACGTCATCGAGCCTGAAATAGGGGGGTGATCACCACCTAGCAGTGCGCAGGAGCGCACTTTATAAGAAAAGATCAACACCAGAAAAAGGCTCAGATGCACAATAAAAAACCGTATCAGTTTGCCCTGAAACAGTACGAAGGGTGCAATCGGGCCTGCAGGATCCACCGATGATCGAGTAAAACGGCCGTTCAATGTGGGTGACTGCTCTCGCTGGAGGCGGGCTAAGCGAGCGGCCGCTTCTGGCCCGGCATACCCAGCAGTGGGAAAATACGTTGGCAATCTATGAATATAGACTCATTGGCTCGCAAGCTCGGGCCCTGAGCGAGCTCAACGCAGAACTCACCCGGATCAACATGATCAAGGGCGTGGCGCACACCGCCTCGCCTATCGTGAGGGAGACCAAATTCAGCCGTACGTGAACGCTGTAGCGCGTTAACCGCAGGCGATCCCTACGCGTCATCGTCCCAAGCGACGGACAGGGCTGTTGAACGTCGCCTAATTGGCTTCTTTTACCGCACTCAGAAACGCGCACGTACGTTCCTGCTGCGGGTGTTCGAAGATCTGCGCCGGCGTACCCTGTTCATGGATCTGGCCCTTGTAGAAGAAACACACCCGATCGGCAAACTCCCTGGCGAAACCCATCTGGTGAGTGACCATCAGCATGGTCAGTTTGTGTTCGGCGCCGAGCTTGCGGATGACATTGAGCACTTCGCCGCACAGTTCCGGGTCGAGCGCCGAGGTCACTTCGTCGAACAGCATCACTTTGGGCCGCATGGCCAGGGCGCGGGCGATCGCCACCCGTTGTTGTTGACCGCCGGACAACTGCGAAGGGTAGTGCCCCAGCTTGCTGCCCAGGCCCACCAGTTCCAGCAAGTCCGCCGCACGTTCCCTTGCTTCGGCCGGTTTCATACCCAGCACCTGCACGGGCGCTTCGATGACATTCTGCAGCGCCGTCATGTGCGGGAACAGGTTGAAACTCTGGAATACCATGCCGATCTTGCCGCGCACACGTCGGATATGGCGGTCGTTGGCAGGCACTAGTACGCCGTTGCGATTGGGCATGTGCGTCAGCAGATCGTCTTCGACACGGATCAATCCGTCATCGATGCCCTCGAGGGTCATCAGTACCCGCAACAATGTGGATTTCCCCGACCCGCTGGGGCCGATGATCGCCACTTTCTCACCCGGCGTGACGTCCAGATTCAAATGGTCGAGCACGGTGAAGTTGCCGTAGCTTTTGGTGACGTCCTGGAAGCTGACAATAGGCTTGGCCGTTTTGGATTGATGCATGGCCGTGGCCTCTTGCGGATGCAACGGCATCAGGTTGCCGCGTTGGGAAAGGTCGTTGGAGGTCGAGAGTGGAAAAGTCATTAGCGTAGCTCCAGGCGCAGTTCGAGGCGCCGTACCAGATAAGCCAAAGCGATGCTCAGGGCGAGGAAAAACAGGCCGACCATGGTGATCGGCTCCAGGTAGCGGAAGTTCTCTGAACCGATGTTCTTGGCCTGCTGCATTATTTCAACCACGGTAATGGCCGACAGCACGGGCGTGTCCTTGAGCATTGCCACCAGGTAGTTACCCAGCGGCGGCAGGATTGGACGCAAGGCCTGCGGCAGGATGATGTTGCGGTAGGCGCAGTACGGCGCGATGTTCAGCGCGGTCACCGCTTCCCATTGCGCTCGAGGCACGGCATCGAGCCCACCGCGATAGACCTCGGCGATGTAGCAGGCGTAGTGCACGCCGATGCCGATGATCCCCACTTGCATGGCCGTCAGGCTCACCCCGTAGTTGGGCAGCACGTAATAGAGGAAATACACCTGGATCAGCAGCGGCGTGCTGCGGATGAATTCGATCATCCCGGCGATCGGCCATGACAGCCAGTACAGGCGGCTGCGTCGACCGATGGCCAGGAACAGCCCCAACACGATCGCGATCAGGAAACCGATCAGGGTGATGCCCACGGTGTTAAGCGAAGCGCGCAGCAAATCGGGGAGGATCTGCCAGGCATACGTCCAGTCGAACAGGGTCATGACAGACCTCCACGCATCCGGCCGCGCGCCAGGCGACGCTCCATGCTGCGCATGCCTAAGTTGATTGCTTGGGCCAGGATGAAATACAACACCAGCGCCAGGCTGAAGATTTCCAGCGTCTGGAACGTGGCCTGATCCAGTTGCCGAGCGCGGAAGCTCAGGTCGGACAAGGTGATCAACGACACCAGCGAGGTGTTTTTCAACAGTTCGATCAGCAGGTTGGTGCCCGGCGCAATGGCCGCGAGCAATGCCTGGGGCAGAATGATCCGGCGAAAGCGCTTACAGCTGCTGAAGTTCAGCGCGGTCGCCGCTTCGTACTGACCTTTCGCCACCGAACTGATTGCACCGCGCATTACCTCGGCGCCATAAGCGCCGATGTGCAGACCGAGGCCGACGATGGCCACGCTGTACGGGCTCAGTTCGAGATTGAACGGTGGCAGCGGCAATACGAAAAACAACCAGAACAACTGCACCAGTAACGACGTGCCGCGAAACACCTCAATGTAGGCGACCGAGAACCAGCTCAGCGGGCGCCACGGCGACATGCGCCCCAGTGCCGCCAGAATGGCCGCGACAATGGCCAGGATCGAGCCGAAGAAGGTCACTTGGAGCGTGACCCAGGCGCCTTGTATCAATAGCGGAAGTAATTCACCCATTGTTTACACCTGCGTGGTTCAACATCCGGAGTCGACAGGGACAGGCATCGTGCCGCAGCGCCATGCCTGTCTTGACTATTGAGCGCAGAGCTCGGCAGCCGTTTTGCTGGTCACGTTGGATTTGTCAAAGCCGAACGGGGCGACCGTCTTGAGGTGCTCTTCGGAGCCCAGCCACTTTTTCAGTTCGGCATTGACTGCATCGCGCAGGTCCTTGTCTTCGGGGCGGAAGGCGAGGGCGCCATAACCGGTGTGCGACGGGTCATCCTTGAAGTCAGTGACCGCCTCGACTTTTTCACCGCCCTTGGCGGCCAGGCCTTTCATGGTCAGTTGAGTGCCCACGGCGGCATCGGCGCGACCGGCGCGCACGGCTTGCAATTGGGCGGTGGTGTCGGGCACCTGCAGGATCTGAGCGTCCTTGACCCCAGAATCCCGTGCATATTTCAGGTTGACCGTGCCGGCCATGATCGCCAGCTTCACATCCGGGTTTTTGGCGATGTCTTCATAGCTGTGCAAATTCTTCGGGTTGCCTTTGGCGGTCAGGAGGGCGTCGGGCAACTGGTACTGCGGATCGGTGAAAATGACCTGCTTGCAGCGTTCGGGGGTGATGTACATGCCGGCGGCAATCACGTCGAAACGCCCGGCGCGAAGGCCCGGAATCAACGAGCCCCACTCGGTCAAGACACCGTCGACCTGTTTGATACCCATTTTGGCGAAGATGACCTTGGCGATCTCTGGCGATTCCCCGGTGACCCGGCCATCGGTTTCGGTAAAAGCGAACGGGGTTTCATTGGCATAGCCGATACGAATGCTGCTGTTTTTCGTAATGGTTTCCAGCGTCGTGGCAGCGTGGGCACTGGCGGCCAGGCCGAACATCGCACAAGCCACGAACAAGTGACGCAAAACATGGGAACCGCGGGGAAGGTAATTGCTCATCGATAAAATCTCCTGTTTCTTGTGGACCCGACGGTGACGGGTCTGTGGTAGGAGGCAGTGTGACAAGAGCAAAGCGTACGAGAGCCGTTTCCTGTTGAGCCGAAGCTTGGAGACACAGTTCCGGTACAGATCGATTGGTTGTTATGGGCGGCGGGTTCAGCAGCCTGTGCATCGACCTTGAACCGAGCATACAAAAGCCCTGCGCCACATTGCATTGCACTAGGACAATTGCTTTGCATGGTTTCTCGCGGGATGCTGTTGGCATTGGCAAACACGTGGGTTCGGCGCTGATGGACAAATGGAAGGCAGCATTGGAAATGGCCCGCATCGGCGAGTCGAAATACAAGATCCTGGTGCAGGTGATTGCCGACGATATCGAGCAAGGCGTGTTGGTCAACGACCAGCGCCTGCCGCCGCAGAGGCAGGTTGCCGATACGATAGGCATCAGCGTGCAGACGGTGACCAATGCCTATAAGGAATTGGAGCGCCAGGGCCTGGTACGTTGCGAAGTGGGGCGCGGCAGCTTTGTATCGCGGCGCATGAGCGACCGGGTCGCCACCTATATTCTCGACAGTCCGGAACGCGCGCTCGTGGATTTTTCAATCACGCGGATCATGCACACCCGTGAGCACGACCAGTTCTGGCGCGAGACCTGCCGGGAACTCAGCACCGAAGAAGACCAGCCGTGGATTCACGCGTTTCGGCCTATTGCCGGTTTCGAATCGCACCGTGAAGCGGCCATGCACTGGATTGGGCGACAGGGCCTGCGCGTCGAACGCGATGACATCCTGATCACCAACGGCGCAGCCCACGGGATTTTCCTCGCCCTGGCTTCGCTGGCCGGTCCCGATGATGTGGTGCTCTGCGAAGGCATTACCGACCATGGCGTGATCGGCAATTCTCAGGTACTCGGTTTTACACTCAAGGGCCTGGAAATGGATCGCTATGGCATTGATCCGGAGCATTTCGAGGACATGTGCAGCAACGAGCGCATCACTGCGCTGGTCTGTACACCGAACCTGAACAACCCGACCACCAGCCTGATGCCGGACAACCGCCGACGTGAAATTGCCGAGATTGCACGGCGTTTTGGCGTGCATATCATCGAAGATGACGTCTACGGGCCGCTGCTGGATGAGCGTCGCGCACCGCCGATCAGCCGTTACCTGCCAGAGCTGTCGTTCTATTGCACCAGCATGACCAAGTCGGTACTCACCGGTTTGCGCATTGGTTATCTGGTAATGCCCAAGCGCCTGGCGCTGCGCACCGAAAGCATCCTACGGGTCAACAGCTGGATGGCCACGCCGATGGTTTCGGAAATCGCCACCCGCTGGATTCGCGATGGGCGCGCCGACACGCTGGTGGGCGCGCAGCGCAAGCTGTTGAGCGGGCGCCAGGCGATGGTCGGCGAATACCTGGGCGAATACCTGCTCGGCCAGCATCCCCATGCCTTGAACGCGTGGATCGGCATCCCGCCGCACTGGGAGCTCGACAGCCTGGTCAGGGCACTACGCCACAAGCATATTGCGGTTACCTCGCCAGACCCTTTTACCGTGCGTGGTACGCCCCGACCACGGGCGGTGCGGGTGTGCGTCGGCGCTGAATGCAGCGATGAAGAAATGCGCAATGCGCTGATCGGCATGCGCGAAATTTTTGATCAGTACCCGCAGATCCATGACTTTTAAACGGGAAAAAAGGCGTGGAAAAATTTGTCGATTAAATTGCCCTAGTACATTCAGCGCGACAATCCCGCCCTCTTAGACTGCGTCCACTACCTCATCGGGATGCGGTCATGTCTGCGCTAAAGCTCAACGATATCTACCTCGCCCGCCAGCGAATCGCTGCGCTGATTCGGCGCACACCGATGGAACATTCGTCCAGCCTGTCGCGGCAATTGAGCGTGCCGGTGTACCTCAAGCTCGAATCTCAACAGATCACCGGCAGCTTCAAGTTGCGCGGCGCGAGTAATGCCGTGGCACACCTCAGTGCCGAGCAAAAGGCGCGGGGCGTGGTCGCCGCATCGACCGGCAATCATGGGCGGGCGCTCGCTTACGCCGCGTCGCAACAAGGTGTGAAAGCGACGATTTGCCTGTCGCACCTGGTGCCGGGAAACAAGGTCCAGGCCATTCGCGATCTCGGCGCCGATGTGCGCATCGTCGGCCAGTCCCAAGATGATGCCCAGCGTGAAGCCGAACGGATTGCCCATGAGCAGGGCGCGACGCTGCTGCCGCCGTTCGACCACCCGGCAATCATTGCCGGACAGGGCACGCTGGGGCTGGAAATCCTTGAACAGCAGCCAGACGTCGCTCAAGTCCTGATTCCATTGTCCGGCGGCGGTTTGTTCGCCGGCGTTGCGTTGGCGCTCAAAAGTGCAAACCCGCAGATCGTCACCCACGGTATCAGCATGCAACGCGGCGCTGCCATGCACGCCAGCCACGCCGCCGGACATCCGGTGGACGTCGAAGAGTTGCCGACCCTGGCCGACTCGCTGGGCGGCGGCATCGGCCTGGACAACCGATACACCTTCTCAATAACCCGCGACACTTGCGATCACCTGCACTTGCTCAGTGAAGCCTCTATCGCCAACGCCATGCGCCACGCCTATCGCGAAGAGCGCCTGGTACTGGAAGGTGCGGCGGCGGTGGGGATCGCCGCGCTGCTCGATGGCTTGATCGAGCCGCGGGGGCCGGTCGTGGTGGTGGTCAGCGGACGCAACGTCGATATCGATCAGCACCTGCGGGTGTTGAGCGGTGCCGATGCCTGAATTCCAACAATAACGACTCAATGGAGTGCCGCGTTGATGAGTGAAATCACCTTGTTGAATGAAGCGGATCTGCGTGCTTGCGTAGCGCTGGATTTGCCCAGCATTGAAGCCATAGAGCAGGCCTTCGTGTTGCTGGCGACCGCCGACGTTGCCATGCCGCCGATCCTGCGCCTGGACATTGCCGAGCATAACGGCGAAGTGGACGTGAAAACCGCCTATTTGCCGGGCTTGGAGCGTTTTGCAATCAAGGTCAGCCCGGGGTTTTTCAACAACCCGACACTTGGCTTGCCCAGCCTCAACGGCATGATGATATTGCTGTCGGCACGCACCGGTCTGCTGGATGCCTTGCTGTTGGATAACGGTTACCTGACGGCGGTGCGTACGGCTGCGGCAGGGGCAGTGGCGGCGCGGGCGTTGTCTCGGCCCGACAGTCGCCGTGTCGCATTGATGGGGGCTGGCGAGCAGGCCGCATTGCAGCTTGAGGCTTTGCGCCTGGTGCGGCCAATCGACAGCGTGCATGTCTGGGCGCGAAATTTCGCCAAGGCCCAGTCCTTCAGCGAACGCCTGGCCCGTGACAGCGGCTTGGCCATCAAACCTTGCGCTAGCATCGACGAGGCAATGGCCGAGGTCGACATCGCGATCACGTGTACTCCGAGCCGAGAGCCGTTAATCGATGTGCGTCATTTGTCCCCCGGTTTGCACATCACCGCCATGGGTTCGGATGCCGAGCACAAAAACGAAATTTCCCCCGGTGCTTTGGCGCAAGTCGACCGCTATGTGGCGGATCGTTTGAGCCAGACGCGCTTGCTCGGTGAGCTACATCACGCGCTCTTGGCGGGCGTCGTCAGCGACGAATCGGGCTTTGCAGAACTGGGGCAGGTGATTGCCGGTCAACGGCCCGGTCGCACGGGCGCCACGCAGATCACCTTGTGCGACCTCACCGGTACCGGCGCTCAGGACACGGCCATGGCCAACCTGGCCTTCGAGCGTGCGCGCTCAGCCGGCAAGGGTTTTCAGTTCAGCAGTTAAACCGTTTTTTCATCCGCGCGTCATTTATCAGAGGGCATGTGCATGTCTCAGATAGTCGTCAATCTTCCGTTCCAGCGGGCGGAATACGCCCAGCGTCTGGCCAAGGTGCGAGCGGCCATGCAGGAGCAGGGCATCGAGCTGTTGCTGGTCACCGATCCGTCGAACATGGCCTGGCTGACCGGCTACGACGGTTGGTCGTTTTATGTCCATCAATGCGTGCTGCTGGCCCTCGATGGCGAACCAGTGTGGTTCGGTCGTGGCCAGGACGCCAACGGCGCCAAGCGCACGGTGTTCATGCAGCCGGAAAACATCGTCGGTTATCCGGACATCTACGTGCAGTCGCGCGAACGTCATCCCATGGACTACCTGTCACGGGAAGTCATCAGCGCGCGCGGTTGGGACGCGCTGACCATTGGCGTGGAGATGGACAACTATTACTTCAGCGCCGCCGCGTTCCTGTCGCTGCAAAAAAACCTGCCCAAGGCCAGGCTGATTGACGCGGTCGGGCTGGTGAACTGGCAGCGTGCGGTCAAGTCGCCGCAAGAAATCGAGTACATGCGCATCGCCGCGCGTATCGTCGAAAACATGCATGGGCGCATCCTTGAACGGATCGAACCGGGCATGCGCAAAAATGAGCTGGTGGCCGAGATCTACAGCAGCGGCATCCTCGGCGCCGACGGTCATGGCGGTGATTATCCGGCGATCGTGCCGCTGTTGCCGACGGGGGCCGACGCCGGTGCGCCGCACCTGACCTGGGACGATTCGCCGTTTGAAAAAGGCGCCGGCACCTTCTTTGAAATCGCCGGCTGCTACAAGCGCTATCACTGCCCGCTGTCGCGCACGATTTACCTGGGCAAGCCACCCCAACACTTCCTCGACGGCGAGAAAGCCGTGGTCGAAGGCATCGCCGCCGGGCTTGAAGCGGCCAAGCCGGGCAACACCACCGGCGACATCGCCGTGGCATTCTTCAAGGTGTTGGAGAAGTTCGGCATCCACAAGGACAGCCGCTGCGGCTACCCGATCGGCATCAGCTACCCGCCGGATTGGGGCGAACGCACCATGAGCCTGCGGCCCGGCGACAACAGCGTATTGCAAGCGGGCATGACCTTCCACTTCATGCCGGGTCTGTGGATGGATGACTGGGGGCTGGAAATTACCGAGAGCATCCTGATCACCGAGACTGGCGTCGAAACGCTGTGCGATGTGCCTCGCCAACTGTTCGTGAAGGATTGAGCCATGAGTGAACTGCCTGACAACCCAATCAGCGCCACCGTGGATTTCACCCGCGAGGGCGTGCAGCACGGTTTTCTCAAGTTGCCGTATTCCCGGGATGATTCTGCCTGGGGCGCGGTGATGATCCCGATCACGGTGATCCAGGGCGGTCAGGGACCGACCGCGCTACTGACCGGCGGTAACCACGGTGACGAATACGAAGGCCCTGTGGCATTGAGCAAGCTGGCTCAACGCCTGAAGGCTGCCGACGTCAGCGGGCGGGTGATCATCGTTCCGTTCATGAACACCCCGGCGTTTCGCGCTGGGCGGCGTACGTCGCCGATCGACAAGGGCAACCTCAATCGCAGCTTTCCCGGCAAGGCGGACGGCACGGTGACCGAAAAGATCGCCGATTACTTCACCCGCGCCTTGCTGCCCCTGGCCGACATCGTGCTGGATATTCACTCCGGTGGCCGCACCCTGGATTTCCTGCCGTTCGCCGCATGTCACGTCTTGCCGGATAAAGAGCAACAGGCACGCTGCGAGGCGGGCATGCGAGCGTTCAATGCGCCATACAGCATGCGCATGCTCGAACTGGATGCGGGGGCGATGTACGACACCGCTGCTGAGTCCCAAGGCAAAGTCTTTGTCACGACAGAGTTGGGCGGCGGCGGTTCGTCCACGGCACGCAGCGTGGCGATTGCCGAACGCGGTGTGCGCAATTTGCTGGTGCATGCAGGGATTCTTGAGGGCGAAATGCAGACGGCGCGCTCGATCATGCTCGACATGCCCGACGGTGATTGTTTCATTGCCAGTGAGCACGATGGGTTGCTGGAGATGTGCCGTGACCTGGGTGATAACGTGAACAAGGGCGAGGTGATCGCCCGCGTCTACGACGCCACCCGTAGCGGTGTAGCTGCGGTGCAATACCGTGCAGCGCGCAATGGTGTGTTGGCGGCGCGACACTTTCCAGGACTTGTGGGTTGTGGCGATACCCTTGCGGTTATCGCCGACGTTGTGGAGTAACTCAAAGTCCCCTGTGGGCGCGAGCCCGCTCACTCCCACAGGGTTTCCTTACATTCAGGAGATTCCCGGCCCATGCACAAACTCGATCGCTATGACCTGAAAATCCTGCGGGTACTCGCTGACGACGGGCGTATTACCAAATCGAGCCTGGCCGAAGCGATCAATCTCTCGGTGACCCCAGCCTGGGAGCGCGTGCGAAAACTCGAAGCCCTGGGCCTGATCAAGGGCTACCGGGCGCAAATCGACTGGGGCGCGGTGTTCAAGCGTCAGCAGGTGTTGGTGGAAATCACCTTGGCCCGGCACACGGCGCAGGACATGCGGCGCTTCGAGCAGCGCATGAACGATGCGTCCGAAGTCGCATTCTGTTATGCCACCGGCGGCGGCGTCGATTATATGGCGATGATCCAGGCACCGGACATTGACCATTACCAGCGTTTTATCGACCAACTGCTGCTTGATGACCTGGGTATCGAACGGTACTTCACCTACATCGTCACCAAAACCATCAAGACCGGTGGTGCGTTGCCGGCCGAACTCATTCAAGCGTCCTGAGTGCACCGCAAAAAGCACGTGTTTACCCGCACTCAATCAGAAAAAAACACCTGCCACACCCCTTTCAAACGCCAAATCCCCAAGGCTCGGCTGCCCTAGCATGGTTTCACGCACACGGATTGGAGTGAATGCCATGAATTTTAAACATCCATTGTTGTTCAAGGCCCTTTGCTACGTCGATGGCCATTGGGTGCACAGTGACAGCGGCAACAGCATCGCCGTGCACAATCCGGCCGATCAAAAACTGATCGGTCATGTGCCGCTGCTTGACCCACCCCAAATCGTCGCCGCCGTCGAGGCCGCGCACCGCGCGTTTGCTGATTGGCGTGAACAAAGCCTGGAGGCGCGTGGGGTAGTTTTGCGGCGCTGGGCGGCATTGATACTTGAACATCAGGAAGACTTGGCGCGGATCCTGAGCCTGGAGCAGGGCAAGTCCCTGGCCGAGTCCCGTGGCGAAATCGCTTATGCCGCCAGTTTCATTCCATGGTTTGCCGAGGAGGCTCGGCGGTTGTACGGGCAAAACATTCCCAGCCACATTCCAGGTGCTCATCTGGGCACGGTCAAGGAACCGGTCGGCGTATGTGCATTGCTGACCCCGTGGAATTTCCCGTCAGCCATGATTACCCGCAAAGCCGCTGCGGCCCTGGCCGCCGGTTGCACCGTGATCGTCAAGCCCGCCCATGAAACGCCGTATTCGGCCTTCGCCCTGGCGCAACTCGCCGAGGAAGCGGGTTTCGCGGCCGGCGTGTTCAACGTGGTGCTGGGCGAGCCGCAAATGGCCATGCAAACCCTGGTACAGGACCCTCGCGTGCGTTCGGTGAGTTTCACCGGCTCGACCCGTGTCGGTAAGTTGGTGCTGCAAGCCGCGGCTCAGGATGTGAAAAAGGTTGCACTGGAGTTGGGCGGCAATGCGCCGTTCATTGTCTGCGCCGACGCCGACCTTGAACTGGCGGTAAAAGTCGCAGTAGCCGCCAAGTTCCAGACCTCTGGCCAGGACTGCTGCGCAGCCAATCGCATCATGGTGGATCGTGCTGTCTATCCGGTATTTCTCCAGCGATTTTCCGAAGCGGTGCGAGCGTTGCGCGTAGGCCCGGCGATGGTCGGCGACCAGGAGCAACAGGTCGATATTGGCCCGTTGATGCATCAGGCCGCTTTCGACGTCACCGCCGAGCGCGTTGCCGACGCACTGCAGCAGGGGGCACAACGGTTGGTGGGGGGCGAGGCGCATGCCCTGGGTGGCTTGTTCTACCAGCCCACGGTACTGGCCGATGTCACGCCGCAGATGCGCATTTACCGCGAAGAAAACTTCGCGCCGATTGCCGGGGTGATGCCGTTCGACAGCCTCGATCAGGCCGTCGAGATGGCCAACGATACCGAATACGGTCTGGCCGCCTACCTTTGTTCCAATCGCCTGGACCTGATCTACCCGCTGATTCGCCGGCTCGACCACGCCATGGTGGCGGTCAACGGCGTCAAGTTCACCGGCCATCCGATCCCGTTCGGTGGCATGAAAGCCTCGGGGCTGGGCCGTGAAGGCGGCGCCGAAGGCTTCGAAGCCTTTGTCGAAACCAAATACTTTTGCCTGCACCATCAAGGCCAGTTCTAAGGCCAGTTCTCAGGAGACATGCCATGAACCCAGAATTCGACTCGCTGTTCGAACAAGACCGTGCGCACTTCATGCACCCTTCGACTCATGCCCATGACCACGCCAGCGGCACACTCAAGGGGCGCATCATCAAAGGCGCTTCGGGTATTCGCATCCGCGACCACGAAAGTCGTGAATTGATCGACGCCTTCGCCGGCCTGTATTGCGTCAACATTGGCTACGGTCGCACCGAAGTTGCCGACGCGATCTACAAGCAAGCCAAGGAACTGGCCTACTACCACACCTACATGGGCCACTCGACCGAAGCGATCATCGAGCTGTCGAGCCGCATTATCGACTGGGCACCCGAAGGCATGAAGAAGGTGTACTACGGCCTCTCCGGGTCTGACGCCAACGAGACACAGATTAAACTGGTGCGCTACTACAACAATGTGCTGGGCCGCCCGCAGAAGAAAAAAATCATCTCTCGTGATCGCGGCTACCACGGTTCGGGCATCATGACCGGCAGTCTGACCGGCCTGCCAGGTTTCCATCAGCATTTTGACCTGCCGGCCGAAGGCATCAAGCACACCGTGTGCCCACACTGGTATCGCAAGGCACCGAACGGCATGGATGAAGCCGCGTTCGTCCGCTATTGCGCCGATGAACTGGAAAAAATGATTCTTGCCGAAGGCCCGGACACCGTTGCCGCGTTCATTGGCGAGCCCTTGATGGGTACTGGCGGCATCATCGTCCCACCGGTCGGTTACTGGGCCGCGATCCAGGCCGTGCTGAACAAGTACGACGTGCTATTGATCGCCGATGAAGTGGTCTGCGCCTTCGGTCGCCTGGGTTCGAAGATGGGAAGCCAGCGTTATGGGATGCGCCCGGACCTGATCACCACCGCCAAGGGCCTGACCAGTGCTTACGCGCCATTGTCGGCGGTGATCGTCGGCGAAAAAGTTTGGGACGTGATCGAAAAAGCTTCCGAGTCACAGGGCGCCATGGGCCATGGCTGGACGTACTCCGGGCATCCAATCTGCGCGGCGGCGGCGCTGGCCAATCTCGATATCCTGGAACGAGAAAACCTCACCGCCAACGCCGACAAGGTCGGTGCCTATCTCAATCGGCGGTTGCGCGAAACTCTCGAGGGCCATCCGCTGGTGGGTGAAGTGCGCGGTGACGGCATGCTTGCGGCGGTGGAGTTCATGGCCGATCGAGAGCAGCGCACGCCATTCGATGCGGCCATGAAGGTCGGCCCGAAAGTGTCGGCGGCCTGCCTGGAGCGCGGCATGATTGCCCGGGCAATGCCCCATGGTGACATTCTCGGCTTCGCCCCTCCTTTGATCTTGACCCAGGAGGAGGCGGACCTGATCGTGGACATCACCAAGCGCGCGGTCGATCACGTGGCCAGCGAGATATTGGGTTAGGCCTTACCGCGTCCCCCCTCCAAAAACCACTCGTTCCTTCACCGGTCGGGTGGTTTTTTATCGCCGGTTTTGGCTACATCAACTCATTTTTGGAGTCGGCGGGCCGCATCGATTTCCCTTACGGCGTTTCAACCTGCGCCTTGAGAAACAGTGAAAACAACTCCTGCGGCGACTTTATGTTCAGTTTTGCGTAGACATGCCGGCGGTGGACCTTGACGGTCTCTGCCGAGATGCCCAATTTGTTGGCCACTTCCTTGTTCGAGCAACCACTGAGAATCAAGCGGATCACGTCGAGCTCTCTGGCGGTCAGCGGAGTACCCAGTCGCACCATTGCCTCCTCCAGGTTGTCCTGCCAGCGCGGTACCTGGCGAGGGACACTTTCTGCCATCGCGCTTTCGAAAAACATGCGTTGGCGCATCAGGCCCGCTACCCAGGGGCGGATCATCTCCAGCAGCGAAATTTGTTCGGGCGTGAACAGCTGACGACTTCCCAATGACAGACACAAACTGCGGGCCTCATCGAGTCGCACGTTGTACTGCAATTCGTCCTGCTCTACGTGATGGGTAAAGTAGCGTTCGAAGTATTCCGTCTTCTTGAAGCGCTCCGGTGCCACGTCTGCCAAACGGAACAGCCCCGTGGCAGGCTGTTCGCGATTGGCGATGTAGAAGGGATCGAGCAGATACAGGCCCTTGATGTAGTCCTTGAACAGCGGGTCAGGGCCCTCGCCCTGATAGGGGCTCTCGGCGAAGACAAAAGGGCGACCGTCGCTGAACAGCAGCACTGCCCAGGTATCGACCGGAACGTACTCGCTTATCAGCCGGCTCAGGCTTCGCCAGAAATCAGTCTTGTCCAGGCGTTCGATCAGTTGGCCGGCGGAGCGATGCCAGGCCATGTCCTGAAGCGTTGGTGTCATGCATATACCCCCTGGGGTTAATCACTCGACGTGATAGGAAAATCGCTGGCAAAACGCATAATTGCATCGACCTTTTGCAAAAGTCACTGACTTCCTGACCGGGATTTACCCTGATAACAAGGTCCGAATATGAAGCTCGAACTCGTACAACTGGCGGGGCGCGATGGCGACACCGCGCACAATTTGCGACGCACGCTGAAGGCCATTGCCCAATGTGCGCCTGACACCGACATCGTGGTGTTTCCCGAAGCGCAAATCACCGGTTTCCTGAATGAACAGAACATTGCCGAACAGGCCCTGACGCTGGATAGCCCCAGTGTCCTGGCCATCCAGCAGGTGGCACTGGAACGTGACGTGGCGGTAGTGGTGGGGCTGATCGAAAACGATGGCGGGAATTTTTACAACACGACGCTGTTCATCACCCCCGAAGGTATTCAACTGAGCTATCGAAAGACCCACCTCTGGGTTTCCGAGCCTGGCCTGGTATTGCCTGGTGACCGCTATGGCACGGTGGAGTGGCGTGGTGTGCGCATCGGTCTGTTGATCTGCTACGACACCGAGTTCCCGGAGACGGCACGGGCCGTCGCAGCCCTCGGCGCCGAGCTGATCCTGGTCACCGACGGCAACATGGAGCCTTACGGTCACGTGCACCGCACCTCGATCATGGCGCGTGCGCAGGAAAACCAGGTATTTGCCGTGGTGGTGAACCGGGTTGGCCCGGGTGATGACGACACGGTATTCGCCGGGGGCAGTGCGGTGATTGACCCCTTTGGTCACGTATTGCTCGAAAGTGGGCGCCAGGAAAGCCGCCATGTGATCGAGCTGGACATGACCCAACTCGCCGATGCCCGAGCCGTCTACGACTACCGCAAAGACCAGCGCTTCCAGTTGGCGGGGGAGCGTATTGAACATGCGGATGGCCGACGCGAACTGCTGATTCCTTAAGGCGCCACATCGATCGACGCCGCTCAACCCATAACAATAATTCAGCAACAGTCAGTTGGGGGCGCGTTCGCCAAGAACGTGCAGTCAGCCAGGAGCATCCCATGAAGTTTCCCCGCTTGATGAAGTTCAGCCTTGTCACATCGTTTGTCACCGGAATCGGTGTCGCGTGGGCCGAACCGCCGCGCGTGCACTTGTATAACTGGTCGGATTTCCTCGCACCGCAAACACCCAAGGAGTTCCAGACGGATATGGGTATCTCGCTGGTCTGGGACGCCTTCGACAATGCAGAAGTGATGGAAAGCAAGTTGATGGCCGGACGCACCGGTTATGACGTGGTGATGGTGCCTGACGACCTGTTGCCGAGCCTGGCAAAGGCCGGCGTGATTCAGGAACTGGATCGTGGACGTATGGACAACTGGTCGCACCTGGCGCCGGACGTTCTGGCGAAACTCCAAGGCAATGATCCGGGTAATCGCTACGCGGTCCCCTATATGTGGGGTACGACAGGCATTGGTTATGACAAGGGCAAGGTCGAACAACTGCTGGGCACGAACGCTCCGGTCGATTCCTGGGACCTGATCTTCAAAGAAGAAAATATCTCAAAACTCAGTCAGTGCGGCGTGGCGATGCTGGATGCACCCGTAGAGATCGTGCCCATCGCGCTGCACTATCTGGGCCTGCCACCGAACAGCAAGAACCCGGAGGATTACCTCAAGGCCGAAGACTTGCTGCGCAAGATTCGCCCCTACATCCGCTATTTCGATTCCTCGAAGTTCACCACGGACCTGGCCAATGGCGACATCTGTGCTGTGGTCGCCTGGGGTGGCTCTGTGTATAACGCGAAAGTCACAGCAGACCATGCCAACAACGGCGTCAAACTGGCTTACAGCATCCCGCGAGAAGGCGCGCCGGTATGGTTTGAGAACATGGTGCTGCTCATAGACGCGCCTCACCCGCAGCAGGGCTATGACTTCATCAACTACATGCTGCGCCCGCCAGTGATTGCCAAGAGTTCCAACTACGTCGGCTACCCCAACGGCAACAAAGACGCATCGGCGTTCATCGATCCGCCATTGCGCGACAACCCGGGCGTGTACCCCTCCAAAGACGTCATGGCCACGCTTTACCCGCTCGAGACGCTGCCACTCAAACTGGAGCGCGTGCGTACCCGGCTCTGGAGCAAGGTGAAAAGCGGCACCTGAGTGCCGCCCTGCGCTGACGCTTTACACAACAAAAATCCGTTTGACCGGAGTTGCCATGACCACCGCAGCAGACTTGATCATCACCCACGCCGACATCCACACCATGGACCCCAGCCTGCCCAGGGCCCAGGCCATCGCCGTGAATCAGGGGCGCATCGTCGCCGTGGGCGATAACGTGGACATCGAACGCATGGCCGGCGTCGAGACGCGCCGCCTCAACGCACAAGGGCTAATGATGCTGCCGCGGTCGCTGTTCGGTACCTTGCACCCAAAGACCCGGACACCGGTTTTCAACCTTTTGTTCACCAGCGTCATCGGGTTGATCGGCTTGAACCTCACGGTGGAAATGGCAACTTCATTCATCAACTTCGGCGCCTTCCTCGGTTTGGCGTTACCAACAATGGCTTCACCGCACGCTTCGCGCGCGTGTGCGTACTGGCCTACTAAGTATCCAGCCTTTTGGGTGCAAGATTCCTAGGGCCTAGGGGGATTCAGTAGTAGATGCCCTGGCCCCACTGAAACAGCTTGGATTCTCGGACGCTGGAGGCACAGCCAGCCGCAACACTAACTGCGTAGTCGTAGAAGCCCTTTCCTGGGAGATAGGTCAGGCACTTCAGTGTCAACGTTCCATCCTCTTCGCAGCAGACACGAAAGCCAGCGGGCACGGTAATGGTCTGTAATCCCGCGTCATCGGCGGATATTTGGCAACCTACAAGGATTGCGATAGCCCGCTCTTGAGTAATGATGAATTCTTGGTCGTGGTCGTAGAACCCGTGCCCCCAGGCAAGACATCCTGGCAAAGCGGCTCGTAAAAAGAATGCGGCTATCAACCCATCGAGGGATGCCTCAAAGGTGACCCCGTCCGCAATGCTGCCTTGGGCACCATCCCTGACACTGAGTGAGTCGTAATGACCATCTCGCTCAGTGCCATTGAACACCAACTCGAAAGTGACACCGGCAATAGGCTGTACGCCAGCCACCGGCTGCAATAGCTGAGGAATGAGGGCGTCCTTGCCCAATTGCCGCAACCGCTCTCCGAAGTCGTACAACGGCTGCCACTTCTGCTTTGCCACACAAGGCTCGAGAAGCGCTTCAGACCCAGAACTGGCCGAGTCAATTGTCTTGACTATCGGCAGTTCCGCCATGCTTATGTCGAGAGCCTGCCGAAGCTTAATGCTTTGCTCCTGCTTGGCCGCTTGCGCTTTTGCCGCAATTGCCAACTTATCGGCTTCTTGCTGGGCTTCTTGCTGGGCTTTTTGCTGGGCTTCGGCCAGCTCTGCAACTTCGCGCCGGACTTGGCTAACCACATAATCACAGAGCTGGTTATCGCGCTCGGCCAGGGCCGACGCTAGTTCTGCCAACTCTGCGTAGGCCTCGCGGTCCGACGCTGTTTCTGCGGACCTGGCTTTTTCCCAAAAGCCTTCAATAATGCCTTGCGAAGGGACGGTCGCGTATTTGATAAGTTGCTCGAGCTCTCGGCGCACCCTCAGGACTCTGCGAAAGGCTTGCAGGGTGTAAGCCGAACGCTCAATTTGGACCAGCAGAAACAGCGACAAGAAGGCTATAAGACTCGCGAGCCCTTCGGCACTCTCTTCAGGAAGCCACGAGAGCAAGCCATGAGCGCCACTAAAAGCGAATGCCACCCAGCTAATTACAACCAGCCCAAGATAGATACGAGAACCTAGAGAACGAGGGAGCTCACTGTCTAAGCCCAAGCTCATAGCCTCAGGTGCCTTTATCGCCACATAGAAAAAGCGAGCAAGAACACAGGTCCCCACTAACAAAGCGGCTCCTGCGGCTATCTGGACAGGCAATTCCATTTTTTGTCCTCTTTATCGAGCGAGCTCTGATGAGGCAGAAGCTACTATAGCCGTATGCCATCTGGAAGGTGCGTTCTACTGGCTAAATGCCCCGCCTCTTTAGGTGCAAGTTTTCCAGAGCTCATCAGCGACAGGCCCCAAGAGCAGAGGCGCATTTCTTTATTGATGGGTTTGATGATGGGTGATGCTAAAAACTCAAATGCCAGAAACGACAAAGCCCTGAAAAATCAGGGCTTTGTCGTATAAAGATGGCGGAGGCGATGGGATTCGAACTCATGGACCTGTTACAGTCGACGGTTTTCAAGACCGTTGCCTTAAACCACTCGGCCACACCTCCGTTTGCGTTGCGGGCGCCATAATACCTGAATGAAACACACTGTCAAACTCTCTGCATCGCTTGTTGCAGGGCGTCTGTTATGATCTTTGCGACTGAACGTTTCAAACCAACAGGAGTGTCGCCATGCGCGAACAGGATTACGCAGTTAATAACAGCGTGCAGGCTGAGCAGCTAGAGGTTAGCCGCGTCCTGCGCAACACATACGGCTTGCTCGCCCTGACCCTTGCCTTCAGTGGTGTGATGGCTTTCGTTGCCCAGCAGATGCGTGTTGGCTACCCGAACGTTTTCGTGGTGCTGATCGGCTTCTACGGTCTTTTCTTCCTTACCAACAAACTCCGTGATTCGGCCTGGGGCCTGGTGTCGGCATTTGCCCTGACCGGTTTCATGGGTTTCCTGCTCGGCCCGATCCTCAACCGTTACCTGGGTATGCAGGGCGGCGCTGAAGTGGTCAGCTCGGCGTTCGCAATGACGGCGCTGGTGTTCGGTGGTTTGTCGGCGTACGTGCTGATCACTCGCAAGGACATGAGCTTCCTCGGTGGTTTCATCACGGCTGGCTTCTTTGTGCTGCTGGGTGCGACGCTGGCCGGCATGTTCTTCCAGATCAGCGGCTTGCAACTGGCGATCAGCGCAGGTTTCGTGCTGTTTTCCTCGGTTTGCATCCTGTTCCAGACCAGCGCCATCATTCATGGCGGCGAGCGCAACTACATCATGGCGACGATTAGCCTGTATGTATCGATCTACAACCTGTTCATCAGCTTGTTGCAGCTGTTCGGCATCATGGGTCGCGATGACTGATTGTCGACCTTGAAATAAAAAACCCGCTTAAGCGGGTTTTTTATTAACTGAAATTCAGGGCTTTATTCCACGATGACGATGCTACCGTCGGCTTGCTGGCGGTAGAAGGTGTAGGGGAGTAGCAACGTATCCATCACCCCGGACGCTACGACGTCGATAAGCACGATGGCGGGAGCCCAGGTGTGGTTCTGTGCATCTACGCCTTGCTCCAGGGGGGCATTCAAATAGCAAAAGTCGTAGGTCACGCCACTGTAGATGCGTGGGACGGCGCCGCAATAGCTCTTCTGTTCCTTCAGGCTTTTTACGGCCACATCGTCATTGCGCACCACTGTTTGAATCGTGCCGCAGCCGACAAGTAGCGTCGCCGTGATCAACAGAAGCTGAATTTTCATTACGCCAATCCTTAGCTGGAAAAACATTAATCTACGCCTGTCCTTTGCAAAATGTCACTTACGCCATGGGCGGAAGCCGGCGTTTGACCGGCGTTTTCTTGACGATGGCGGTGTTGGTTTCAGCATGGCTGTTGAGGCGGTCGAGCAAACTATCCAGTTGTTCCATCGAGCGCACATGCAGGCGCGCGATGAAGCAGTCGTCCCCCGTGACCTTGTCGCACTCAGTGAATTCGGGGATGGCCTGGATTTGCCTTTCCACTTCCTGTAGCTGCCCGGGCAAGGGTCGGATGCGCACGATGGCCTGGAGCTGATAACCAAAGCATTTCGGGTCGATTTCCACGGTATAGCCCTTGAGTACCCCGCGTTCTTCCAAACGGCGCAGGCGCTCCGCGACGCTGGGCGAAGACAGGCCACTGATATTGGCCAGCGCCTTGAGCGAGCGCCGCGAGTCCTCCATCAAGGCCGTGATCAACACCTGGTCAATGTCGTCGGTCATGGTCATCTCCTGTTAGGCAATTAATCAAAAGCACCTTGATAAAAAAGGCAGAAAACCAGTTTAGCCTGCTTTTTGCGCTGGAGAACCCCCCGGGCGGATTGGCATACTTTGCCCATAAACACAGGAGCCTGATGATGGACAAATCCCTTCGCCGCGGGTCGCTCGAAATGACCGCCGCCATGCTGATCTCCGGCACCATTGGCTGGTTCGTTCTGGTGTCCGGGCAACCGGTACTGGACGTGGTGTTCTGGCGCTGCCTATTCGGTGCCGGCACCTTGTTGCTGATTTGCGCGGTGTTCGGCTTTTTGCGCCCAGGCATATTGACCCGCACCACGTTCTTGCTGGCGGTGCTCAGCGGGGTGGCGATAGTCGGTAACTGGCTGCTGTTGTTCGCGTCCTATTCCCGGGCGTCGATTGCCATCGGTACGGCCGTGTACAACGTCCAGCCGTTCATGCTGGTCGGGCTGGCGGCACTGTTTCTCAATGAAAAGATCACCGCACAGAAACTTACCTGGCTGGGCGTTTCGTTTCTCGGAATGCTGGCGATTGTCAGTGCCCACGGCAGCCAGGGCGAGAGCGGCAGCGATTACCTGGTGGGCATTGCCCTGGCCCTGGGGGCGGCGTTTCTGTATGCGATAGCGGCGCTGATCATCAAGCGTTTGACGGGCACGCCGCCGCACTTGATTGCGCTGGTCCAGGTCAGTACCGGCGTGTTGTTGCTCGCGCCGTTCGCGAATTTTTCGGCATTGCCACAGGCGCCGAATGCGTGGGCGAGCCTGGTGACGCTGGGCATGGTGCACACCGGCGTGATGTACGTGTTGCTGTACGGCGCCATTCAGAAACTGCCGACTGCGCTGACCGGCGCACTGTCGTTCATTTACCCGATTGCGGCGATTTTTGTCGACTGGTTTGCCTTCGGCCATCGCCTTGAGCTGCTGCAATGGATTGGCGTCGCAGCGATTCTGTTGGCCGCCGCTGGCATGCAACAAGGGTGGACGTTGAAGTGGCGGCGAACGGTGACGTCCTGATCCTGGCTCAGATGTTCCAGCGCGGTGCGCTATTGGCCAGGCGCTGGCGCATCTCACCGATGTTGGCGGCCAGTTGTTGGGTCAACAGGCGATAGCCATCCAACGAGTTGTAGACCGGCGCATCCAGGCTCACCAACGGTAAATCCATCGGCCGATTGAGGCGCTGGCTGGCGCCTGATTTCAAGGCCCGGGCCATGCCGATCAATTGCACGCGAATCTGCCGATGTTCGGCTTTCAAGGCTGTTTGCAGGCGCTTGAGCGCCTCGGGGTCGTTGGTATCCGGTCGGGTATTGCCGAGGATTTCCAAGGTGCTGACGCACATGCGCAAGTTGCGCTGAATCGCATCGAGTTCGGTCATGGAGATCTTCACTTCCTTGGACACCGACGGCATCAGTGAGCGCAGTTGCACCATGACCGCATTCAGGCGCGTCATGATTTGCAAGTGCTCGTCGGCAGTGATGGCCTGGCCGTCAATGATGCGACCGTAGATTTTTGCGCAATCGCGTAACGCATCAGCCAGGTTATAGCGCCAGGAATAAACCGCGTACAGCGGCAGGGCGAAGGAGAACGCCAAGGCCAGGGCAATGCCGATCAGGATATCCACCCCGCGCCACAGGCCATCGGTGACCGGGTTGTCGCCGTGCCCGGCGACGATGAACACGGTAATCGCCGCCAGCAGCGCGGTGTAGCCGCCCTTGCCGATGGCGTGATACGAGAAGAACCCGCACACCACCGACATCGCGAAATAGGTCAACCAAGGCATCCCGAGCCAGGCTTGTTGCGCCACCAGCAACAGGCCGATACCGGCGCCCATCAACGTGCCAATGGCCCGTTCGGCGGCTTTCTTGCCGATGTTGCCGTGATGCTGCAAGCCACCGATCACCACCAGCATCGTCACCGACGCCCACTCGCCGTGGGGCAGCTTGATGCCGGTGGTCAGCAGGATCGTCGCGAGTAACCCGAGCGACACCCGCACCGCGTGGATCACCCGGGCATGGCGGTAGCGTCGATACGGGTCCAGCAACGGACGCAGCAGTCGGCGCAGCAGTGGTGGCAAGCGTTGGGCGCTGGATGTACTCAGGCTGTCTCTCCTCAGAAGATATAGTCGGTGGTCAGAAAGCTCGAACTGCGGCCGCTGATGATCTCGCTGACCAGTTCCTTGTTGGTCTCCTGGAATTTGGTGGCCACCAGGGTGCGGATCGAAAACACCCGCAATGCGTCATGCACCGACAAGGTGCCTTCGGCGGAGTTCTTGCGACCGTTGAACGGGTAGGTGTCCGGGCCGCGCTGGCACTGGGCATTGAGGTTGATGCGCCCAACCTGGTTGGCGAAGGTGTCCACCAGTCGGCCGACCGCCACCGGGTTGGTGCCGAAGATGCTTAATTGCTGGCCGAAGTCCGACTCCAGCACGTAATCGATCACGGTATCGAGGTGACGGTACGGCACGATGGGGACCACCGGGCCGAACTGTTCTTCCTGATACACACGCATCTGCGGCGTCACCGGGTACAACACCGCGGGGTAGAAGAACGATGCGCGAGCCTCACCACCGTTGGGGTTGACCACTTTGGCGCCCTTGCTCCGGGCATCGGCCACCAGCGAATGCAGGTAATCGACCTTGCTCGCTTCCGGCAGAGGCGTCAGGGATACGCCGCTGTCCCACGGCATGCCGGGCTTGAGCGTGGCCAGCCGGGCATTGAATTTTTCGATGAAGGCATCGACCACGTCTTCGTGGACGAACAGGATCTTCAGCGCCGTGCAGCGTTGCCCATTGAAGGACAGCGATCCGGTCACCGCTTCGCTGACCGCATTGTCCAGGTCCACTTCCGGCAGGACGATGCCGGGGTTCTTCGCATCCAGACCCAGCGCCGCACGCAAGCGGTGAGGTTTTGGGTGGAGCTTTTTCAGGTCGCTCGCGGCCTTGTTAGTGCCGATGAAGGCAAAGATGTCGATCTTGCCGCTGGCCATCAACGCACTCACAGTCTCGCGGCCGCTGCCGTAGATGACGTTGATCACCCCGGCCGGGAAGCTGACGCGGAAGGCTTCGAGCAAGGGGCGAATCAACAGCACGCCGAGCTTGGCCGGCTTGAACACCACGGTATTGCCCATGATCAGCGCCGGGATCAGCGTAGTGAAGGTCTCGTTCAGCGGATAGTTGTAAGGCCCCATGCACAGCGCCACGCCCAGCGGCACGCGACGGATCTGGCCGAGGGTGTCCTGTTCCAGTTCGAAACGGCTGGAGCGGCGGTCGAGTTCTTTCAGCGCATTGATGGTGTCGACGATGTAGTCGCAGGTGCGGTCGAATTCTTTTTCAGAATCCTTGAGGTTTTTGCCGATTTCCCACATCAGCAACTTGACCACGGCATCGCGTTGTTCGCGCATGCGGGCGAGGAAGGTTTCGACGTGCTGGATGCGTTCGGCCACGCGCATGGTCGGCCACAGGCCCTGACCGCGGTCGTAGGCGCGCACGGCGGCGTCGAGGGCAGTCAGCGCGGTGTCGGCGTCCAGCAGCGGCGTGCTGCCCAGGATCACCTGTTCATCGCCATTCGGCCCGCTCAGGTACACCGGGCTGCGAACCTGGGCCAGCGGCCCGCTCCAGGTTCTCAGCTCGCCATCGACCAGGTACTCACGTTGCTCGGTCTGGCCGTCGAGGCGGTACTTTTCCGGAATGTCGGCGGGGCTCGGGAACAGGTTCTGAAGAATATTGGCTGTGGTCATGTCGCTACCCCCTCTGGTTTGGGTGTTGCATTGATGAATCGTTTTAGCAGGCTTGGGCCCCGCTTGTCATGACTCATCTCAGCGTTTTGCCGCACAGCGTGATGGATCGCCTGTTGCTCAGCCCCTTCGGTCATGGCCTCAGAAGCCCCCCTTGTTGGCCCCCAATGCCCTCAACCCGCCCATACGCGGTGCCTTAGTGTTGACCTGTGCTTGACCACAATAAAAAAGGTGCGCCCGGCTGACCGGGCACTCAATGAGAGGACAGCCATGCAGGCAAGCCGATTAACTGAAAAGCCTAGCCTTTGTTTGGCACTGGTGGGGTGTGTCTTTGCGGTGTTACTGACGGGGTGTGGCGAAAAGCCGAAAAACCCGCCGAGCCGCAGCGAAGCCAGCGCTGCAAGGCCTGCCGACGCGGAGCTGGCACAGGTGTACGACAACAGCTGCAAGCTGTGCCATGCCAACCCGGCGGCCGGGGCGCCGCTGACTGGCGACACCAAGGCGTGGGAACCCCGGGTGTTGCAGGGCGCCGATACGCTGCTCGATCACGCCATCAATGGCTACAACGGCATGCCGCCGATGGGCATGTGCATGCAGTGCTCGCAGGAACAGTTCCTGGCGCTGATTGCCTTTATGTCCGGCCAGCAAATCCAATAACAAGAACGGCAGGGTGCGATTCATGACGATGGACCTGACACGGCGTCAATTGTTGCAACGGGCGAGCGTCATTGGCGCCTTTTCCGCGCTCGGCTCCACGCCGGCACTGGCCGAGCTGTTGCGCGCGCCACGGTTGATTCCCTGGCGCAACTGGTCGGGGGGCCAGAGTTGCCTGCCGGCGGCGCGGCTGGCGCCGAAGAATCTCGATGAGTTGACGCAGGTGGTGCGCCAGGCCCCCGGCAAGATTCGCCCGGTGGGCTCGGCGCATTCCTTTAGCGCGCTGGTGCCCACCGACGGCACCTTGTTGTCGCTGAGCTATTTCACCGGTTTGCTCGATCACGATGCGAAAACGCTGCAAGCCGAGTTCGCCGCCGGCACGCCGATGTCACGCATGGGCACGCCGCTCAAGGACATCGGCCAGGCCCTGCAAAACATGGCCGACATCGATTACCAGACGCTCGCCGGCGCGATCTCGACCTCGACCCACGGCACCGGCAAGAATTTTCAATCCTATTCGGCGCACGTCTGCGGCTTGCAATTGGTGACCGCCAGCGGCGAGGTACTCGACTGCGACGCCAACCGTCATCCTGAAGTGTTCAATGCGGCGCGGGTGTCATTGGGGGCGTTGGGCGTGGCCAGCAAGATACGCCTGCAAAACCGCCCGGCGTATCGCCTGCGCGAGCACCAGTGGATCGCCAAGACCGAAGAGTTGCTGGAAGACCTGGACAAGAACACCGGGGAAAACCAGCACTGGGAAATGCTCGTGGTGACCCATTCTGACTACGCCTTGTCGATGACCCTTAACGAAACCACCGACCCTGCCACACTGCCGATCCCGGCGGATGAGGAGGGCGGCAACGAGTTCGTCACACTGATCGAGAAGATCGACAAGTACGCCAGTGACTTCCCGGACCTGCGCCGCACACTGGTCAACAACTTGCGTCACCTGGCCAACTTCGAGGACCGGGTCGGCGACTCGTTCGATATCTACGCCAATGTGCGCACGGTGCGTTTCAACGAAATGGAATATTCCGTGCCGGCCGAATATGGCCCGGCGTGTTTGCGCGAGATCCTCAAGCTGATCCAGGACAAGGACCTGCGCACCTGGTTTCCGATCGAGTACCGTTACGTCAAGGCCGATGACATCCCCCTGAGCATGTTCGAAGGTCGCGACAGTTGTTCGATCTCGGTGCACCAGCATTACCAGATGGATCATCACAACTTCTTCGCCGCCGTCGAGCCGATTTTCTGGAAGTACAACGGCCGCCCGCACTGGGGCAAGTTGCACACACTGAACGCGAGAAACCTGCAGCCGCTGTATCCACGCTGGCAGGAATTCATTCAGGTGCGGCAGGAACTCGACCCCAGCGGCAAATTCCTCAATGCACATTTGTCATCGATTCTGGGGGTGAACGGATGACGGTCAATCGCCGCAATTTTGTGCTCGGCACCCTGGGTGTCGGTGCTGTGCTGGTGGGTGTCGGCGCGTGGCTGCGGCCGGGTGATCGCGGTGTACCTTACAGCGATTATTTCCGCACGCTGAACCGCGAGCTCAAGGACCACGGCCCGATGCGACCGGTGATGCTGATCGACCTGGATCGGCTGGATCACAACATCGACGTAGTGATGCAATCGGTCAAGCGCGGCGGCAAACACCTGCGCCTGGTGGAGAAATCACTGCCGGCGCCGGGGCTGTTGAGCTACATCGCCCAACGCGCTGGCACGCAACGGCTGATGTCGTTTCACCAACCGTTTCTCAATCATGACGCCATGCAGTTTCCCGGGGCCGACATCCTGCTGGGCAAACCGCTGCCGGTGCGTTCGGCCGAGTTGTTTTATCAGTCGCACAAAGGGCCTTTTGATCCGGCGAAGCAATTGCAGTGGTTGCTCGATACGCCGCAGCGTTTGCAGCAGTACCTCGCCCTGGCGCAAGGCCTGGGTACACGATTGCGGGTGAACATTGAACTGGATGTCGGCCTGCACCGCGGTGGTGTCAGCGACCTGGGCGTCCTCGGGCAGATGCTGACGCTGATCAGCCAGCACCCGCAGCACCTGGATTTCGCCGGGTTCATGGGCTACGACCCGTTCGTGGGCATGGGTGTGCCGGGGATATTGGGTTCACCCGAAGAACTGTTCGCCAAGGTGATGGTGGTCTACAACCGCTGCGTCGATTTCACTCGCCAGCAATACCCCGGTTTGTGGCATGAAGGATTGACCCTGAATACGGCCGGTAGCCCGAGCTATCGCATGCATGAGCACGAACAGCTCAGCAGCGAAGTGTCGGTGGGCACGGCGATGCTCAAGCCCACGCACTATGATTTGCCGTCACTGCTGGAGCACGTGCCAGCCGCTTACATCGCCACGCCGGTATTGAAAAGCACCGGGACAGTGAACATTCCGGCGCTGGATGACAAATCCAGGCTGTTTTCCTGGTGGGACACCAATCAGCGCGAGACGTTTTTCATCTATGGCGGCAACTGGATGGCGGAGTTCGAATCGCCAACGGGGTTGCAGAGCAATGGCGTGTATGGCCGCAGCTCGAACCAGGAAATGGTCAATGGGTCGGCGGCGGTGGGGCTGACGGTGGAGGATCAGGTGTTCTTGCGACCGACCCAGACCGAGTCGGTGCTGTTGCAGTTTGGGGATTTGCTGGCGGTTCGGGGTGGGAGGATTGTCGATAGCTGGGCGGTGTATTCCTGAGGAAGATTCTGAGTCTGGCTAACCGCTATCGCGAGCAGGCTCGCTCCTACAGTTGGAATGAATTTCAATGTAGGAGTGAGCCTGCTCGCGATAGTGTCAACTCAGTCAAAACGCATAGGGAATACTGACCTTCGCCCAAAGCATTTCCCCTTCGGGCCGGTTTTCCACGTCGAACTCCTTGGCCCAGCGAATCTCCGCGCTGGCGTATTTGAGGAAGGTCCAGTGCAACGCCGGACCCATCGCAAACACCTGCCCGCGCACCCCATCATTCACGTCTTCGCCATTGAACTGCACGGTATGGCCAAACTGCTTATCGTCGGTGGTTTGCTTGAGGTAGTAGCCGTTGACGCCGAGCATCAGGTCGTCGGTGATTTTGAAACTGGCCGAGTAGTCGAAGTGAAAAATCTGTCCCGACTTGTAGTCGGTGTCTTTGTTTTTCTCGTTGAAACTGTACGTGGTCTTCATTGACACCTCGGTTCTGTCCGTCGGTAGCCAAGTGAAGGAGAACAGCGGTTTGTAGGTGTAGAAGTTGTTGCTGGTGTTGGCCAGGCGATCAACGCTGTATTCGCCGGTCGGTAGGGTGACCTCGATGGCGGCGCCGAGGGTCAGGCTTGGGCCCATGTCCCAGAGAATGATCGGCGCGAGCGTGGTGTCACCCATGCCTTCGCGAGTGTCGTGCAAGCCGAACACCGAGACTTCCTGCTTGAGCCACGGCTGCGCGATGTAGCCGGCCAATCGGCCGCCAAACACGCGCAAGGGGCTCAGGTAATCCAGTCGTGGAATCACGGCGGTGGACTCGATCTCGACGTTCGGCACTTTGCCGCCGAGGGAGCTGATGTTCAGCTCCGTGGCTTTGTAGTGGTTGTAGTAGAGGTTGAACGCCAGCATGTTCTGCGGAAGGCTGTCGGGCGACAGCGGCAACATGAAGAAACCGTCGGTGCCGGGGCCGATGTTGTCCACGCCAGCCTCGGTGGCCAGTGCCGGTTGCAGGGCGCAGGCGCCGGCCAGGCCGATGACCAGTAGGGGAAGTGTCGTGCGGGTCGGGATCATGGGCGTACTCATTATTATTGTTAGCGGGCTTTTCGGCATCCATACGAGGGCCGCCCCATAGAAATAAGCTGTCTGCGCCTTGCAAGGCAGGGTATTGGCGGCCATTAGGGGGACTTCTGCGGACAGGCTTTGAACCCTGTGCTAACTTCCTTCGACATAACCGGTAACAAAAATAAGAATGCAGCTCGGCCCGGAATGTATAGCCCCATGCAAATGAAAGTGATCGACCCCACCTTTGAACTGGCGCTGGTGTCGCCGTTTCTCCTGCAGACCCTGGCGGAAGTCGCCCGGCAAAAAGACATCGACCCCGAAAGCTTGTGCCGAGGGCTGGGTTTTACCTTTGAAGACCTTCAGGACCCGGCGCAGCGCATCTCCTATCGCCAGGCCGTGGCCATGATTCAGCGAGCGCTCAAGGCCTTGCCCAATCAAGGGCTCGGTTTGTGGGTTGGCGCGCAGAATGTGCTCGGGACCCTGGGCTTGCTGGGGCACGTATTGTCGCTGTGCAAGACCCTGCGCGATGCTTTTGAACTGGGCATTCGCCACCAACACACCTCCGGCGGCATTGTCGTGTCGAGCGTGGAGGAGGCGGGTGATCGGGTGTTTCTCGACGTTGAATGCCGCTTGCCGTTCGCCGACGTGCAGTTGTTTGCGGTCGAGGAGTTTTTCGCCAGCCTGTTGGTGTACGGCCGGGCGCTGGCCGGTGCGGATTTCAAGCCGATGGCCGTGGAGTTCATGCATGCCGCGCCGGACTATCTCAGCGAGTATTCGCGCCTGCTGGGGCCGGACGTGCATTTCGGTTGCCTGCAAAACCGCATGGTGATCGATGCGCATTGGCTGGACGTGCACCTGCCCAATCACCATTCCCTGGCCCTGCGCCAGGCGGTGGCACTGCTCGAACTGGAAGCTGCGCAGGTGCACCAGAAAATGGATTTGATCCAGGCGGTGGAACGGGCGATTGCCCGGGACCTGACCGAGGGCAGCCACATCGAGAAAATCGCCAGCGACCTGAACATGAGCAGCCGCACCTTGCGCCGCCGCCTCACCGAGCACGCGTTGACGTTCGAAACCCTGCTGGAACAAGTGCGCCAGTCCCGCACCATGAGCCTGCTGGGCAACCCGGAGATGTCCATCGAACGCATCACCGAAGAAGTCGGCTACAGCGACGTACGCAGCTTTCGCCGGGCCTTCAAGCGCTGGACTGGGATGAGCCCGAGTGCGTATCGTAATGAAAGCGCCAGTGTGGCTTGAGCTTTGTAGCGAGCCGCTTTTGTGGTAATGGCCTCTGACGACACACAAAACCGCGCACTCCGGTTAAACTCCGCACTCTTTTTCAAGGAGTTCATATGAGTCATTACCAGCCGGGCATCCTCGCCACTCCCGTTCCGCCTCAAGCCCGCCATATGTTCTTCGCGCTCGAATCCGTCGCTGCACTGCCGGCCGCACTCGACAAGCTGCAAGGGCTGGTGGACGGCAAATCGGTGGTGGTTGGCTTCGGCGAATCCCTGGTCAAGGCACTGGATGGTCAGCTCGCAGGCCTGCGCCCGTTCCCGGCACTGACCGGCGTTGGCGTCGACAACCCGTCGACGCAACACGCGCTTTGGTGCTGGTTGCACGGTGACGACCGTGGCGAATTGCTCAATCGCAGCAACGCCATCGCCGACGCGTTGGCTCCGGCATTGCGCCTGGTGCAGATGAACGAAACCTTCCGCCACATGACCGGCCACGACCTGACCGGCTATGAAGACGGCACCGAAAACCCTCACGACCAAGCCGCTGTTGCTGCCGCCCTGGTGGCTGATGGCGCGCAGGGCACGGTTGGTGGCAGCTTCGCCGCGATCCAGCAGTGGCAGCACGACCTCAAGGGCTTCCACGCGATGGCGTCCCATGAGAAGGACAACATCATGGGCCGTCGCCTGAGCGACAACGAAGAGATCGACGACGCGCCGGTGTCCGCCCACGTCAAACGCACCGCCCAGGAAAGCTTTGCACCTGAAGCATTCGTGGTGCGCCGCTCGATGCCGTGGATCGAAGGCGACCGTGCCGGCCTGATGTTCCTGGCCTTTGGTTTTTCCCTCGACGCATTCGAAGCCCAGCTGCGCCGCATGAGTGGCCTGGAAGACGGCATCACCGACGGCCTGTACCGTATTAGCCGGCCCATCACCGGCGGCTACTACTGGTGCCCGCCGCTCAAGGACGCTCGACTGGACCTGCGCGCCTTGCGCATCGGCTGAGCAGCAAGGAGAGGCTATGAACGTGGTGCGTTGGGGCATGATCGGTTGTGGCAGCGTCACTGAGCGCAAAAGCGCCCCGGCCTTGTACAACGCGCCCGGCTCGGCGTTGGTGGCGGTGAGGTTTCTCAAGCTCCCTCGCCACATGGGGTTTTGGGCATGAACAAGCGTCGCATCTAACCTTATGCTTTTTCGGTATTTCTCAAGCTTGTCATAACGACTTTAAGATCACGTCATAACTCGTTATAACAAGTGATCTTCATGACCGATAACGTTCTGTCCCTGAGCAGCGTCCCGCTGCACACCCAACTGCGAGACGTGCTGCGCGCCCGTATCCTCGACGGCCAATACCCGCAAGACAGCCAGATGCCTTCCGAAAGCGAGCTGGGCGCGCTGTTCAAGGTCAGCCGCATCACCGTGCGCCAGGCCTTGGGTGACCTGCAAAAAGAAGGGCTGATCTTCAAGATCCACGGCAAAGGCACCTTCGTCGCCAAGCCGAAAACCTTCCAGAACGTCAGCACCCTGCAGGGCCTGGCCGAGTCCATGACCGGTCGTGGCTTTGAGGTGATCAACCGCCTGCGCAGCTTCAAATTCATCGCCGCCGACAAGCTCGTCGCCGAACGCTTGCAGGTCGCCGAGGGCGACACTGTGGCGCAGATCAAGCGGGTTCGCCTGATCAATCGCGAGCCGATTTCCCTGGAAATCACCTACCTGCCCAAGGCCATTGGCGAACGGCTGGAGAAGGCTGACCTGGTCACCCGCGATATCTTCCTGATCCTGGAAAACGACTGCGGCCTGACCCTGGGGCACGCTGACCTGGCCATCGATGCCGTGCTGGCCGACAGCGACCTGACCCAGGCGCTGAACGTCGAGGCCGGCTCGCCGATCATGCGCATCGAGCGCCTGACCCACGATGGCGAGGGCCGCCCCGTGGACTTCGAACACCTTTATTACCGTGGCGATGCCTTCCAGTACCGCCTGCGAATCGACCGCCACAAAGGGGATCAGGCATGACACGCAATACCCTCGAACAGGAATACGACATCGTCGTGATCGGCGGCGGCACCGCCGGCCCCATGGCGGCGATCAAGGCCAAGGAACGCAACCGCGACCTGCGGGTGTTATTGATCGACAAGGCCAACGTCAAGCGCAGCGGCGCCATCAGCATGGGCATGGACGGCCTGAACAACGCGATCATTCCGGGGCACTCGACGCCCGAGCAGTACACCAAGGAAATCACCATTGCCAACGACGGCATCGTCAACCAGGCCGCGGTGTACGCCTATGCCACCCACAGCTTCGAAACTCTCTCACAACTGGACCGCTGGGGGGTGAAATTCGAGAAGGATGAAACCGGCGACTACGCGGTGAAAAAGGTCCACCACATGGGCGCCTACGTGCTGCCGATGCCGGAAGGGCACGACATCAAGAAAGTCCTCTATCGGCAGTTGAAGCGGGCGCGGGTGAGCATCACCAACCGCCTGGTCTGCACGCGGTTGCTCAAGGATGAAGAGGGAGCGGTCAATGGCGTGATGGGCTTTGATTGCCGCACAGCGGACTTTCATGTGATCAAGGCCAAGGCGGTGATCCTCGCCTGCGGGGCTGCCGGGCGGCTGGGGTTGCCGTCCTCGGGCTACCTGATGGGCACCTACGAAAACCCGACCAATGCCGGCGACGGTTATTCGATGGCCTATCACGCAGGGGCGGAGCTTTCGAATCTGGAGTGCTTTCAGATCAACCCGCTGATCAAGGATTACAACGGCCCGGCCTGTGCCTACGTGACCGGTCCCTTGGGCGGCTACACCGCCAACAACAAGGGCGAACGCTTCATCGAGTGCGACTACTGGAGCGGGCAGATGATGTGGGAGTTCCACCAAGAGCTGGAGAGCGGCAACGGCCCGGTGTTCCTCAAGCTCGATCACCTGGCCGAGGAAACCATCCAGAACATCGAAGAAATACTGCACAGCAACGAACGTCCGAGTCGCGGCCAGTTCCACGCCAATCGCGGCACCGACTACCGCACGCAGATGGTCGAGATGCACATCTCGGAAATCGGTTTTTGCAGTGGGCATTCGGCGTCGGGCGTGTGGGTCAACGAGAAGGCCGAGACCTCGGTCAAGGGCTTGTACTCGGCTGGCGACATGGCGGCGGTGCCGCACAACTACATGCTCGGTGCATTCACCTACGGCTGGTTTGCCGGTCACAACGCCGCGGATTTTGTTGCCGATCGGGAATTTTCAGCGCTGGACGCGGCGCAGATCGAAGCCGAAAAACAACGGGTCTATGCCCCGCTGGATCGTGAGCACGGCCTGCCGCCGGCCCAGGTCGAGTACAAGCTGCGACGCTTCGTCAACGACTACCTGCAACCGCCGAAAGTGACGAAGAAGATGCAGATCGGCCTGCAACGCTTCAGCGACATCCAGCGCGACCTCGACCAGATCAAGGCCCACAACGCCCACGAACTGATGCGCGCGATGGAAGTCAGCATGATCCGCGACTGCGCCGAAATGGCCGCCCGTGCCTCGTTGTTCCGCGCCGAGAGCCGCTGGGGTTTGTACCACTATCGCGTCGATCACCCACAGCGCAACGACAGCGACTGGTTCTGCCATTGCCACCTGAAGAAAGACGAAAACGGGGTGATGAGCAGTTTTAAGAAGCCCGTCGAGCCTTACATCATCCCGCTCGATGCCGATGAGTTGCAGGCCTATGACCGGCTGCGGGTCGGCGCCTTTGCGGCCTGAGCCTTACACACAGAGAGACCGAAATGGCCTATCAACCCCAGGAAATATTCTTCCGTTCCAACGCTCCCGTGACGGTCGATGAAGACAAATGCATCGCCCACAAAGGCTGCACCGTGTGCGTCGACGTGTGCCCGATGGACCTGCTGGCGATCAACCCGGCCACGCAAAAGGCCTACATGGCGTTCGACGAATGCTGGTACTGCATGCCCTGTGAAAAGGACTGCCCGACAGGCGCCGTGAAAGTCGACATCCCGTACTTATTGCGATAACCGCTTTTGTAGGAGCTGGCTTGCCAGCGAAGGCCTTTTCAAATTCAACATTGTTGTGCCTGACACACCGCTTTCGCCGGCAAGCCGGTTCCTACAGTGGTTTGTGCAGGGCTTCAAGAAAATGAAGGCGCTGGCTTGCCAGCGAAGAGGCCAGCCCAAACAACGCAAAAATGCCATCCGGCCACCCCCGGACGCCTGATTCAAAACCACCCCTCGTTTCCCACCACGCCCTGATCGTGGCGGAGACGAACAGCCAATAAATGATTCGAGGGGAAACACTCATGATGTTGCGTGCAGCTTTGACCGGTCTGGTACTGGCTTCCTTCACCCTGTCGGCCTCGGCCGAAACCATCCGCATTGCCATCGGCACCCAGGACACCACCATCAACTGCGCCGCCGGTGGCCTGTTGATTCGCGAACTGGGCCTGCTGGACAAGTACCTGCCCCACGACGGCCCATACAAAGACGCCCGGTACGACGTGCAGTGGAAGAACTTCACCAGCGGCGCGCCCCTGACCAACGAGATGGTCGCCGGCAAGCTCGACTTTGGCGCCATGGCCGATTTTCCCGGCGCGTTCAACGGCGTGGCGTTCGAAACTGCGGGCAAGCACAGCCTGTTCATCAGCGTGTTGTCGGGCAGCATCAAGGGCAGCGGCAACGGCATCGTGGTGCCGAGCGCGTCGGGCGTGCAGTCGCTGGCGGAGCTCAAAGGCAAGACCATTTCCGTGCCGTTCGCGTCCACCGCCCATGGCATGTTGTTGCGCGCCGTGGCGGCCCAGGGTTGGGACCCGCTCAAGGATGTGAACATCATCGCCCAGCCACCGGAAGTCGCCGGCTCGGCGTTGCAAGCCGGCAAGATCGACGCGCACGCCGACTTCGTACCGTTCGCCGAACTGTTCCCCAGCCGTGGTTTCGCCCGCAAGATTTATGACGGCTCCCAGGCCGATGCACCGACCTTCCACGGTGCGCTGGTCGATCAGGCCTACGCGAAAAAGTACCCGGAAATCGTCGTCGCTTACCTGCGGGCGAGCCTGGAAGCCAACCAGTTGCTGGCGGCTGAACCGGAGAAGTACAGCGAGCTGATCGCCAAGGTCACCGGCGTCGATGCCGAGGTCAATTACCTGTTCCATGGCCCGCTCGGCGTGCAGACGCGCGACCTGAGCTGGAAGCCGGAATACCGCCAGGCCGTGGGCACTGCCATCGACACCCTCAAGCTGTTGAAGAAGGCCGATCGCGGTCTCGATCTCGACCACTTCATCGACGACCAATACATCCGCGCCGCGTTCAAGGCCTCCAACCTGGACTACAGCGCACAACTTGCCAATTATCAGCAGGCGCCGCTCAAGGCCGTTGATGCAGCAAGCGGCCAAGCCATCACTGACTTCAGCCACGTGGCGGAAATCTGGGTGCGTGGCGAACCGAAAGTCCGCCAGTACGCCTCGGCAGAAGCGGCGTTCACCGCGCTGGCGGCCCTCAAGCAGGAAGGCAAGAACATCCGCGCCGTGTATGCCCAGGCCAGTGACAGCGGGATCAAGTTGCTGGCGGACCAGGCGTGGTTTGCCAGTGATGCCAAGGGGCGGTTGAGTGCGTTCCTGCTCAAAGGCCAGGCCCAGCAATTTGCGACGGCGCAGGGCGGCAAGGTCTTTGACTTTACCGATGCGACGACTCAAGCCGTGGCCGTTCGCTAACCGTCATACCACCGCAATGCCCTGTAATTGGAGCTGGCTTGCCAGCGAAGAGGCCAGTCCCGTCGACATCGATGTTGTTTGACCCACCGCTTTCGCCGGCAAGCCGGCTCCTACAGGTTTTTGGTTGAGAGGAAGCATTGTGTACCGATCCTATTCACGCTGGATTCCCAGGGCCGCCTCCTTGCTGCTCTGCCTGCTGTTCTGGCAACTCGCCGCTAGCCACCACTGGAACCTTGGCCTCGTCACTTTCGCCAACGTCCCGACCCCGCTGGCCGTGGTTGAAGCCGCCCTCAGCCTCGGTGACTCGGGCAAGCTCGCGCAGCACTTGTACAGCAGCCTTGGCCGGGTGTTCGCCGGTTACCTCGCGGCGCTGATCATCGGCGTCGCCCTGGGGCTGGCCATCGGCCGCTCGAAATGGGCCGAAGACCTGTTGCTGCCACCGCTGGAAGTGCTGCGGCCGATCCCGGCCGTGGCGTGGATTCCGCTGGCGATCCTGATGTTTCCTTCCTCGGAACTGTCGATGGTGTTCATCACGTTCACCGGCGCACTGTTCCCGATCCTGCTCAACACCGTGCACGGCGTCGAAGGCGTCGATCCAAGGTTGATCGCCTCGGCCAAAAGCCTCGGGGCAGGGCGCCGGGCAATTCTGCAGGAAGTGATTCTGCCGGGCGCCGCGTCGAGCATCATCACTGGCCTGGCCATCGGCATGGGCTCCTCGTGGTTCTGCCTGGTGACGGCGGAAATGATCTCCGGCCAATTCGGTATCGGCTATTACACCTGGGAGTCCTACACCATCCAGAACTACGCCGACATCGTCGTCGGCATGTTGCTGATCGGCGTGCTCGGGATGGGCAGCAGCCTGTTGATCAAACGCCTGGGCGGGTTGTTTACGCCTTGGCACCGACCACGAGGGAAAGCCTGATGAGCGTTTTTCAACACCTGCAAGGGCGCATCGATATTCACGGGCTGTCGATCAGCCTGGGCGAGGGCGACACGGCCTTTGAAGCCGTGCAAGGGCTCGATTGCCAGATCGAACCGGGGCAGTTCGTGTGCATTCTCGGGCCGTCCGGTTGCGGCAAGTCCACATTGCTCGGCGCGCTCGCCGGCCACCTGCAACCGCGCACCGGTAGCTTGAACGTGGATGGCGCGCCAGTGACCGGGCCCTCGCCCCAGCGGGGCATGGTGTTCCAGCAGCACACGCTGTTTCCGTGGCGCACGGTGCGCGACAACGTGGCCTTCGGCCTGAAAATGCGCGGCGTCGGCAAGGTCGAACGGCACAAGGCCGCCGATGAAATTCTAGCGCTAGTGGGCCTTGAAGATTTTGCCGAGTGTTGGCCCGACCAGCTCTCCGGCGGCATGCAGCAACGGGTGGAAATCGCCCGGGTGCTGGTCAACCGTCCGCGCCTGTTGCTGATGGATGAGCCCTTCGGCGCCCTCGATGCCCTGACCCGGCTGAACATGCAGGAACTGTTGCTGGACATCTGGACGCGCATCCGCACCACCGTGGTGTTTGTCACCCATGACATCGACGAAGCGCTGTTCCTCGCCGACCGCTTGCTGGTCATGAGTTCACGCCCCGGACGGATCATCGAAGACCTGCGCCTGGACTTCCCCCGGCCGCGCAGCACCGAGTTGGTGACCAGCGCTGAATTCTCGCACCTCAAGCGCCATTGCCTCGAACTCCTGCGGCACGAAGACGGCCGGCAACTGCCGCGTCTGAACCCGCTCGGACTTCCCCCTGAAAACAAATTGCCACGGTTTGCCCTATGACCTCTCTATTCGATGTAACCGATAACGCTGACATCCTGGCCCTGCAACCCCGCCTGACCGATGACGACCCGGGCGTGCGCCGGATCGCGCTGATCGAGCTGGCCGATCTCGAGGAACCAGACGGTCTGCTGTGGTTGATCAATCGGCTGGCGGACGATCCCGCTGAAGAGGTCCGTGCCGAAGCCGCACGGTTGCTGGAAGCCTGGGAGGACGAGCCGGTGGTTGCCGCGTTGTGCCAGGCACTGACCGACCCCTCGGCAACGGTGCAAGCCGCTGCTGCGCAAAGCCTCAGCCTGCTCAAGAGCGAAGCGGCCGGGCGGGTGATCCTGCCATCGACCGGACATGCCGACGCGGGTGTGCGCATCGCTGCATTCAGGGCCTTGCGTGAGTTGCGTTGCCCTGATGCCGCCTCGGCGGCTGTCGCTGCATTGGCCGATGAAAGCGCCAGTGTGCGCCGCGAAGCGGTGGGCGTGCTCGGCTGGCTCAAGCAGCTCGATGCCTTGCCGGCACTGGCGCGGTTGGCCAGCGATGACCCGGACACCGAAGTGCGCCGCGCTGCCACCGGGGCCTTGGGCCTGGCGTCTGACGCGCAAGTGCTGCCGGCCCTGCGCCAGGCCTTGCGCGACGAGGCCTGGCAAGTGCGCGAAGAAGCCGCCACTACGCTGGGCAAGGTCGGTCACCTCGACGCCGGCCCGGCCCTGGTCGACGCCTTGGGCGACGATTACTGGCAAGTGCGCCTGCGCGCTACCCGCAGTCTCGGTCGCCTGCGATTTGTACCGGCACTGGAAGCGTTGATCGACACCCTCGGCCATCGCATCAGCAACCTGCGCAAGGAAGCCGCGCTGGCCCTGGGTGAACTGAACGACCCGCGCGCCATCCCGGCCTTGGCCGCCGCGCAAGACGATGGTGACCCGGAAGTGCGTAAATCCGTGCGCATTGCCTTGAGTCAGTTGCAATGAGCCCGCTGGCGGTGGGCAATTCCCGCAGCAAGCAGCAATTGCGCCTGAATTGGCCCGATGGGCGCGAACAGGTATTGAACCATGCCCAATTGCGCCGCCAGTGCCCGTGCTCGCAGTGCCGGGCCTTTCGTCTGCGGGGGCTGACGCCGCTGGTCGATGATCGGGTGCAGGTGATCGAACTCAACCCGCAGGGTTATGGCCTGCAACTGGTGTTCAGTGATGGTCATGAGCGCGGGATTTATCCGTGGGCGTACCTCTGCGGCCTGGCCTGATCCCTGTAGGAGCGAGCTTGCTGGCGAAGGTCTTTCATTCAACAGGTGTGTCGACTGACCGGGCCTCATCGCGAGCGCTTGCTCCTACAGGTGATCCATTCGGCAGGTGACTGGCGGTCCTTGCCAGGTAAAAAACAAAAGAGTACAAATGTACTCCATGACGACTCTCACTCCCCGCCGTACCGCCATCCTGACTTTTATCCGCGATCGCATCGCCGAGCACGGTCAGTCCCCGAGCCTCGCTGAAATCAGCGAGGCCTTTGGTTTTGCCTCCCGCAGCGTGGCGCGCAAGCATGTGCTGGCGCTGACCGAAGCCGGTTTTATCGAGGTCAACCCTCACCAGGCCCGGGGCATCCGCCTGCTTGGGCAACCGCCACGCCCCGAGCTGCTGGACATTGCGGTACTCGGTCGGGTCGCGGCCGGTGCGCCGATTGGGGCTGATGCGGAGGTCCATAGCCGCTTGCTGCTCGATCCGTCGATCTTCTCGCGGGTGCCGGACTACATGTTGCGGGTCCGCGGCGATTCGATGATCGAGGACGGCATCCTCGACGGCGACCTGGTGGGTGTGCACCGCAATCCCGAGGCGCTCAACGGCCAGATCGTCGTGGCGCGGCTCGACGGTGAAGTCACCATCAAGCGCTTCGAACGGGTTGGCGATGTGGTGCGCCTGCTGCCGCGCAACCCTGCTTACCAGCCGATCATTGTCGAAGCCGACCGGGACCTGGCCATCGAAGGCGTGTTCTGTGGCCTGGTGAGGCAAGGCTGATGGGGGCCGTCGTCGCGCTGGATACGCTGTTCAATGGCGGCCAGGTCTGGAAGGGCCGGCCTGCGCCGCCGACTGCCAGCCCGCAACCCACCGGGCATGCCGCGCTGGACGCCGCACTGCCCAGCGGTGGCTGGCCAGAGGCAGCGCTGACGGAAATCCTGTTGGCCGGGCAGGGCGTGGGTGAGTTGCAACTGGTATGGCCGACGCTGGCGCGGTTGTCGGCAGCGGGCGAACGCATCGTCCTGGTGGCGCCGCCTTACGTGCCGTATCCCCAGGCGTGGCAGGGTGCCGGGGTCGACCTGCGGCAGTTGTCGATCATTCGGGCCAGCGAGCGCGATGCCCTGTGGGCGGCGGAACAATGCCTGCGTTCGGGCAGTTGCGGCGCGGTGCTGTGTTGGCCGCACAAGGCCGATGACCGCGCCTTGCGCCGCTTGCAGGTGGCGGCGGAAACCGGTCAGACCCTGGCCTTCGCCTATCGCCCCCTCGGTGAAGCGATCAACCCTTCGCCAGCGGCCCTGCGCATTGCCATCGATGCGCAACCGGCGCAACTGCGCGTGCTCAAGTGCCGCGGCGGCCTGGCCCGTTCGGCGCCGATTGCCTTCGCCGTGGGGCATTGAGGTTGCCATGCGCTGGGTCTGTATCCTTTTCCCGCAATTGGCGCTGGACGCGGTACTGCGTCAGCGCGCTGATCCCGATGAACCGCTGGCGTTGCTGACCGGTCCGGCCCAGCGTCGGGTGCTGCAGGCCGTCAACGGCGCGGCGCGGGCGCTGGGTCTGCGCCCCGGCCAGTCCATGAGCGCGGCGCAAGCCCTGAGCAAGGGCTTTGCCACGGCTGAATACGACGCCAGCGAAATCGATCACTGGCAGCAGTTCCTCGCCGCCTGGGCCTATCGCTTCAGTTCCCAGGTCAGCGTGCATTACCCCCGCGCCGTGGTGTTCGAGATCGAATCCAGCCTCGGCCTGTTCGGCGCCTGGCCACAATTCGAGACACGCCTGCGCCATGAACTCGGCGAACTGGGTTTTCGCCATCGCATCGTGGCCGCCCCCAACCCGGTGGCGGCGCGAGTGCTGGCCAACGCCTATGACGGCCTGGTGGTGCCGGACGAGCAAGCCTTGCAGCATCACCTGGGGCAAATGCCTGTCGACCGGATCGGCCTCGACGCTCAAGTGGCCATCGCGTTGTCGCGCATGGGGTTGCGCACCCTGGGCCAGGTGCAGGCGTTGCCCCGCCATAGCCTGGCCCGGCGTTTCGAGGCCCAGGTACTCAAGCACTTGGATACCTTGCTCGGCCAGCGGCGGCTGGCGTTGGCGTTCTACCTGCCGCCGGACCGCTTTGATGTGCGCATCGAACTGAATTTCGATGTGCAGTCCCATCAAGCCTTGCTGTTCCCGTTGCGCCGCTTGACCGGTGACCTGTCGGCGTTCCTTTGCGGGCGCGACAGCGGTGTTCAACGCTTCGACCTGCATCTGGAGCATGCCGGGTTGCCCGATACGGTCATCAAGGTCGGCCTGCTCAGTGCCGAGCGCGATCCGGCGATGCTCTTCGAGCTGGCCCGTGGCCGGCTGGAGCAGGTCCAGGTCGAGGCACCGGTACGCGGCTTTCGCCTGCGCGCCGAAGACTTGCCGACCTTCGTACCCCAGCATCAGGAACTGTTCGATGACCGTCCGCAGCAGTCCTTGCCTTGGGAGCAACTGCGCGAACGCCTGCGAGCGCGGCTGGGGGATGACGCGGTGCATGGCTTGCGCTTCCAGGCCGACCACCGCCCTGAGTGCGCGTGGCAGGCCCGCGCCGACAGCCAGCCTTGCGCGGCACTGAGCGCAGTGAAACGGCCGGGCTGGCTGCTGACCGAACCATTGGCCGTGCAGCAGGGCTCGGCGCGCATCCTCATGGGGCCGGAGCGTATCGAGTCCGGCTGGTGGGACGGCGACGACGTACGCCGCGACTATTACCTGATCGAGACCCGTGCCGGCCAGCAGGGCTGGGCCTATCGGGCGGTCGGTGAGGACGGCCCGTTGTGGTTGCAGGGCTGGTTCGCATGAGCCTCGACTATGCCGAATTGCACTGCCTGTCGAACTTCAGTTTCCAGCGCGGTGCCTCCAGTGCCCTCGAACTGTTCCAGCGTGCGAAAAAACAGGGTTATCAAGCCCTGGCGATCACCGACGAATGCACCCTGGCGGGCATCGTTCGCGCCTGGCAAGCGGCAAAGTCCGTGGAGTTGCCGCTGATCATTGGCAGCGAAGTGCGCATCGAGGACGGTCCGAAACTGGTGTTGCTGGTGGAAAACCTGGAGGGTTACCAGGCATTGTGCGGGTTGATTACTCGCGCCCGGCGGCGCACGCAGAAAGGCCAGTATCAGGTGCTGCGCGAGGATTTTAGCGAGCCGCTGCCGGGATTGACGGCGTTGTGGGTGCCGGACGCGGTCGATGCCTTTGCGCAGGGCCATTGGCTCAAGCAGGTGTTTGACGAGCGCCTGTGGCTGGCGGTGCAATTGCATCGCGGTCAGGACGATGCCCAGCGCCTGAACGATCTGCTGGCCCTGGCCACGCAACTGCGGATTCGCGCCGTGGCCAGCGGTGATGTGCACATGCACGCGCGCGGTCGCCGGGCCTTGCAGGACACCATGACCGCGATCCGTCATCACCTGCCGGTGGCCGATGCCGGGTTGCGCCTGCACCCCAATGGCGAGCGGCACCTGCGTGGACTCGATGCGTTGCAGGCCCTGTATCCGCCAGACTTGCTCGCGCAAACGCTGAACATCGCCCGGCGCTGCACCTTTGATCTGGGCCAGTTGCGTTATCAATATCCCCGCGAACTGGTGCCCCAAGGGCACAGTGCAGAATCCTGGCTGCGGGAGCTGACCGAGCGCGGCATGCGCGAGCGCTGGCCGGAAGGTACCAGCGACAAGGTTCGCGGGCTGATCGACAAGGAACTCGGGCTGATTGCCGAGCTGGGTTATGAAAGTTATTTCCTGACCGTCCAGGACATCGTCGCCTTCGCCCGGCGCGAGAAAATTCTCTGCCAGGGTCGAGGCTCTGCGGCCAACTCGGCGGTGTGTTTCGCCTTGGGCATCACCGAGATCGACCCCGAGCGGATGAACATGTTGTTCGAACGCTTTCTCTCCAAGGAGCGCAACGAGCCACCGGATATCGATGTGGACTTCGAGCACGAACGCCGCGAAGAAGTCTTGCAGTACGTGTTCCAGCGCTATGGTCGCCGTCGTGCGGCGCTGACGGCGGTGGTCAGCACGTACCATGCGGCCGGTGCGGTGCGCGATGTGGCCAAGGCCCTGGGTTTGCCGCCGGACCAGATCAACGCCCTGGCCGATTGCTGTGGTCACTGGAGCGATGAAACACCCCCCGTGGAGCGCTTGCGTGAAGGCGGTTTCGATCCGGACAGCCCGGTGCTGCGCCGGGTGTTGAGCTTGACGCGGCAACTGATCGGCTTCCCCCGGCACCTGTCCCAGCACCCCGGCGGCTTCGTCATTTCCGAGCAGCCGCTGGACCACCTCGTGCCGGTGGAAAACGCCGCGATGGCCGAGCGCACCATCATCCAGTGGGACAAGGACGACCTCGATGCGGTCGGGCTACTCAAGGTGGATATCCTGGCCTTGGGCATGCTCAGTGCGATTCGTCGTTGTTTCGATTTGCTGCGCCGTCATCGCAATCGCGACTTGAGCCTGGCAACGGTGCCCTCCGAAGACTCAGACACCTACGACATGATCGGCCGGGCCGACACCGTCGGCGTGTTCCAGATCGAATCCCGGGCGCAAATGTCGATGCTGCCCAGGCTCAAGCCCCGCAAGTTCTATGACCTGGTGATCGAAGTGGCCATCGTTCGCCCCGGGCCGATTCAGGGCGGTATGGTGCATCCGTACCTGCGTCGCCGAAACAAGGAAGAACTCGAATCCTACCCCTCTGAAGAGTTGCGCGAGGTGCTCAAGCGTACCTTGGGTGTGCCGCTGTTTCAGGAGCAGGTGATGCAGATCGCCATCGTCGCGGCCGACTACAGCCCCGGCGAGGCCGATCAGTTGCGCCGGTCCATGGCCGCCTGGAAACGCCATGGAGGACTCGAACCGCACAAGGACCGGCTGGCCGCCGGCATGAAGAAAAAAGGCTACACGGCGGAATTTGCCGCGCAGATCTTCGAGCAGATCAAGGGTTTTGGCAGCTATGGTTTTCCCGAGTCCCACGCCGCCAGTTTCGCCTTGCTGACCTACGCCAGTTGCTGGTTGAAATGCCACGAGCCAGCGGCCTTCGCCTGTGCGCTGATCAACAGCTGGCCGATGGGCTTCTACAACCCGGACCAGATTCTGCAGGACGTGCGGCGTCATCACTTGCAGGTTCGCCCGGTGGATGTGCGCGCCAGTGACTGGGATTGCAGCCTGGAGCCGATTGCCGGTGCGCAACCGGCGATTCGTTTGGGGCTGCGCATGATCAAGGGTTTTCGCGAGGACGATGCCCGGCGCATCGAGGCGGCCCGCTCGCAAGGTGCGTTTGCCGACATCGCCGACCTCGGCGAACGGGCACGGCTGGATGCCCGCGCCCAGGAGCAACTGGCCGATGCCGGCGCATTGCGCGGGTTGGCCGGCGACCGCCATCGGGCGCGCTGGGAAGTGGCCGGGGTCGAAAAGCAGCTGGGGTTGTTTGCCGGCCTGCCGCGCCAGGAGGAGGGTGCCGTGGCGTTGCCCAAGCCGACCGTGGGCGAAGACCTGCAAGCCGATTACGCCAGTGTCGGCACCACCCTCGGGCCGCATCCGCTGGCCCTGTTGCGCGCTGAGTTGAAGGCGCGGCGTTGTCGCAGTTCGAAAGAGTTGCTGGACGTCGAGCACGGTCGGCCGGTCAGCGTCGCCGGGCTGGTCACCGGCCGCCAACGCCCGGCCACTGCCAGCGGCGTGACGTTCGTCACCCTTGAGGACGAGTTCGGTAACGTCAACGTGGTGGTCTGGCGCGACCTGGCCGAGCGCCAACGCGCGGTGCTGGTCGGCTCGCAATTGCTCAAGGTCGATGGCCGCTGGGAGAAGGAGGGCGAGGTGCGGCACCTGATCGCCGGGCGGATGAGTGATTTGAGCCCATTGCTCGACGGCATAACCGTGCGCAGCCGGGATTTCCATTGAATCCCCTGTAGGAGCCGGCTTGCCGGCGAAAGCCATCTTGAACCTTGAACAGATCTTGCGGACACCTTCGCTGGCAAGCCAGCTCCTACAATAAACGGGTCTGCATGGCCATTTCTTGAACCCAAGCATGTCCTGTAGGAGCCGGCTTGCCGGCGAAAGCCATCTTGAGCCTTGCACCGATCTTGCGGACACCTTCGCTGGCAAGCTCCCAGAGGGGGCTCTGTTGATCACAGATTTGCGACTAGACAAAGAAGCCTCAGAATCAGCTATACCTCTATGAAACGAATAGCGTCCAGAATGCTCGAAACAAACGGGTAAAAATTACCGGGATTGAGCCAATCGATGCAGTTTCTAAAGGATAGCCACGGGTGTTCCGGGTGGAGTGGCGAAATGGCCGGGCGCATTCGTGCGTTCGACTGGAGCCTGACCGAACTTGGCCCACTTGATTCATGGTCCAAGAGCCTGAGCAGCGCAGTGCAGTTGATGCTCGCGTCGCCGCTGCCGATGGTGATGCTTTGGGGGCAGGCGGGGTACATGATCTACAACGACGCCTATTCTAAGTTCGCCGGTGGGCGCCATCCGTATCTGCTCGGCTCTGCGGTTGAGCTGGGTTGGCCCGAAGTCGCCGAATTCAATCGCCACGTGGTGGATACCTGCCTGGCGGGCGGCACCTTGTCCTATCGCAATAAAGCCCTGGTGTTGCTGCGCGACGGCGTCCCCGAGGATGTCTGGCTCGACCTCTATTACAGCCCGGTCGCCACTGATGACGGGCGCCCGGCCGGGGTCATGGCCATGGTGGTGGAAACCACTGAACGGGTGATTTCCGAACGTCGGCGGCAGGCGGCTGAAGACGCCTATCGCGCCGACAACGAACGGGTGCGCCTGGCGTTGAACGCCGGTGCCTTGCTCGGCTCCTTCGTCTGGGACATCAAGGCCAATGTGCTCTCGGGTGATGAGCGCTTCGCCCGCACCTTTTCCTACCCGCCAGGGCAAGATCTGCAAAACCTCTCTCAGGACGTTGCCGAGAGCCGAATCCATCCGGATGACCGCGGCTGGGTCAACGAGCGGGTTACGCTGACGGTCGAGACGGGTGAGCCGTACAACGTCGAGTACCGGATCCAGCGTCCCGACGGCAGTTATCTTTGGGTACTCGCCAGCGGTTGCTGCGAGTTCGACGCACAGGGCGAGGCGTTTCGGTTCCCCGGGGTGTTGATCGATATCCACGAGCGCAAGACGGCGGAAGAATCGCTGCTCAGGTTTACCCGCAACCTGGAACAGCGGGTGGCGGATGAGGTGGAGGCGCGGCTGGCGGCGGAAGAGCAATTGCGCCAATCACAGAAACTCGAAGCCATCGGCGGCCTTACCGGCGGCGTCGCCCACGACTTCAACAACCTGTTGCAGGTGATCGCCGGCAACCTGCACTTATTGGCGCGCCATGAAGCGAATAACCCCAATGTGCAGCGCCGGGTCTCAGCGTCGATTGCCGCCGTCGAACGCGGTGCCAAGCTGTCTTCGCAGTTGCTCGCGTTCGCCCGGCGCCAGCCGTTGTCGCCTGCGGTCTTCACGTTGCAGCAGATATTTGATGGCCTGGCGGAACTGTTGTTGCGCGCCTTGGGCGAAACCCTTCAGGTGCGCATGACGGCGCCGGACGATGCCTGGAATGTGTTTGTCGATCGCAATCAACTGGAAAATGCCATTCTCAACCTGGCGATCAATGCCCGGGATGCGCTTCGAGGTGAAGGCACCATTGACCTGTGTGCGGAAAACATCGTTCTCGATCGGCAGTTTTGCGCCGGCAAGGGTATTGTCGCCGGGGACTATGTGCGGGTATCCGTGGCCGATACCGGCGTCGGCATGTCGCCACAGGTGCTGGCCCAGGCGTTCGAGCCGTTCTTCACCACCAAGGCCGACGGGCAGGGCACCGGGCTGGGCTTGAGCATGGTGTTCGGTTTCGTCAAGCAGAGCGGCGGTCATATCGAAATCGCCAGCGATGTGGGGCAGGGCACCCGGGTGCAGTTGTACTTCCCGCGGACCTTGCGTGCGGCACCCAGTGAAATCGAGAATGTCGATGCCCCGCAACGGGGCGGGCACGAACGCATCCTGGTGGTCGAAGACAATGAGGCTGTGCGGGTCTCGGTGGTGGAGTTGTTGCGCGAGGAGGGGTATCAGATCCTCACGGCCAACAATGGTGATATCGCTATGCAAATGTTGCTGGAAGGCGCGGCGGTCGACCTGATTTTCACCGACGTGGTCATGCCCGGCCTGATCAAGAGTTCGGATCTGGCGGCCTGGGCAAAAGTGCAGGATCCCCCGGTGGCGGTGCTGTTCACCTCGGGACACACCCGCGACATCATTTCGCGCAATCACCAGCTCAGCCCCGATACTCATCTGTTGAGCAAACCCTACAACCCGCAGGCGCTCACGCAGATGGTGCGCACGGTCCTGAACGGCTAGGCCACATCTATGTCCCGACCTGCCGGCCCCTTCGCTGGCAAGCCAGCTCCTGCAGGTTTTGCGGTGAACCATTTGTAGGAGCTGGCTTGCCAGCGAAGGCGGTGTGTCAGGCGACCAATGTGTTGGATGTGCTGGTCTTCGACGTCAATCTGCCGGACATGAGCGGGGTCGGCATCGTGCGCGAACTGCGCTCGGACGTGGCGACCGCGTTGCTGCCGGTGATCCATGTGTCGGCCGCCTTGATCCAGACCGGCGACATCATCACCGGTCTCGATGCCGGTGCCGACGCCTACCCGATCCAGGGCACCGGGCTCGGCTTGTCCAGCATCTACGGGTTTGCCCGGCAATCGGGTGGCGATGCGCACATCCGAAGCGTGGCGCGACGGGGCACCGAAGTGACCATCATGCTGCCAGCCAGTTCGGACCCAACGGCCAGTCTGGTCGAACCGGGCAGCGTCGACCCACAGGGCGCGGGCGAACATGTGCTGATCGTCGAGGACACGCCCTCGGTGCGCATGTTTGTCGCCGAAGATCAGGGCATCGAGTTTGACGCTGTCGATCAGCTCCAGGCCGTTGGTCCATTCGGCAAGCAATTGGACCTGGTTTTTGTTAATCGCATCGAGAGTGCTGGTGTGCAATGCCGCCGTGGGACTTGAACTCCTTGAAGGTGTGGGCCGATATCGCAAAAAATGATCGGCGTAAAGTCAGTGACATTTGCCGTTAAAAATAGTTGTTAGGTATCGGCAGTAATTCCTGCCTGCTGCACAGAAACTGAAGGAGCTGGGGCGGCGTACGCGCGTTTTTTGCTGCACGGGCAACAAAAAGCCGCCTCACAGGAGGCGGCTTTGGTATGGCAGTCTCGGTTACTTGCCGGGGTGGGCGGCCTGGAGTTTCTTGGCCATGGCCAGGTGCTTTTCCAGCGCGGGCAGCATTTTTTGCGCAAAGCCCTTGAGGTCCACGGCGCCTTTGACCCGGTCGTCCGTCACGGTATTGGCTTCTTTCTTGAACAGCTCGATGGTTTCTTCGTGAGCCTTGACCTGATTGTTGGCGTAGGCCGCATCGAAGGATTCGTCGCGCATGTCGAGGATTTTTTCCTTGGCCTGTTTGACCAGGGTCGTGCTGTCCGGCACTTCGATGTCGTTTTTCTTTGCCAGTGCGGCCAGTTCATCGTTGGCCTTGGAATGATCGCTGATCATCATGTTGGCGAATGCCTTGATGTCGGCCGATGCGCTTTTTTCAAGGGCCAGCCGGCTGGCTTCGACTTCGGCAATGCCGCCGGCCGCTGCTTTATCGACAAAGTCATTGGAAGTGGCAGCCCATGCGCTGCCCATGCACGTGCTCAGGGCGATGGCCAGGGCCAGGTGACGCGAGTTGAATCCGTCCATTGGTGTTCTCCGCTCGGTTTTCACGGGTGATCGCGTGATCGTTAACCGGTGGAGCGTGCGAGGCGGACAAAGGTTTTATCGCATTTGCGACCGGACGACGAACGGACACCGCTGGTCTGACAGATGGTCGACAGAACAGGCCAACCGAGGCCATTCTGATAGTTGGTGAACGCAATTGATCGCGTTTCGCTGTCCCCATCAAACGGAGGTGTTCCATGCCGGTGCCCCATGATCTTTATCAGGATCTGAAATGCTCAAAGGAAGAAATCCAGCAGAAACGCTCCAAGGATCCGTTACTGGATTCGCTGCTTAACAAGTATTCCCAGGCGGATGCCGAGGTGGTCAAGGCAGAGGATGCGAAATCCAACGATGATGCCGTGAAGAAGCTCAAGGAGGCGCGTTTGCTGGTCAAGGACAAGATCGTCAGGCAACTGGGCTCGGCGTCCTGACCCCAGCCAACCGGCCACCGACGACCGGTGGCTGAATAGTTGGAACGGCAAAAAGAAACGGCACCTCGAATGTTCAGAGACCGACCCTACGGCTCTCAACGAGGTGCCTCATGAACCAGCCCAAATACCCCAGCGAACAACAGGGTGGCTACGACCCGATCCCCACCCATCCTGAACCCCTGAGCCCGGAGCACACCACGACCAACCCCGAGGAAGAGCCAGGTATCGACGGACTGCCGGAGGATGAAGGCATCGAGGTCGACCCTACAGGGGCTTCATTGCAGGGCCTTGCTTAACGGCAAACGCACCATGTTCCGGGCCTTCAACGAGCCGAAATACAGCCATTCACCATATTCGCGCACGGTGGTAATGGGGGAGTAATTGTCTTTGCTATCGTCCTGCAAATTGGCGATGACCTTGCCCTCAAGGTCCAGGCCCAGGGCAAATCCGCGTTTCTCCACGGGTTTGGGCAGGACCGTCATGGCCCGCACGATCATCTTGCGCACGAAGGGACGAGTCGCCGTGGCGTCGAGCAAGGCATTGCGCGGGGCATACAGCGCCACCCAGAAGCGGTCGTGACCATTGAACGACAGGTTGTCCGGCAAGCCTGGCAGGTTGTCGATGAACAGGTCATGCGTCCCGGCCTTGGGGCCGCTGAGCCAGTAGCGGCTGATGCGATAGGCGCCGGTTTCATTGACCAGCACATAGGCATCGTCCGGTCCCATCGTCACACCGTTGGCGAACTCCAGCTTATCCAGCAACATCGTGGTTTTGCCGGTCTGGAAGTCGTAACGCAGCAGGCGTCCGTCACCGCCGTGTTCGATGATCGCGTCGCCGTCATGGCCATAACCGAAGCGGCTGGAAGCATCACTGAAGTACGCGAAGTGGCCGGGCTTGTCGATGGCCACATCGTCGGTAAAACCGAAGGGCACACCGTCAGCCTCGGTGGCCAGAGGCACCAGACGCCCTTGGGCATCGAGTGACAACAAGCCTTTGACGCCGTCGGCGATCACCAGCAGGCCATTGGGATGGCGGGCCAGTCCCAGGGGTCGGCCACCGGTTTGGGCCAGAAGTTTGGTGGTGTTGCCGTCCAGGCTGGTGCGAATCAGCCGACCATCATGCAGGCCGGTGATGAGCGTGTCGTTCTCCAGCAACAAGGCTTCCGGTCCGTCGATGTTGGCGGCGCCGACGCGCTCCACGCCTTTGAGTCGCTGATTCTCGGCGTAGACACCGCTGCTCAGGGACGGCGCCGGCGATGGCGTCCAGGCCACCGGCCGAACCTTGGTTGGCATCAACAGCAGGAAAGCGCCGATGGCGATGATGATCAGCAGTACGCATTTAAGGGCTTTGCTCACGCGCTGACCCCTGTCGCCGCCAGGTATTTCTGCGCCATGTCGCGCAATGCCTGCAGCGACGCGGCCGATTCAGCATCGATGCGGCGCTTGAGCAGCAAGCGGTTGGCCATTCGCATGGCGATGCCGCTGAACTGATACTCCAGGGTGCGCACGAAATGGGTGTCGTTGCCTTCGCTATCGCATTCGTAGGTCACCACCAATGACAGGCCATGATCGCCCTGGGCACGCGCGCTCCAGCGCCGCCCAGGCAGGTACTCCGCCACTTCCCAGCTCAAGTGCCCGTCACGGCCGCCAGCGCGGATGTCCTCCTCGAAACGTGCACCGGCATGCAACGGGCCTTTGGGCCCATCGATACGCAGCGACGACGGATGCCATTGCGGCCAGAGGGTCACGGTGCTGGCATACGCCAGGACGTTGATCGGGTGTCCGGCGATGACAATCTGATGCTGCATGCGGGTCATGGGCGTTCTCGTCAGGTTGAGCGGTTCGGTCTCCGGCTCCCAGTAAAGGGTGCCGAACAAATAGTCCATCAGCGGGAAAACGATGTTGAAATTTCGCTCCTGCATCAGTTCGCGGCGGTGATGCAGTGCGTGCAGCCGACGCATCTGGCGGATCCAGGGCAAGCGCGTGACCGGATTGTGCGGCGGCAGGTGCTCACAGGCATGAAACACTTCATAGGCCAGATAGCCGAGCACCAGAAAACCGCCAACCAGACCGGCGACATTCGAATCGAGCTGCTTGAGCAGCCACCAGAGCGGCAGGGCGACAGCGAGGGTGTGCAAAACGATCAGCCACGCTGGAAACAGAATCACCCGCCAGTCGCGGGCGCTGTCATAGGTCATATGGCCGGGGGCGAAAAAACTGTGGTGGTCGCCGGCGTGGCGCGCATAAAACAGCCGGGCGAAGCGCTTTTTGTGATGCCCCAGATGACGATGCACCAGGTACACGCCGAGGTTGAACAACAGCAGCGTGATGGGTACCGCCAGCCATTCCGTTGGCTGTATCTGATGCACGTTGCTCCAGAAAAGGCTGATCGCCAGTGCCCCGAACAACAGGACAAAAGCACTGTGCAGCCAAGGGTTGTAGAGCGGATGAATGGCCGCGCGGTAACGGCTGCGGAATCCTTCGGTGGTCTGCCTCACTGCAATCACCTTGTCGTTATTGTTATCTCCAGCAGATTAGTCGATTCCGGCGTTTTGGCAGGCTTAACCTCAAGGACACAACGGCCATGATCCGGTGCAAGGCGTTTTCAGGTGAGCGGGTCCCAGCGTTGCGACCAGTCTTCGTCGCAAATGATGACCTCGCGCAGCAGATCGAATGCCTGTTGCAGGGTCGGTGAGTCGCGGTCGCGGGAGTAGACCAGGTAGGTCGGATAGCTGAATTCCGGAGCTTTGGGCACTCGTTCCAGTACGCCACTTTGCAGATACGTCTGCACGACGCGGGTGCGAAAGTAACCACTGCCGCCGTTTTCCAGAAGGTACTGCAAACCCAGCGGGCCGAGGTTAAAGGTCAGCGCCGCCTTGGCTTTTTCCGGCAGGGCGGCATCGTGCTGGCGGCGGAAGTCGGGGCCCCAGTCGATGTACACGTATGGGTCGGGCTGGCTGGGCAAGCGCACGAGGATGAGTTTTTCTTCGAGAATCTGCTCGACCTGCAAACGCGGCCAATACTCGGGCTGATACACCAGCGCCGCATCCAGCACACCCAGTTCGAGTTGGCGTAGCAAGTGCTCGCCGTCGCGGATCTCCATGCGCAAGGCGTGGCTGGGGATTTTTTGGCGGATGGCGCCGGCCCAGCCGAGCATCAGCGGGTTGCACAGGCTCACCTCGCCACCGATGTGAAGCACGTCGCGATAGCCCTCGGGCAATGGCAAGTCGCGGCGCGCCGCTTCCCAGGTTTGCACCAACTGATTGGCGTACACCACGAACGCCTCGCCGTTGGGTGTCAGGCGCGCGCCGGCCCGGTTGCGGATAAACAGGGTGCTGCCCAGTTGGCTCTCGAGTTTTTGCACGCGGGCGGTGATCGCGGTCTGGGTCACATGGAGTTTTTCCGCGGCCGCTGCCAGGCTGCCGTGGCGGACGATTTCGAGGAAGGTGCGGGCGAGGTCGATGTCCATGGGGTGGCCGGTTGGGAGGGTTCGGGCATTGTAAGAGCGGATGCCTTACTGACACCACTCATACCCGTGGCGAGGGGGCAAGCCCTCTCGCCACAGGGCAGCCAAAACGACAAATCCCGCCACTAAGGGCGGGATTCGTTTGCGGCCCGGTACGCTCCCGAAAATCAGGAGCCAGGTCTTACGACGGGAACAGCTCGGACAGTTTCATCGCCAACATCATGTCGCCTTCAGCGCGCAGTTTGCCGCCCATGAACGCTTGCATGCCGTCGGTCTCGCCGCTGACGATGCCTTCCAGGGTTTCGCCGTCCATCACCAGGGTCACCTGGGCGTCCGGGTTCTCGCCTTCTTTGAGCTCGCAAGTCTGGTCTTTAACGACCAGCGAGAAGTTCTTGGTGTCGTCGATGCGGAAACCGAAGACCAGGTCCAGACCGGCAGCAGCGGCTGGGTTGAACTTGGCTTTCATTGCTTGTACGGCGTCTGCTACGGAGGTCATGGTTCGATCCTTTCTTGGGTATAAGAGCTGGGTGGTTACAGCCAGGGTCACAATAGTCCGGACTCAGCGAAACGTGATGAGTTCCGGGGCCTTCAACAGCTGCAGGTGCGCATGACCGTTGAAGGAAGCCAGTGACACCTCGCGACCACGAAACTTCAGCTGGTTGAGCGAGGTGTTGACGATTTGCCAGTTCATTTCAAAGGCCTGGCGGGCAGGCATTTGGGTGATCAAGTGGAGCAGGGCAGTGATGGTGCCGCCGGAGGTGAATACGGCGATTTTCTGGGTGTTGTCCGCCTGGTCGAGGATGCGGTTCAAACCGGCCCGGACCCGCTCGACAAACCCCAGCCAGCTTTCCAGGCCCGGTGTGTCGTGGCTGCCGGCGAGCCAGCGCTCGATGATCAGGGCGAAGATACGCTGGAATTCACCGCGGTTTTGCGCGGCGTTGCGCAGGATGTTCAAGGCTTCGGGCTCGTCCGGCAGCATCGCCGGCAGCAGTGCGCGGATGACTGCATCCGCGTCGAATTCGTTGAAGGCCGCGTCGGTTTCCAGGATCGGCACCGGCAGGCCGACGGCGGCGAATTGTTCCAGCGCGCCGGTGGCCGTGTCCTGCTGGCGGCGCAGGTCGCCTGCCAGGCAACGGTCGAAGCTGATCCCGAGTTCGGCCAGGTGCCGGCCAAGGATTTCAGCCTGGCGAATGCCAATCGGCGACAGGACGTCGTAGTCGTCCGCACCAAAGGAGGCCTGGCCATGTCGAATCAAATAGATGCTGCCCACGTCCGCGTCATCCCCGTACGTTAAAGGTTTGGCGAGGTTATGAGGATGGCGGTGTGCTGTCAATGAAAAAACATACGCTTGTTTGAAATGCCCGTTACAGCCCTGTTGCCAGAGGTTTCACGGCTGGTCGCAAGGTCGGTGCATGGGTATGCTGGAGGCATCCCGCGCGTTAAAGCCGCGCATCGTTTGAGGAGTCCCTGTGGAGTTTTTTTCCGAGTACGCCATTTTCCTGGCCAAGACTGTGACCCTGGTGATTGCCATCCTGGTGGTCCTGGCCAGTTTTGCGGCCTTGCGCAGCAAGGGTCGGCGCAAGTCGTCGGGCCAGTTGCAGGTCAGCAAGCTCAATGATTTCTATAAAGGGCTGCGCGAGCGCCTGGAGCAAACCTTGCTCGACAAGGACCAGCTCAAGGCCCTGCGCAAGACCCAGGCTAAAACCGACAAGAAGCAGAAGAAGAAACCCGAGGCCAGGCCGCGGGTGTTCGTGCTGGATTTCAACGGCGACATCAAGGCCTCCGCCACCGAGAGCCTGCGTCATGAAATCACCGCTTTGCTGACCCTCGCCACACCGAAGGACGAAGTGGTGCTGCGCCTGGAAAGCGGCGGCGGCATGGTCCACAGCTATGGCCTGGCATCCTCGCAACTGGCGCGCATCCGTGAGGCCGGCGTGCCCTTGACCGTGTGCATCGACAAGGTCGCGGCCAGCGGCGGCTACATGATGGCGTGCATCGGCGAGAAGATCATCAGCGCACCATTCGCCATTCTCGGCTCGATTGGCGTGGTGGCGCAGTTGCCCAACGTGAACCGCCTGCTGAAAAAACACGATATCGACTTCGAAGTGCTGACCGCCGGTGAGTACAAGCGTACCCTGACCGTGTTCGGCGAAAACACCGAGAAGGGCCGGGAAAAGTTCCAGGAAGACCTGGATATCACCCATCAATTGTTCAAGAACTTCGTGTCGCGCTATCGCCCACAACTGGCGATCGATGAAGTGGCCACCGGCGAAATCTGGCTCGGCGTCGCAGCGCTGGACAATCAACTGGTCGACGAACTGAAGACCAGCGATGAATACCTCGCCGAGCGCGCCAAGCAGTCCGAGCTTTATCACCTGCATTACGCCGAACGCAAAAGCCTGCCCGAGCGCATCGGCATGGCGGCCAGTGGCTCGGTCGACCGCGTGCTGCTGAGCTGGTGGAGTCGCTTGATCCAGCAACGCTTCTGGTAATGCACTCTTACCTATCGCCGAAACCAAAGGCCGGGGCATTTGCGCCGGTTTTTTTGTGCTTTCACTGGCGTGCAGGCCACTTCATTTTCGACTCAAACACGGTCCCCTGTAGGCGCTGGCTTGCCAGCAAAGGTCGTTAACGATAACGCGTGTGATCTGGATAAACGCGGCGCACTTGAGTCCTTCGCCAGCAAGCTGGCTCCTACAGTTTCCCGGGGTTGCGTGAAGAACTCTTTTTTCCCTGCGAATCCTTCCAACATCCTCCCGCCCACGGCGAAATGTCTAGGCAGTTGTCGATCCTTCCTGCTTGCGGCAACGCGGTGGCTGGTTCCCTACGCCATACTCGCGCAGGCGGTCTCCCGGGACCGGGTGAAACTGTGGGGCAATGAACACTTGCGTGAGGCCCGGCAGCAAATCTGGCAACGATTGGCCGACAGGCCATCGGGCAGTGCGTTGCTATGGGTCATGGACGGGTTGCCATGGGGCGGCCGATTCCGCTGGAGGATCACCCTGTTTTTTGACGGGAAGGGTGAAACACCAGGAACCCCGGCTCGGGGTTCCTGGTATGACAGTCAGCGACGACGGAACAGCGGCAGCGGTTCGTCGGTGGCGGCCTGGTAGGTCACCGAGAAGTCCTTCAGACCTTCAAGGGCTTCATGCGGGTCCTTGTCGGCGCGAATGGCGAACGCGTCGAAACCGCAGCGATGCAGGTAGAACAACTGGTCGCGCAGCACATCGCCAATGGCCCGCAGTTCGCCTTTGAAACCGTAGCGGTCACGCAGCAGGCGGGCATTGGAGTAATTGCGGCCGTCGGTAAAGGCCGGGAAGTTCAGGGCGATGACCTGGAACTGCGCCACGTCTTCACCGATTTCCTCGGCTTCTTCATCGGCGTCCAGCCAGATGCCCAGGCCGCCGTCGCGGGCCAGGAGCATACGGCTGTGTTCGCGCCACAGCTGCAACGGAACGATGTAGTCGTCGCAATTGGTGATCTCGTCGATGCTGAAATCCTTGGGCAGCAGGTGCCAGGTCTCGTCGATGACCTCGTTGTTCTTAATGATTCGCTGCATAGACACGCTCCTTGAAGAGGTCGATCCCGATACGCTGATAGGTGTCGATGAAGCGTTCGTCTTCGGTACGTTGTTCGATGTACACGTCGATCAGCTTTTCGATCACGTCAGGCATGGCTTCCTGGGCGAAGGACGGGCCGAGGATCTTGCCCAGGCTGGCGTCACGGCTGGCGCTGCCGCCGAGGGAAACCTGGTAGAACTCTTCGCCTTTCTTGTCCACCCCGAGAATGCCGATGTGGCCGACGTGGTGGTGACCGCACGCGTTCATGCAACCGGAGATGTTCAGGTCCAGCTCGCCAATGTCGAACAGGTAGTCCAGGTCGTCGAAACGGCGCTGGATCGATTCGGCAATCGGGATCGACTTGGCGTTGGCCAGTGAGCAGAAATCGCCGCCAGGGCAGCAGATGATGTCGGTCAGCAGGCCGATGTTCGGCGTGGCGAAGCCTTGCTCGCGCAGTTCGCCCCACATCGCGAACAGCTTGTCCTGCTCGACGTCGGCCAGGATGATGTTTTGCTCGTGGGAGGTGCGCAGTTGACCAAAGCTGTAACGGTCGGCCAGGTCGGCCACCGCATCGAGCTGCTTGTCGGTGATGTCGCCCGGTGCAACGCCGGTCGGCTTCAGGGACAGGGTCACGGCGACATAACCCGGCTTCTTGTGCGCCAGGGTGTTGCGCACGCGCCAGCGGGCGAAGCCCGGGTGCTCTTTGTCGAGTTCGGCCAGTCGGGCGGCCTGGTTGTCCAGCGCCTTGTAGTCCGGGTCGACGAAGTGCTTGGCAACGCGCTGCACTTCGGCTTCGGTCAATGTGGTCTGGCCACCGCGCAGGTGCTCCATTTCCGCATCGACCTTCTGCGCGAAGACTTCAGGCGTCAGCGCTTTGACCAGGATCTTGATCCGCGCCTTGTACTTGTTGTCGCGACGGCCATAGCGGTTGTACACACGCAGGATGGCGTCGAGGTAGCTCAACAGGTCTTGCCACGGCAGGAATTCATTGATGAACGCACCCACCACCGGTGTACGGCCCAGGCCACCGCCGACCAATACACGGAATCCCAGTTCGCCAGCGGCGTTGTGCACCGGCTCAAGGCCGATGTCGTGGACTTCGATGGCGGCACGGTCAGCGGTCGAACCGTTGACGGCAATCTTGAATTTGCGCGGCAGGTAGGCGAATTCCGGGTGGAATGTCGTCCACTGGCGGACGATCTCGCACCATGGGCGCGGGTCGATCAGTTCGTCGGCGGCGACACCGGCGAACTGGTCGGTGGTGACGTTGCGCAGGCAGTTGCCGCTGGTCTGGATCGCGTGCATCTGCACAGTCGCCAGTTCAGCCAGGATGTCCGGGATGTCTTCCACGGCCGGCCAGTTGAACTGCACGTTCTGCCGGGTACTGATGTGGGCGTAGCCCTTGTCGTAGTCGCGGGCAATCCTGGCCATCATGCGCATCTGACGCGAAGTCAGTTGGCCGTAAGGCACGGCGACTCGCAACATCGGCGCGAAACGCTGAATGTAGAGGCCATTTTGCAGGCGCAGGGGGCGGAATTCTTCTTCGCTCAGCTCGCCTGCCAGATAGCGTCGGGTCTGATCACGGAACTGCTTGACGCGGTCCTCGATGATCCGCTGATCGTATTCGTCGTATACGTACATATAAGTCCTGTTCTCAGGCTTGGGCCGGTCGGAAACAGCGGCGTTTTTTTGGCTTGCTGGCGTCCGATAAAACCTCGGCAATTCTGCGCGCACGGCCGCGCACTCCCTACGGAGCCGGGGCAATATACCCGTTTGCGTTTATGCGTAAAAGTGATGTTTGAGCATATGTAAAGAACCAAATCGCCTAATGAGAATCGTTGTTGCAAAGACCCTGTTTGTGGTGCGGGCAATCGTCGTCTTTACTCTGCTCGTGTCCTTCTGCAATCACCGATAAAACCGACAAGAGGCGATGCAATGAGCAACCCAACCAAAGCACGGAAAAGCGATAGCACCGTTGATGCCTGGGCCATTTTGTTCCTGATCATTCTGGTCGTGGGGACGGCGGTATTCTGGGTCAGCCATCAGTAAACGACCCCGTCCGGGCCCGGTACCGACGATTGTCTGACAAAAACCGGAAAAATCGCCGTTTTACGGATGTTCGTTGGTTATAATGCGCGGCGAATTTCCGGGGGCTCGGACGACCAATGTTGAAGTTTTTGTGTGGCGCATTGCTGACGCTGGGCATGAGTGTGGGAACTTGTGCCCAGGCGGCGTCAGTGTTGTTCCTGAATCCGGGAACCGCCACGGAAGCGTTCTGGGTGAGTTACTCGCAGTTCATGCAGGCCGCGGCGACTGACCTGGGGATGGAATTGCGCATCGAGTATTCCGACCGCGTCTCGGAAAACACGGTCCGCCAGGCTCGCGAAGCCCTGCAGGGCTACAATCGTCCGGACTACCTGGTGTTCGTCAACGAGCAATATATCGCCCCGGAAATCCTGCGCCTGGCCAAAGGCAGCGGGGTGAAGCTGTTCATGGTCAACAACGCCTTGACTCCGGATCAGCTGAAACTGGTCGACGCCCGCCCTGATAAATATCCCGGCTTTCTCGGCAGCCTGGTGCCCAATGACGAGGAGGGCGGTTACCTGATGCTCAAGGAGCTGATCCGCCAGCACGGTCCGGTGGCCTCCGGCCAGACCCTTGATCTGCTGGCCTTCTCCGGGTTGAAGATTACCCCGTCCGCGCAGTATCGCGAGAAAGGTATGCGGCGCGCGCTGGCCGAGCACCCGCAAGTGCGTTTGCGCCAATTGGTGTACGGAGGCTGGACCCGGCAACGCGCCTACGAACAGGCCCGGTTGTTGTTCAAACGCTACCCGCAGACGTCGCTGGTCTGGGCGGCGAATGACGAGATGGCGCTCGGCGTGATGCAGGCCTGTGTCGAGGCCGGCGGTATGCCGGGCAAGGGCGTGTTGTTTGGCGCGATCAACAATTCGCCCGCAGCGTTGCAGGCGCTGCTGGACGGTCGCCTGAGCGTATTGCTCGGCGGGCACTTCAGCCTGGGCGGCTGGGCGCTGGTGCAATTGCATGATTACGATGAAGGCGTGGACGTCAGCCAGTACGGCGGACGCGACCGGCAGATCCCGCTGTTGCAACTGATCGATCGGACACAGGCCCGGCGACTGTTGGCGATGGGCAACGCGCAGGATTTCGGCGTGGACTTTAACAAGTTGTCCGCCAAGGGCCGACCGACGTCGTATCGCTATCCGTTCACCCTGCAAACCCTGATGCACTGAGCCGGTTCAAACCCCGGCAAAGTGCAGCACCAGTTCGACGATGGCAAACAGCGTCAGTGCGAAAATCGCCGTGAACAGGATCCCCAGGATCACAAAATGACTGGGCTTGCCGTGAGTGAAGTCACGGGCCCGGTTCTTCCCGCTCTGTACCCCGAATGCCGCTGCCATGACGCTGTGCAGCATTTGCCAGAAGGTCGGCGGCTTGTTGTCGGCCGGATCGTCCATAAATCCCTCGCCTGAATGTAAGTCCCCACAGCATAGTCAATCTGTCGATTCATGCCGGGGCTGCCTGAAACGCTTTGTCTCGCCTTTTCGACAGGGCGGTAACTATTTACCGCAGCCGTCCTGCCCCGGGATGGTGTCCTGTCGCTCCATTTGCCAGGAGAGACATCATGAACATTTCATCCCGTACTTCGCCGCCTTTCAAACCGCTGCCGGGTAAAAGCAGCATGCACAGCATAGCGCTTGAGCGCATGACCCCCGATTGGTTGATCAACGCGACACCCCCAAGGCGCGCCGCGATCAGAGAAAGCCCTATACGCCTGCCTGACGATTACGTGCACGCCTCCCGTGCGCAACAGCAGGCACTGACGGCCAGCTTCAACGCCAGTTTTGTCGCGCAGTCCCGGCTGGACCAGACAATGTCCGCGCTGCACGATGCCGAAACGTTCGCCGGGCCGATTCTGGCCCAGGCGCTCAAGGACAGGTTTTCGGTCGACGTCGACGTCAACCAGACCTGGGTGTGCTTGCGGCGCCCCCTGGAGGTTGGGGTGTTCGAGGTTGAAGTCTCGTCTTTCGAGGTGATGAAGTTGTCCTTGCTCCAGGCGGCACTGCATAACTTCGAGGCGTCAGAGTGTGAAGAAGGGGCCTTCCATCGAGATTCGGGGTTCGTCGTCGAAACACCGACCCCTGGCACGTTCAAGGACGTTGCGTTGAGCATGTCGGTCAGGCAGTTCCTGTCGCTGTGCCGAACGCTGGACATCGGCGCCCGCTATCAAAGCTTCGTTCAGGTTTTTTTTAAGCCCGCCGATGCGCGCGTGGAAGCCAGCCTGCGCGAGCAATTCATCGACAGCCAGAAAACCGCCATGAGGGCGGCTGCCGACCTGGCGTTGTTGAAAAAGGACATCGAGCCGCAGGACTACGCGATGATCCTTGCAGTCATTGGCGGGGAAGTCCATCCGCGGATGGGCGGCAGGCAGGTCTGGTTTCGCGATCTCATCCTGATGAAGCGCCGGATGACCGGCTGTGTGGTGTTCAGCATCAGCGAGCCGTATCGCTATACCAGCGATTTCATCGTCTACGTTCCCCATGACCCCGAACATCCGCTCAAGCGCTACACCTCGGCGCAGTTGCGCGAGGAGTTCACACGCCAGTTCACGGCCGGCAATTCTCGGTCTGCCGGCGATAGCAGGCCGACCCCGCACCAGCGCTTTTTCAGTCAGTTCGTGGCTTACGCCGACCGCCCTTATTACTTCAGCCAGTTCACCCGCAAAAGCGCGGATGCGCCGAACGATCCGTTGCATTCCATTTGGGTCAAGGTCGCCCAGTACATTGCGCCGTTCTCCACGTTCATCGGTATCAAGGAGCTGCCCCCGGAAATCCAGGGCAAGCGCGAACCGGAGGATGATCCCTACCTCGATCCCATGGGCACGACGCGAAATGGCGTCGCCGGCATTTGGTCCGCCAACACTGACCTGTGGACTTATCTCTACGAGCAAAACCGCGCCAAGGTCATTGCCGACGCACGTAGCCATGCCGTCCCGACGGCTGAAGTCGATGCGAGGGCGCGGGCGGCAAAGCTCAATCACCTGCTGGAAATCGGCATGCTGGGCTTGAACATGGTGTCGATGTTCGTACCGGTGCTGGGCGAGATCATGCTGACGGTAATGGCCGGGCAAATGCTGTACGAGTCGTTCGAGGGGGCCATCGAGTGGAGTGAGGGGGATCGCGTTGCTGCCAAGGCGCACCTGGTGGATGTCGCTGAAAACCTGGCATTGATCGCGGCGATGGCGGGGGGCGGCAAGGTGCTGGGCAAGCTGGTGCCGGTTGCGCCGGAGCCAGTGGTTGAAGGGCTGGACAGCATCAAACGCCCCGATGGCGCGATTCGGCTGTGGAAACCCGACCTGAAGCCCTATGAAAGCAGCGTTGAGCTGGGCGATGACATCATCCCCAATGCCCTGGGACAGTTTCGCGCCAACCGCAGGACTTACATCCGCCAGGCAGGCAAGGTGTATGAGATCACCTTTGATTCAATGCTGAAAAAATGGCGTATCAAGCATCCTTCCGACACGGGTGCCTGGCGGCCGATTCTCGAGCACAACGGCCACGGTGCCTGGCGCCATACGCTGGAGCGGCCTCTAGCGTGGGATCGGCTGACCCTGTTGCGGCGCATGGGTCATTCGACCGAAGGCCTGTCTGATGAACAACTGCTTACCATCGCCGATGCCAGCGGGACCAGTGACAATGCCCTGCGCAAGATGCACCTCGATCATCTGCCGGCGCCTGCGGGGCTGGCTGAGTTGTTGCGGGCGTTCGAGGTGGGGCCGGGAAATGCCGAGGCGGGCGAGGGGCCGGTGGCGGTGTTGCGGCGCGCGTGTCCTGGGTTGAGCGAGTCTGCTGCCAACAGGGTTTTGCTCGATGCCAATGCCGAAGAACTGGCGAGGTGGCAAACGACACAGCGGATACCCTTGAAGCTGCTGGAAGAGGGCCGTTGGTATGCCCGACAGGAGCGAGTCAATAATGCATTCGCCGGGCTGCATCAGGCGCGTTTGGTCTCGGCGGACAGCCGGTGGCTCGTCCTGCATTGCCTGGAAAAACTGCCGGGCTGGCCCCAGGGTGTGCGCCTGGAACTGCGCGATGGTCACGTCGAAGGCCCGCTGATCGATGGCATTGGCAGTGAGACCGCCGGCACGCACAAGTATGTGGTCAAGAAGGGACCTGCCTATCAGGCGTTCGATGAGCGAGGTGAGGCGCTTAACGGCATGCCGCCAAATGAAGATAATTTCTACCCCTCGATCATGCACGCCATGCCGGATGGGGCACGTCGAGCGCTGGGTGTTCCCCATGTGGCCCAAGGCAGCCAGTTGCGCCGAGCGATCATCGACTATGCCAGCGCCCATCGTGCCGAGTTGACAGAACGCCTGGAGAATCGCATCGGCAAGCAGGGGCGGTTCAAGCCTCCGGTACGGGTCAACGAACGCTTGGTCGGGTATTACGCCAGCGGACGCGGGCAGGGGCTCAATCCTTCACTGGCGATGCGGGTGCGCAACCTCTATCCGGGATTGACGGAACAGCAGGCCAACGCTTTTATCCTGGCGCAACTGCGCGCGGGAAAAACCGATGCGCAGATTTACGGGTTGTTGCAGAACCGCCTGCGGGAATGGGAAACGCTTGAGTCGACGCTTGATCAATGGGTCGGCGAGCCGGCATCGAATTCCGCTTTTGAGCACTTGATGGGCGGCAAGGCCTCGGTTGCACACGCGCTCAAGCACAGTTGGCGCAACTCGCCGTTGGCCGGCGGGTATGCACAATTCACCTTGCTTGAATTGACTTGTGATGATGCGCTGCCTGCGTTATCGGCCGATTTCTCCCACGTGCAGGACCTGTACGTTCGGGGTCGGTGCATCACCGATGCCAACGCCGATGCGTTGTTGGCGAATTTCCCCAGGTTGAGAAAGCTGCGGATCAACGCCACGGGTGAGCAGTTCAGCAATGTACCCCAGAGCATCGGCAGGATGCCCGAGCTGGTCGACTTGAGCCTGTATGCAACAGTGCCCTACGCGGCCGACATGCCGGCGAGGCTGGGTGCCTTGACCCGGCTTGAGTTCCTCAATGTCTATTGTTCTGGGTATACGCCGATTGCGCTGGATGTCAGCCAGTTGCGTAACCTGCGCCTGCTGGAAGTGCTGGCGCCTTCGTTGATGGAATGGCCCGCCGGCGTGCTCGAACTGCCGCGACTTGAGCGATTGAACCTCAAGGACACCGGGATCAGAACCTTGCCGGATCGCATTTTCAACGGACATGAAAAACTGTGGTCCGGGCTGTCGCTGGACTGGTCGAGTTTCCTTCGTGAAGATTTCAGGCCGGCGTATGAGTTCGCCAAAAGGCAGCCTCCATACCGTGTTGATCTTGAGGGGATGATCAGGGGGTACTGCAAGGGTGAGTTGAGTCGCATTGGTCATGGCATCAACGAGAATCACGAGGTCTTGTTCAATCGGTTCGTCGAGCAATGGCAGGACGCCGAGGCGCGGTACGCGGCGATCGAGGCCATGAGTGAGCAACAGCATGTACTCAACCGTAGCCTTAATGACTGGTCGTATCGTGCGCTGGAAAGGCCAACGGCGATCAACGAAATCACAGGTCGGACATTAATGGCAAATGCCTTGAGAACTTGCTGGCGCAATGGCGTATTCAAGCGCTATGGCGCGACGGGCGACGCGACGGTGCTGGACCTGCCAAACCTGGGATTGAGTGATTACCCTGAGCTACCAGCGGGAGCGTTTCTAGAGGTGCAAACGCTGTATTTGCGCGGGAGTAAAGCGCCGGCATCCCAGGTGCGTGCTTTCGTCAGCAGGTTTTCCGAATTGCAAAGACTCGATCTGCGCAGTGGCGGTCTGACTGATATCCCTGTGTCCCCCGACGATCTCGGCAAATTGACTCAGCTGGATCTCTCCAATAACGACATTGTGGTCAACTCAGCGGTTCAGCGAAGCCTCGACAAGTGGCGGACGCTCGAATATCTGGACCTGAGCGGCAACCCCTTGAACCGCCTGGATATCGGAGCGATGACGGGCCTCAAGGCCTTGGACCTGCGCTCAACAACGCTGCAGGCGTGGCCGGCAGGCGCCCAGGATTTGCCTGCGCTGAGCTGGCTGGACTTGCGCGACAGCGAGATTTCCGAGCTGCCGGCGGTGTTGGAAAATCAGATCTTGCTCAAAACCCACCTCGGCGGTTCACCCTTGACCCCTCAGGCAAGTGCAAGGCTAAAGAACGCCTGGCAGCAGATAGAAGTGGCCAGGGTACTGCCAGAGGGCACCTTGCAACGGTTCGCCCTGGAGCCGATACCGCTGGGTTTCCCGCCGTCCGAGAGCGGGCTTTCCATCGCGCAGCATTTATTGACGTTACCTGAAATTCCGGTGGGAGACGGGGCGCAGGTTTTCGCACAGCGTTTGCAACGCTTGAAGCCGACACTGGCGGATGAGGACGCCTTGCACGCGCTGCAACAGATGCGCGAGGGTGGGACGACCGAGCTGCAAATCAGCGAGCGCCTGGCGGGCTGGGAACAGTCCTTCGAAGCGCTGACGCGTGAATTGAACGGCTGGATCTTTACGCGGGGAGTGAGTGGAACAGGCTGGATGATGTCCTCGAGCACTCGCAGGCTGGGCGCTTTGCGCATCCTCGAATGCTGGCGCGAAGGCCTGACGGGCGTGGAGGGTGCAGGCAATACCGTTTTGGATCTGAGCGGCCTGCAACTGGGCGATCTGCCGGAAATGCCGGTCACGTTCGCACATATCGCTCGGCTGAACCTGACCGGTGTAAAACTCACGCGCACGGGCTCCGACGGATTCCTCACGGCCTTTACCCGCCTCAAGACGCTGGAACTCAATGGCAATGGGCTGGAGGCCATACCCGAGCCGGTCCAGCACATGAGCACACTCGAGCGGCTGGAACTGTCTTCGAACCGGCTCGACGATGCCGAACACGTGTCGGCCTCGTTGAGTAACCTGGAGCGTCTGAAGTGGCTGGATCTGGGCTACAACGAGCTGGGTACTTTCGATCTCGACGTTTTCGAAGCGCTGGTGACACTCGATCTGCGCAATAACAGCCTGACGCAATGGCCGGGAGGCGTGCTGGACGCCAGCTCCCTCAGAGTCCTGAATTTGAGCGGTAACGGGATCGCATCGGTTCCAGCACGTGCTCTGGACGGCAGCCACAACGTGCTGATGATCGGCATCGACCTGAGCGACAACAATCTGGTGCTCGAAAGCCTTGAGCGCTTGAGGGCCTACCGTGATGCAGGGGCACGCGAGACTGTGCTGGGGCTCTCGCGCGCCGAACTTGACGAGCTGCTGGATGACGCTCACGACCAAAGCGACACCGACAGCATCGAGTCGGATGAAGAACTGCCCGAGGTTGAGCAGGACGCCGCGCAAATGGCTCCCTGGCTGGCCAATGCGGCCCGGGAGGAACTGGCCGGTAAAACCCTGATCTGGGATCAACTGGCGGCCGAGCCGGACAATGCCGCGTTCTTTCATTTGCTCTCGCGCTTGCAGGACACCCAGGAGTTTCGCGTGGCCAGTGCCGACCTGACTCGGCGGGTCTGGACAGTCATGGAAGCGGCGGCCAGCAACAGCGAACTTCGTGAAGTCCTGTTCGCCAGTTCGGCGTCCCATGGCACCTGTGTCGACGGGCGAATCCTCACGTTCAGCGGGCTCGAAAGCCAGGTGTTCACCCACAACGCCTTGCTCGACATTCCGCCAGGACGCCTGGGTGTAAAGGGTCAAGCCCTGCTGAAACTGTCCCGGCAGCTGTTTCGACTGGACAAGGTCGATGAACTGGCGACCAAAGCCGCGACGCGTACCGGTGCGGATGAGGCCGAGGTTCGCCTGGGCTATCGAATCGGCCTGACCGAAGGGTGGGATGACGGATTGATCCTGCCAGGCCAGCCCAAACACATGACGTATGCCTCGGGTGTCACCCGCCAACAACTGACAGATGCGCGCGTGGAAATCGTCCATGCGGAGCGCTCCGACGGGTTTTTCGAAGACTTGATCCAGCGTGACTACTGGGTGAGTTATCTCAAGGAAAAGTACCCGGAAGACTTTCAGGCACTCGATGAAGTGGAGAACCAGGGCGGGGAAGATGAGGGAGGCGATGACGCCGACGATGCCGTGTTCATGAATCAGCTCTTTGAGTTGGCGGCGGCACGCAATGTGAAGATGATCGAGTTGTCCCGCAAGGAGGTCTCGCAGCTGACAAATGAACAATCACTGCCAGGGACTTCGGCCAGCAATAGCTAGATCAGCCACTGGCTAACTCATGTGGGGGCGAGCCTGCTCGCGAAAGCGGAACACCCTTCAACATCGATGTTGGCTGATGGTCCGCAATCGCGAGCAGGCTTGCTCCCACAATGGATTACTGCCGACCTCAGTACCGCGGTCGGCAATACCGCTTAGTTGTCGTAACCCAGGTTCGGCGCCAACCAGCGCTCGGTCACGCTCAGCTCCTGGCCTTTGCGCGAGGTGTAGCTCTGCACCTGGTCCTTGTCGATTTTGCCCACGGCGAAGTATTGCGCCTGCGGGTGCGCGAAGTACCAGCCGCTGACCGCTGCCGCCGGGAACATGGCGTAGCTTGAGGTGAGGAACACGCCGCTACGGCCGGCGCGCATTTCCTCGGCCTCGGGATCGAGCAGGGTAAACAACTGGGTTTTCTCGGTGTGATCCGGGCAGGCCGGGTAGCCTGGAGCAGGGCGGATGCCGCTGTATTGCTCCTTGATCAACGCCTCGTTATCCAGCACTTCATCCTTGGCATAACCCCAATGCTCTTTACGCACCTGTTGGTGCAGCCATTCGGCACAGGCCTCGGCCAAACGGTCGGCGAGGGCCTTGACCATGATCGAGTTGTAGTCGTCGCCCGCGTCCTGGTAGGCCTTGGCCACTTCTTCGGCGCCGATACCGGCGGTGGTGATGAAACCACCCACGTAGTCGGTCACTTCACTGTCCTTCGGTGCAACAAAGTCGGCCAGGGAGAAGTTCGGCTTGCCATCGGTCTTGATGATCTGCTGGCGCAGGTGATGCAGCTTGGCCATGGGCTTGCCGTCATCGCCATACAGTTCGATGTCGTCGTCATGCACCTGATTGGCTGGCCAGAAACCGAATACGGCACGGGCGCTGATCAGCTTCTCGTCAATCAGCTTGGTCAGCATTTCACGGGCATCCTTGTACAGCGAAGTCGCGGCTTCACCGACCACTTCGTCTTCAAGGATGCGTGGGAACTTGCCGGCCAGGTCCCAGGAAATGAAGAACGGCGTCCAGTCGATGTACTCGGCCAGAACGTTGAGGTCGATGTTGTCCAGCACCCGCGTACCGGTGAAGGTCGGCTTGACCGGCGTGTAGTTCGCCCAGTCGAACTGCGGCTTCTTGGCAATCGCCGCGGCGTAGCTCAGGCGCTCGGTGCGGGCACTGCGGTTGGCAGTACGCTCGCGAACTTCAATGTAGTCCTGGCGGGTTTTCTCGACGAAACCGGGCTTCAATTCCTTGGACAGCAACTGCGTCGCCACGCCCACGGCGCGGGAGGCGTCGGTGACGTAGATCACCGCGTCGTTGCTGTACTTGGGCTCGATTTTCACCGCCGTGTGCGCCTTGGAGGTGGTCGCGCCGCCGATCATCAACGGCAGGTGGAAATCCTGGCGCTGCATTTCGCGGGCGACGTGGACCATCTCGTCCAGCGACGGGGTGATCAGGCCGGAGAGGCCGATGATGTCGCACTTCTGTTCCTTGGCCACTTGCAGGATTTTTTCTGCCGGGACCATCACGCCCAGGTCGACGATGTCATAGCCGTTGCAACCGAGCACCACGCCAACGATGTTCTTGCCGATGTCGTGCACGTCGCCTTTCACCGTGGCCATCAGGATCTTGCCCTTGGCTTCTGGTTTGTCACCTTTTTCCAGCTCGATGAACGGGATCAGGTGCGCCACGGCCTGCTTCATCACGCGCGCGGATTTCACCACTTGCGGCAGGAACATTTTGCCGGCACCGAACAGGTCGCCGACGATGTTCATGCCGGACATCAACGGGCCTTCGATCACTTCGATCGGACGGGCGAAGGACTGACGCGATTCTTCGGTGTCTTCAACGATGTGCGTAGTAATGCCCTTGACCAGTGCGTGTTCCAGACGCTTGTTGACGTCCCAGTTGCGCCACTCTTCGGTCTCGGCTTCCTTGACGCTGCCGTCGCCCTTGTACTTGTCGGCGATGGCGAGGAGGGCGTCGGTGCCTTCCGGGGTGCGGTTGAGGATCACGTCTTCAACGGCATCGCGCAGCTCCACAGGGATCTGGTCGTAGATCTCCAGTTGCCCGGCGTTGACGATACCCATGGTCAGCCCGGCGCGGATGGCGTACAGCAGGAACACCGAGTGGATCGCCTCACGCACCGGGTTGTTGCCGCGGAACGAGAACGACACATTGGACACGCCACCGGAGGTCAGCGCATACGGCAGCTCGTCACGGATGTAGGCACAGGCGTTGATGAAATCCACAGCGTAGTTGTTGTGTTCTTCGATACCGGTGGCCACGGCGAAGATGTTCGGGTCGAAGATGATGTCTTCCGGCGGGAAGCCCACTTCGTTGACCAGGATGTCGTAGGAGCGTTTGCAGATTTCTTTCTTGCGCGCTTCGGTGTCGGCCTGGCCGGCTTCGTCGAAGGCCATTACTACTACCGCCGCGCCGTAGCGCTTGCACAGTTTGGCGTGGTGAATGAACTGCTCGACGCCTTCTTTCATGCTGATCGAGTTGACGATGCCCTTGCCCTGGATGCATTTCAGGCCGGCTTCGATCACTTCCCATTTGGAGGAGTCGATCATGATCGGTACGCGGGAGATGTCCGGTTCACCGGCGATCAGATTGAGGAAGGTCACCATGGCCTTCTTCGAATCGAGCATCCCTTCGTCCATGTTGATGTCGATCACCTGGGCGCCGGCCTCGACCTGCTGCAGGGCGACTTCCAGGGCTTCGGTGTAGTTGTCTTCGCGGATCAGGCGGGCGAACTTGGCGGAACCAGTGATGTTGGTTCGCTCGCCGACGTTCACGAACAGGGAGCTGCGATCAATGGTGAACGGCTCCAGGCCCGAGAGGCGGCAGGCCTTCGCAATGTCCGGAATTTCACGCGGTGCGTAACCGGCCACAGCCTTGGCGATGGCTTCGATGTGACCCGGTGTGGTGCCGCAGCAGCCGCCGACGATGTTGAGGAAGCCGCTCTGGGCGAATTCTTCGATGACCTTGGCGGTTTGCGACGGCAGTTCGTCGTACTCACCGAATTCGTTCGGCAAGCCGGCGTTCGGGTGCGCGGAGACGTGAGTGCCGGCCTTGTTCGATAGCTCTTCCAGGTACGGGCGCAATTCGCTGGCACCCAGGGCGCAGTTGAGGCCGACGGAAATTGGCTTGGCGTGGGCCACGGAGTTCCAGAACGCTTCGGTGGTCTGGCCCGACAGGGTACGGCCCGAGGCGTCGGTGATGGTGCCGGAAATCATGATCGGCAATTCAATGCCCAGTTCTTCGAACACGCCCTGTACGGCGAAGATCGCCGCCTTGGCGTTGAGGGTGTCGAAGATGGTTTCGATCAGGATCAGGTCGGCGCCGCCTTCGATCAGGCCCTTGGTGGACTCGGTGTAGTTTTCCACCAGTTCATCGAAGGTCACGTTGCGGTAGCCGGGGTTATTCACGTCCGGGGACAGCGAGCAGGTACGGCTGGTCGGGCCGAGCACACCGGCGACGAAGCGCGGCTTGTCCGGGGTTTCCAGGGTCTTGGCGTCGGCGACCTTGCGCGCCAGGCGTGCGCCTTCTACGTTTAATTCATACGCCAGGCCTTGCATGCCGTAGTCCGCCAGGGAAATCTGGGTGGCGTTGAAGGTGTTGGTTTCCAGAATGTCGGCGCCGGCGTCGAGGTAGGCTTTCTCGATACCGCCAATCACGTCCGGGCGAGTCAGTACCAGCAAATCGTTGTTGCCTTTGACATCGCTTGGCCAGTCAGCGAAGCGTTTGCCGCGATAATCCTGCTCTTCGAGCTTGTAGCTCTGGATCATCGTGCCCATACCGCCATCGAGAATCAGGATGCGCTCTTTGAGGGCGTGCTTGAGAGCTTGAAGGCGAACGCTGCGATCGGACATTTGGACTACTCGGTAAGGCCATGACGAAGGGTCCGGATAATAGCAAACCTGTGCGCTTTTAGAGCATGACTCGGATTTGCATGAATATCGTTCATGTTGGCAAGGAGGCTGGACCGGTAGAATCGCGGCGTTTTTTCAGGATTCAGGACCAGGGACATGTCGTATCGCTTCGTCATCAGCGCATTGCTGTTGTTTTTTAGCTGGGGCGCTGCGGCGCAAAGTCCGGCCATTTCTTCTGCCATTTCCTACAGCCGCGACATCCAGCCAATCTTCACCGAGAAGTGCGTGGCCTGCCATGCCTGCAACGACGCCGCTTGTCAGCTCAACCTGGGCAGTGGCGAGGGCGCGGCGCGGGGCGCGACGAAAGTCCCGGTGTATGACGGCGACCGTCGTACAGCGGTGGCACCGACGCGGATTTTCTACGACGCCTCCGGCAAACAGGCCTGGCAGCAAAAGGGCTTCTACTCGGTACTCGATGCCCAGGGCAGTCAGGCCGCGTTGATGGCGCGGATGCTGGAGCTGGGCCATAACACCCCGTTGCAACCCAATGCCAAGCTGGCGGAAGACATCGTCCTGGGCCTGAACCGGGAAAACATGTGCGCCATGCCGGCGGAATTCGGCGCCTATGCCGCCGCGCAACCGAGAGAGGGCATGCCGCTGGCAGTGACCGGCCTGACCGATCAGCAATACCAGACGTTGCAGCGCTGGCTGGCGGCCGGAGCGCCCATCGACCAGCAGGCGCTGGCCCCGAGTGCCAAGGAAGCCCAGGAAGTGCTGCAGTGGGAAAACCTGCTCAATGCGCCGGGTGCCCGGGAAAGCCTGGTCGGGCGTTGGCTGTATGAGCACTGGTTCCTCGCGCATCTCTACTTCAAGGACGGCGAGCCGGGGCATTTCTTCCAGTGGGTGCGATCGCGCACCCCGTCCGGCCAGCCGATCGACGTGATCAACACCCGTCGCCCGAACGATGACCCGGGCTCGCAGTTCTACTACCGCTTGTGGCCGGTGCAGGGCGTGATCGTGCACAAGACCCACATCACCTATCCGCTGAGCGCGGCGAAGATGGCGCGGGTCAAGAGCCTGTTCTACAACGGCAGCTGGCAGGTCAACGCGCTGCCGGGTTATGGACCGCACAGCCGGGCCAACCCGTTTGCTACCTTCGAGGCCATTCCGGCCCAGGCGCGCTATCAGTTCATGCTCGATAACGCCGAATACTTTGTGCGCACGTTCATTCGCGGCCCGGTGTGTCGCGGGCAGATCGCCACTGATGTGATTCGCGACAATTTCTGGGCCCTGTTCCAGGCGCCGGAACACGACCTCTATATCACCGATCCGAATTATCGCGGGCAAGCCACACCGTTGCTGGCGATGCCAGGGCAGAACGACGACGTCGGCAGCGTGCTGAGCCTGTGGCATGACTACCGCGACAAGCGCAACGAATACGAGGCCCTGCGCCGCGACAGTTACGCCGATCAACCCGCGCCGAGCTGGTCGACCCTGTGGGCCGGCAACGACAACGCGCTGCTGAGCATCTTCCGTCACTTCGACAGCGCCTCGGTGACCAAAGGCTTGATTGGCGACGTGCCGCAGACGATGTGGCTGTTCGACTATCCCCTGCTGGAGCGCACCTACTATCAACTGGCGGTCAATTTTGATGTGTTTGGCAATGTCTCCCATCAGGCCCAGACACGGCTGTATTTCGACCTGATCCGCAACGGCGCCGAGCAGAACTTCCTGCGCCTGATGCCGGCGGACTCGCGGGATGCCTACCTCGACGACTGGTACCAGAACAGTGGCAAATTCAAGATGTGGCTCGACTACGAGGCCATCGATGACGACACGCCGACTGCGCTCAAACTCAACCCGCAGGACCCCAAGCGCGACTTTGCCATGCAGTTGCTGGCCCGTTACGGTGACCTCAATGCCCGGCCGGATCCGATCAACCGCTGCGACGGTGCGTATTGCTCGCGGCCGAACATCGACCCCGACCTGCAAACGGCCGAGCAGGCGTTGAGCCGCCTGACGTCGCGCCCGGCGGCGGGGCTCAAAGTCATCGATCAACTGCCGGAAGCAACCCTGCTGCGCGTCGGAACCGGCAGCGGCAAACGCGAGGTCTACAGCCTGCTGCGCAACCGAGCGCACAGCAATGTGGCGTTCCTGCTCGGCGAATCGCTGCGTTATCAGCCTGGGCTCGACACGTTGACCATTTATCCGGGCGTGCTCAGCAGCTACCCGAACTTCATGTTCAACATCCCGGCCGATCAGGTGCCGGCGTTCGTCGATGCGATGGAAAACGCCAGGGACAGCGACAGCTTCGAGAAAATCGTCGAACGCTGGGGCATCCGCCGCAGTCATCCGCAATTCTGGCCGTATTTCCACGACATGAGCCGCTACATCCACGAAACCGACTCGGTGGAAGAGGGCGTGCTGGACATGAATCGCTACGAGAACCTCTGAAGCAACACCTTGTAGGAGCTGGCTTGCCAGCGAAGAGGCCGAGACAGTCAAGCCATATGTCGACTGGTCTGACGCCTTCGCTGGCAAGCCAGCTCCTACAAGGAAAGGATTTCTTTCCTGACAAAAATACTGGGACTTTGTCCGGCGCCTCGATTGGCGTAAACTGCGCCCAAGCCTGCGAGGAGTTTCCATGACCGCTATTACCATTACCGACGCCGCCCACGATTACCTGGCTGATCTGCTCTCCAAGCAGAACACCCCGGGCATCGGCATCCGCGTCTTCATCACCCAGCCTGGCACCCAGTACGCCGAAACCTGCATTGCCTACTGCAAGCCGGGCGAAGAAAAACCCGAAGACACCGCGCTGGGGCTGAAAAGCTTCACCGCGTACATCGACAATTTCAGCGAAGCCTTCCTGGACGACGCGGTTGTCGATTACGCCACCGACCGCATGGGCGGCCAACTGACCATCAAGGCGCCGAACGCCAAAGTACCGATGGTCAACGCCGACAGCCCGGTCAACGAGCGCATCAACTATTACCTGCAAACCGAGATCAACCCGGGTCTGGCCAGCCATGGCGGCCAGGTCAGCCTGATCGACGTGGTCGAAGACGGCATCGCCGTCCTGCAGTTCGGCGGCGGTTGCCAGGGCTGCGGCCAGGCGGACGTGACGCTCAAGGAAGGCATCGAGCGCACCTTGCTCGAGCGCATTCCGGAGCTCAAAGGTGTTCGCGACGTGACCGACCACACGCAGAAAGAAAACGCCTATTACTAAGGTGTTCGCTGCGAAACATAAAAAACGGCGCCCCGTGAGCGCCGTTTTTTTATGGGAAATTGGAAACCTGTGGCGAGGAGGCTTGCCCCCGTTGGGCTGCGAAGCAGTCCCGGCTTTTGTACGGGGGCACAGGTTTTGCGACGGCTACGCCGCCGAACGGGGGCAAGCCCCCTCGCCACAGGGTTGGTGGTGAATCAGGGTCTATAAAGGTGGGCATGCCCCGCGCGATACAGCGACGATTCACTGAAATGATCACTGCCCAGCACCCGGCCCACCAGAATCAACGCCGTACGGCGAAAGCCCTTGGCTTCAACCTTCCCGGCAATGTCCTCAAGCGTTCCCACCACCCAATCCTGATCCGGCCAGCTCGCGCGGTGCACCACCGCAATCGGGCAGTCGGCACCGTAATGTGGCACAAGCTCCTCAACGATTTTCGCCAGGTGATTAACCCCCAAATGAATCGCCATGGTCGCGCCGTGCTGCGCCAGACTGGAGAAATCCTCTCCAGGTGGCATGGCGGTTTTGTCGGCGTAGCGAGTCAGGATCACGCTCTGTGAGATGTCCGGCAGGGTCAGTTCGGCACCCAATAACGCGGCACACGCGGCCGTGGCCGTCACACCAGGGATGATTTCAAAGGGAATGCCCAGTTCACGTAAATAACGAATCTGCTCGCCAATCGCGCCATACAGGCTCGGGTCCCCGGAGTGCACGCGGGCCACGTCCTGGCCTTTGCCGTGCGCGTTTTTGATCAAGTCGATGATCTGTTCCAGGTGCAATGGGGCACTGTTGATCACCTGCTCGGCACGATGACCTTCCAGCACCGCAGCAGGCACCAAAGAACCGGCATAGATGATCACCGGGCAACTGCGGATCAGCCGCTGGCCCTTGACGGTAATCAGTTCGGGGTCGCCGGGACCCGCGCCAATGAAGTAGACGGTCATCGTCGGTACCTGTGGGAAAAAGGGGGTGAACAAAACTTCAGATGAAGAATGTTCATGATCGAGGGTGGGGATTATCGGGGATTTTAGGCTGCGCCGGCCAATGCCAAGGTTGCCTGGGCATATTTTTGTCGGGGAATCAGCAGTTTGGCGGGCGCCTGGATCAGTTGTTCGGCGAGGGCGAGCGCGGCACTTTCCGCGACGCCGTAACAACCGGTGCGCTCGAAGGCGATCTGCGATTGGTGGCTGAGTTGATGCTCATAAGCCGCCAATTGCTGGCTGCTGAAATACATCAATTGCACCCCCAATTGCGTGGCCAACTCGACCAGGGCCGGTTCATCACGCTTCAAATCGATGCTGGCCAAAGCCTTGATTTCATGGCGCGCAATCTGGTGCGCTGCCAACGCCTGGTCGAGCAACGCCAGCAACGTACTGACCGGGCAGCCCCGCTGGCAGCCCAGACCGACCACCAGGGTCGGCGCTGTGCTGGCATCTGTCATGCGTGGTATTGGCCTTCGCTTTTGCGGCGGAACAACCAGGCGCTGATCAGGCCCAGGGCCAGCCAGAACGCCACGTTGGTCAGCTGCGAAGCGATTTTGAACTGGGCTTCCAGGGCTTCCGGCGCAAGCATCGAGTGCACTTGCGGTTGCGGTGCGCCAATCACATGGGGAACGGCGAGGATCGCCGCGCCGAGGAGCTTCATCGGCCAGTGACGGCTGAATACGATCAGGGCGATGCCGACTGCTGTGGAGGCAGCGGTGCCAATCCACCAGAGCTGACGTTGCGCCAGGTCAGCGGCGGCAGTACCCGGCAATTCAGGCGGCAAGCCGAGGGTCGGTGCGAGCACAAAGGTCGCATAACCGGACAGGCCCCAGAGCAGGCCCTGGGAGGTTTTGGTCGGTGCGCGCAAGGTGTACAGGCCCGCCAGCATCAGGGCGAAACCGACCGCCACCACCAGGTTGCCACCGGTGGTCGACAGCACGCGCTGCCAGCCGTTTTCCGGCTCCCAGGCTTGTGCATCGTGAGTGTGGCCAGCCATGGCGCCATCGGCATGTTCATGCATTTCAACTGCGGCCGGTTCGGCTTTTTCGTAAGTCTCGGCTTGCAGAATCAAAGGGGCGACCCAGAAACTTTGCAGCAAGGTCAGCAACAGGGCGGCCAGCAGCCCGGTGAAACCTGCGGTTTGCGCAATACGCTTGATCATGTCGGCAGGTCTCAATGGCACGGGAACGCGGAGCTGTGGCGGGTATCGTGGGCGGCGTTGTGCACCGCTTCGATGTGCGAGAAACCGGCAAAATACACAAGGCTAGCACCCAGGATCGACGCACAGACAGCGGCGGTCAGGCGTTGGGTCAGGGAAGCGGTGGTGCTGGCAGTGCTGTGGCCGGTGCTGCTGATGATCGACATGGCGTATCCCTCTGGTCTGTCAGCGGGGAATAAGAGCGCATGCAAAGCCCTGCACGAGCGAGCGCGCAGAGGTTCGAACAGCGCCCGCCCACCGCGGGTTTGTTGGTTCAGTGACCGTACAGGTCACTTTGTGTTGCGGGCCGGTCTCCGGGCTCACGAGGGGCAAAGGCTTGCGCCTGAACCAGAAAGCATCTCCTTCCCATGCCATGTGGCACAGTGGATTTGAAGCTTCACTCGTTTACCGTTGCGGGGGCAGCACCGGACTGACATGGCTTTAGAGTAAAGCACATGATTCACCGGTTTCCCGTTTCACCCTGTGAAGGGCACCCGTAACAAGGTGCGTAGGAGAGCATGGGGGAGGGTTGGGCGTCAATTGGCAAGGGTTCTCACTTGAGATTTGTACAGCACATTGTGGCGAGGGGGCTTGTCGGATCGCCGCAGGGATCGCAAGCATTGACCCGCCCCAAGACCATGCGTAGCCTTGCGCTTTCGAGGTTCTTCGGCGTTTGTCGAAGCTAAGAAGGGAACGCGGTCAATGCCGCGGCTGCCCCCGCAACTGTGAACGGTGATGTTCGCTGCCACGCCACTGCTGGCTCAATCCATGAGCCCGGCGGGAAGGCGCAGCGAATGCCAGGCCCCAGGCCGGCGCACCGTCAGCCAGGAGACCTGCCTCGTCACAGATTCTCACTTTCAACCGGGCGGGGTGATCCGGTGGCGAACTCTTCCAGGCACGCGTGCGCGTTGCCGGTCGTCGTCCCGTATGCCCGCCACCTACGTCACAGGGCATCCGATGAAAACACTGGCCAAACTTCCCGTCACCATCGTCACCGGCTTTCTCGGCTCGGGCAAAACCACGCTGCTGCGCCATATGCTCGATAACGCCCAGGGTCGCCGCATTGCGGTGATCGTCAATGAATTCGGCGAGTTGGGCATCGACGGCGAGATCCTCAAGCAGTGCTCCATCGGTTGCACCGAAGAAGAAGCCAACGGCCGCGTCTATGAACTGGCCAACGGCTGCCTGTGCTGCACCGTCCAGGAGGAATTCTTCCCGGTGATGCGCGAGCTGGTGGCCCGTCGCGGTGACCTCGATCATATCCTTATCGAAACCTCCGGCCTGGCCCTGCCCAAGCCTTTGGTGCAAGCCTTCCAGTGGCCGGAAATCCGCAGCGCCTGCACCGTCGATGCGGTGATCACCGTGGTCGACAGCCCGGCGGTGGCCGCCGGTACGTTTGCCGCCTTCCCGGATCAAGTCGATGCCCAGCGCAAGCTCGACCCGAACCTGGACCACGAATCGCCGTTGCACGAACTGTTCGCCGACCAACTGGCCAGCGCTGACCTGGTGATCCTCAACAAAGCCGACTTGATCAACCCTGAAGACCTGGCCCGCGTGCGCCTGGAAGTCGCCGAAGAGTTGCCGCCGGCGGTCAAAATCATCGAAGCCAGCAGCGGTCGCCTGCCACTGGACGTGCTGATCGGCCTGGGTGCCGGCTCCGAAGAACACATCGATAGCCGCCACAGCCACCACGACCATCATCACGATGGCGACGACGATCATGACGACCACGATCACGACGCCTTCGATTCGATTTCGATCGAGCTGCCGCAAGCCGACGAAAGCCTGCTGATGGACGCGCTGACCCAACTGGTGGTCAAGCACGGCATCCTGCGGGTCAAGGGCTTTGCTGCCATTCCAAATAAACCGATGCGCCTGCTGATCCAGGGCGTGGGTACGCGTTTCGACAAGCATTTCGACCGTCAGTGGGGCGCCGAAGAAGCACGCGCAACTCGCCTGGTGCTGATCGGCCAGGCACTGGACGCCGCTCTACTCGAAGCGCAACTGCGCGCCGCACTCAGCGTGTAAGCCATGCACCTGCTCAGGACCCAGCCCGGCGGTTTCGTGTCGGATGACAACATCGCCGACCTTGGACAAACCCCCGCCGAACTGGTGGTCCTGTGCAGCGGCGACTCCAGCCTGGCGCTACTCGCCGAGGCGGCGCAGCAGTTGCCCGACGATTATCCGAGCGTACGCCTGGCCAACCCGATGCAGGTGCAGAACCATGCGTCGGTCGATTTGTACGTCGATGAAGTGCTGCGTCATGCCAAGGTGATCCTGATTTCGCTGCACGGCGGCATCGCCTATTGGCGTTACGGCATCGAACGGCTGGTAGAGCTGTCGCAATGCGGGGTGCAGGTGATTCTGGTGCCGGGTGATGATCGTCCGGACCCGGAGCTCAGTGACCTGAGCACTGTCGGTGCCGAGGATCGCGACCGGCTCTGGCAGTTTCTGCGCCAGGGCGGCATGGGCAACGCGCTGGATTTCTTCCGCTGCCTGGCCAACCACTGGCTGGCCCGTGATTACACCTGGGGCGAGCCGCAAACCTTGCCACGTACGGCGATTTATCATCCGCACAAACACGCAGCCGTACTGAGTGACTGGCAGGCCGACTGGCAAGCGGGCCAACCAGTGGCGGCGGTGCTGTTTTACCGCTCGCATTTGCAAGCGGCGAACACCGCATTCATCGATGTTTTTTGCCAGCGCTTGCAGTCAGCGGGGCTGAACCCGTTGCCAATTGCGCTGGCCAGTTTGAAAGAGCCCGGCTGCCTCTCGGTGGTCGAGGACTGGCTGGATGAAGTCCACGCTGGTGTAATCCTGAACACCACCGGCTTCGCTCAGTCCAGCCCTGAAGCCCCGCATCTGCGCCCGTTTCGCCGCAACATCCCGGTGATCCAGGCGATTTGCGCCCAGGACAACGAACCAGGTTGGCGCGCCAGCGAGCAGGGCCTCGGCCCCCGTGACCTGGCGATGCATATCGCCTTGCCTGAGTTGGACGGCCGCATCATCAGCCGCCCGATCAGTTTCAAGGACCTGGCGTGGCGCAGCGAACGCAGTCAGTCCGACGTGGTCTGCTATCGGCCGCAGCCGGAGCGCATGGACTTCGTGGCCGAACTGGCGCGGCGCTGGGTGGACCTGGCGCGGCTGCCCAATGCGGAAAAACGCATTGCCCTGGTCCTGGCCAATTACCCGACCCGCGACGGTCGCATCGGTAATGGCGTCGGCCTCGACACGCCGGCCGCGGCGCTGAATATCCTGAGGGCGCTGCACGCCGAAGGTTATCCCTTGCCGGCTGAGTTGCCGGACAGCGGCACCGCACTGATCCAGCAATTGCTGGGTGGCGTCAGCAACGATCTGGACACCCTCGACCAGCGACCGTGTCAGCAAAGCCTGGCGATGGATGAGTACCTGATGATGTTCAATGCCTTGCCCGAGACCAATCGCGCAGCGGTGCTCGAACGTTGGGGCGCGCCGGAAAACGACCCGATGTACCGCAGCGAACGGATGATGATCGCCGGCCTGCGTTTGGGCCTGACCTTCGTCGGCATTCAACCGGCGCGGGGTTATCAGGTTGATCCCAGCGCGGTGTATCACGACCCGGACCTGGTGCCGCCCCACGGTTACCTGGCGTTCTATTTCTGGTTGCGCAACACCTACGGCGCCCACGGCGTGATTCACGTCGGCAAGCACGGCAACCTCGAATGGCTGCCAGGCAAGGGTGTCGGTCTGTCGGAACACTGCTGGCCGGATGCGTTGCTCGGGCCGCTGCCGAACATCTACCCGTTTATCGTCAACGACCCGGGCGAGGGTGCGCAGGCCAAGCGGCGCACCCAGGCGGTGATCATCGACCACTTGATGCCGCCGCTGACCCGCGCCGAAACCTATGGTCCATTGCGTAACCTCGAACTGTTGGCCGATGAGTATTACGAAGCGCAGTTGCTCGACCCGCGCCGCGCCCGCGAGTTGCAGCGTGACATCTTGCAACTGGTGCGCGACACCCACATCGACCGTGAACTGCAACTGGACGAACAACTGGACAGCGATGCCGACGCGGCGATCTGGTTGCCGCGACTCGACACCTATCTGTGTGACCTGAAAGAGTCGCAGATCCGCGACGGCCTGCATGTGTTCGGCGAATCACCCACCGGACGTTTGCGCATCGACACCTTGCTGGCGTTGCTGCGCATTCCCCGGGGTGACGGGCGCGGCGCGCAGTCGAGCCTGCTGCGGGCGCTGGCCAAGGCGTTCGAACTGGGTTTCGATCCGCTCGATTGTGCGCTGGCCGAGCCTTGGATTGGGCCGCGGCCCGAGCCGCTTGTGACTGTCAGCGAAGAGCGCTGGCGTACCGTAGGCGACACCCGTGAACGCCTGGAATTGTTCGCCGCGCAGTTGATTTCGGATGCGCTGAATACAGAGGCTCAAAGCACACCAATCCCCAATGGCAACGGTCCTGTGTGGCAAGGGGTGGGGTGGTCTGAAGTTCAGGCCATCATCGATGGCTTGCGCGAGGTAGTCGCTCCGCGTCTGGACGCCTGCGGCCCGGCAGAGATGCGTGGTTTGCTCGATGCCTTGAGCGGGCGCTTCGTCCCGGCAGGCCCCAGCGGTGCACCGAGTCGCGGGCGTTTGGACGTGCTGCCCACCGGGCGTAACTTTTACTCGGTGGACGTGCGCAACCTGCCGACCACCACCGCATGGCGCATTGGTTTCCAATCGGCCAACCTGATCCTCGAGCGGCACCTGCAAGACCACGGCGATCATTTGCGCCAACTCGGTCTGTCGGTGTGGGGTACCGCGACCATGCGCACCGGTGGCGATGACATCGCCCAGGCGATGGCGCTGATGGGCGTGCGCCCGGTCTGGGCCACCGGCAGCCAGCGGGTCGACGATTTCGAGATTCTGCCGTTGAGCCTGCTCGACCGCCCGCGAGTCGACGTGACCTTGCGCGTGTCCGGTTTCTTCCGCGATGCCTTTGCCAATCTGATTCGGCTGTTCGATGCGGCCGTGCAAGCAGTGGCTGATCTAGATGAGCCGGACGACCTCAATCCATTGGCGGCCAAGGTCCGCGCCGAGCGCGCAGCCTTGTTGCAGGCCGGCCTCGATGAAGAGGCGGCGCGGCGCCAGGCCGGCTGGCGGATTTTCGGCGCCAAACCCGGTGCCTATGGCGCAGGCGTGCAGGGCGCCATCGACGGCCGGTTGTGGCAAAGCCGCGAGGACCTGGCCGAGGTGTACCTCAACTGGGGCGCCTATGCTTATGGCGGTTGCGACGAAGGCACCGCCGCTCGCGAGCAGTTCAGCCAGCGCCTGAGCCAGGTGCAAGCGGTGCTGCAAAACCAGGATAACCGCGAGCACGATCTGCTCGATTCCAACGATTACTACCAGTTTCAAGGCGGCATGCTGGCGGCGGTGGAAAGCCTGAGGGGCGAGGCAGCGGCCAGTTATCACGGCGACCACAGTCAGCCGGACCTGCCGAAAATACGCACCCTCAAGGAAGAACTGAACCGGGTGATCCGCTCCCGGGCAGCCAATCCGAAGTGGCTCGAAGGCGTTAAGCGTCACGGCTACAAAGGTGCGTTCGAAATGGCGGCGACGGTCGACAACCTGTTCGCCTTCGACGCCACCACGAAGTTGATTGACGATCACCAGTACGCGTTGCTGGCCGATGCCTATTTGCTTGACCCGGACACCCGGGCGTTTGTCCGCGAGCACAACCCTCATGCTTTGCGCGACATGACCGAGCGCCTGCTCGAAGCGCAACAGCGGGGGATGTGGCAAGAGCCCGGCGAGTACCGCGAGGCACTGGAAAACCTGCTGCTGGATATAGAAGAAGACAGCTAGCTTCCCCAATCCCGGGGCCACAGTGACCCGTATGTCCTTTGGATTGTTGATCGACACCACCGACCATGATGAGAAAACCCGATATGACCGACACCCCGCATTTCCCGCTCTCCGCCGTGGTCGGCGCCGACGACTTGAAGCTGGCCCTGTACCTGACTGCCATCGACCCGAAGATCGGCGGTGTGCTGATCGAAGGCCCGCGGGGCATGGCCAAGTCGACGCTGGCCCGTGGCCTGGCGGATTTGCTGGCCAGCGGTCAATTCGTCACGTTGCCATTGGGCGCCACCGAGGAACGCCTGGTCGGTACCCTCGATCTCGACGCTGCACTGGGTGAAGGTCGCGCACAGTTTTCCCCCGGCGTTCTGGCCAAGGCTGACGGTGGCGTGCTTTACGTCGATGAAGTCAATCTGCTGCCCGATCACCTCGTTGACTTGCTGCTCGACGTGGCCGCCAGTGGCACCAACCTGGTAGAGCGTGACGGCATTTCCCATCGGCATTCAGCGAAGTTCGTGTTGATCGGCACCATGAACCCGGAAGAAGGTGAATTGCGACCGCAACTGCTTGACCGTTTCGGTTTGAACGTCGCCCTCGGTGGCCATACGGCACCGGCCGAGCGCGGTCAGATCATTCGTCGGCGACTGAATTTCGATAGCGACCCGCAGGGCTTCTGTGCCGAATGGGAGTCCGCCCAGGCAACACTGCGCGAACGCTGCCAGAGCGCACGCAACGTGTTGGCAAGCATTCCCCTCGACGACGAGGCGCTGGCTCAGATTACCGAGCGCTGCTTTGCTGCCGGTGTCGATGGCTTGCGCGCCGATCTGGTCTGGTTGCGCGCCGCACGGGCTCACGCTGCCTGGCGCGGGGTGAATGCAATCGCCGAAGAAGATATCGATGCAGTGGCCGAGTTCGCCTTGCGCCATCGTCGCCACGAGCATTCAGCATCGGCGCCTCAGCCACCTCATGCCGGGCAACAATCCTCGCCGCAACAGGCCAGCCCGAGCGAAGGGCAGGGCCAGTGGGGCGAGTTGCCGGCCCGGGCGCTACCGGTGGGTGCACGACGTGAAGTGCCGAGCTGGCCAAAAAAGCCCTAGGCATTCGTCCTCGCTGCGACGCGGGGGCGAATGCCAGACCCCGGGCCGGGCGGCTGGATCACGGCAAACAAGGCCAGCGTCATACCGCACGCAATGGGTCGGTCAACTGGCCGGGCACACTACTCAAGGGCCGGCCGCGCCAGCGCGACGACCTGTTGTTTGACCTGCGTACGCGCTCGCCTCATGAACTGTGGTTGGTGATTGTCGATGCGTCTGCCTCGACCCGTCGTCATCAGGCATTGAGCGATGCCAAGGGGCTGCTGGCGCAGTTATTCGACGATGCCTATCGCCAGCGTGCGCGGCTGGCGTTGCTCACGGCCAGCGGTGCTGCACCGAAGTGGCAGGTGCAGGGACTGAAGGCTTCGACGGGGTTGCAGCATTGGCTCGATGGACTGGGTGCAAGTGGCGGCACGCCATTGTTGGCGGCCTTGGGCGAAGCAGATCGATGGCTGGCGGCACGGCAAAAGCGCTTTGCGGCAGAGCAACAGCGGTTGCTGTTGGTCACCGATGGAAGGCTGAAGGACTGGCCATTGCTGCCGGTGCTGGAGTGTCCGGGGTTGTTGATCGATATCGAGCGCGGGCCGATCCGGCTTGGCCGTAGCCGGGTGTTGGCGGCGCAGTTGCGGGCCGAGTATCGGCACATTGATGAGTTGCTTTCGGGCTGAGTGTTGGGTGGTTCATGCCGCCGTCTTCGCTGGCAAGCCAGCTCCTACAGGGATTGTGTACACCCCGACTACTGTAGGAACTGGCTTGCCAGCGAAGGCAATGTGTCAGCCAACACAAATGATGGATTACTTACCCATCGCCTGCCGGTACTGCCGGGTACGCTTGCCAATGTATAACCGGTCGACAATCAACGCCCACAACGCCGAGACTTCAGGTCGGGTTTTGCGCCCACGGCTCAAGCGGTTCATCTGGAACTTGACCACCGCCATGTTCGCCAACGCCGCCAGCGGCTTGCGTTTCCAGCGAATCGGTGGCAGTTGCGGGTGGCTGTCCCGGCCTTCGCGCCAGTGCTTGACCAAGTGCGGTTCCACGGCCAGTGCGGTGCCGATGCCGGCCATGGCGAGGCCGCTGTCGAGGACCTGTTCGACGATCGCTAAACGGCGGATCCCGCCGGTCACCATCACCGGCATGCGCGCCACGCTGGCCAGTTCAGCGGCCATGTCCAGAAAGTATGCCTCTCGCGCCAGTGTCCGACCGTCACGCGCTTCGCCCTGCATGGCCGGTGCTTCGTAGCTGCCGCCGGAAAGTTCCAGCAGGTCGATCGCCTGTTCGTTGAGCCACAGGATCACCTGACGCGCATCGTCAGCGTCGAAACCACCGCGCTGGAAGTCCGCGGAGTTGAGTTTCACCGACACACAAAATTGCGCCGACACCACTTGGCGCACGGCCGCTACGACGGACAACAACAGGCGCGCACGATTCTCCAGCGAACCTCCCCATTGATCGGTGCGCCGATTGGTCAGTGGCGAAAGGAACTGGCTGATCAGGTAGCCGTGGGCGGCGTGGATCTGCACCCCGGTAAAACCGGCTTTCTCCGCGAGTGCGGCGCTGGTGGCGAAGCGTCGGATCACCTCCTGGATGTCGTCTTCACTCATGGGCCTTGGTTCGGCAAACATCTTCGAGAACTGACCGAGATCCAATGCCACCGCTGACGGCGCCCACGCTTGCTGGCCGAGGTTGGCCATTGTCTGGCGGCCAGGATGATTGAGTTGCACCCAGAACTGCGCACCGCCGGCCCGCCCGGCCTGCGCCCATTGGCGAAAGCGCTCCAGGTGTTGCTCATCCTCCAGCGCCACCCCGCCCGGGCCGGTCATGGCGCGCCGGTCGATCATCACGTTGCCGGTCAGCAACAAGCCGGCTTCGCCTTCAGCCCAAGCCTTGTAAAGGCGAAACAGCGCCTCGTCGGGCACCTGATCCGTATTGGCAAGGTTCTCTTCCATCGCCGCTTTGGCAATGCGATTACCGATGGTCTGGCCGTTGGGCAAATTTAATGTCTGGAAGGGCGACATGCTTGACTCCTCGTAGTGATGAGTAGAGCCTACGCTTAAAGTTAACTTTAATGTCAAGCAGGCAAATGAGGTCGCAATGAAGATTGGCGAATTGGCGCAAATGAGCGGGCTGACCGCCTCACGCATCCGTTTTTACGAATCCCAGGGTTTGATCCGCCAGGTCGAGCGCTCTGCGAATGGTTATCGGCGTTACTCGCAACAGGCGCTGCAGACCCTGCAAATCATCCAGTGCGCGCAGCAAGCGGGTTTCAGCCTGGAAGAACTCAAGCAATTACTGCCAGATAATGTGACGGGCGCGTTCAAGCACGATGAGTTGATGACGGGCCTGCATCGCAAGATCGAGCAGATCGAAGAGATGCAACGGCACCTGGCCCATAGCAAGGCGCAGTTGCTGGGCTGGATAGACACCCTCCAGGCCCGGCCCGAAGGCATGACGTGCGATGAAAATGCCGAGCGGGTGATGACCTCGTTCAAACACTGATCCTTTGGGTAGCATGGAGTCACGGGTGGAATGTGTAGCGATCCTTCCCCGTATGTTTCGACTCATACAAAGCCCCATCAGCCTTGACCAACGCCTGGTTCAAGGTGTCGCCATCGAGCACCCGGGTCAGGCCGATACTGATGGTCACCGGGGGTTGGGTGGTTTGCTCGCGCACCACCCGACACAACTCGCCGGCCAGCGACTGGACGTCTTCACGGCGCACCCCGGCCAAGTAAATCGCAAACTCTTCGCCACCCAATCGCGCATATTCGTACCGAGCCATCACCCCTTTGATGTCCTGGGCAACGCGTTTAAGCACCTCGTCGCCAATGTCATGGCCGTAGACGTCGTTGACCCTCTTGAAATTGTCGATATCGACCATCGCCAGGTAATGCTCGTTTTCCCGGGGCACATTGTTCAATTGCAGGTTGGCACGGGTCATGAACGAGCGGCGGTTGGGGATTTCGGTGAGGGTGTCGATGTAAGCCTGGTCCAGCAACAGCTTGGACATGATGAAGTTGTAGAGCTTGGCTTTGCGCAAGGTCAGGAAACTGTAGAGGGTCAGGCCGCCAATGAAGGTCGAGTAACTGAAGGCCATCACACCACCCAGTTCAAAATGTTCGATCCCGGTGTTGTAGAAGGGATTGAGAAAAAACCAGGTGATGATTTGTGCGCCAAAGAATGACCAGCGGCTCAGCGGCAAAACCGAGGCGGTAAAAAGGGTGGTCGATGCCGCCAGCAGCAGCCAGGCCGGTTGGTGATCGCTGGCCAGGCCTTCGATCAACAGTCGCGTGCCGAAGGCAATGGCGAACACAAACAGCAGGTTGAGTACCTGGAAATGCCTGGCATTACGGATGAGCAGCAAGGTGATGACCAGGACCGAAAAGATTGCAAAGAACACCAGCGAACGCCAGGTGAAGGGCTCTCCGCCGATGAAACTCAGGATCAGGTCGTAGGCAATCCAGACCACGATACTGGCGATGTAGATCAAAATGCAGAAGGTGTGCAGCCGCTCAAATTCGTGCTGGAGAAACTCGGCTCTGAACTCGGCCGGCGCCGCTTTTTTCAGGACTTCATCTTCAATGGTTTTGTACATCGCCGACCTTGTCGTTGTGCTGGTTGTCGAGAATCACCTTACCCCACGGTCGGTAGCGTAGGGAAAATACAGCGGTGGGGTGGCACCCTGTCGATTCCGTTTGCGGGGTCATCGGCTCGGCACGGAAGGGCTGCCCGGCGGTGCTGACCTGCCGGAACGCTTCCCGGACGATGCCGATGGAGCAGGGCAGTGCATTGGCAAAGGCGGCGCGAACCAGGGGCGGTAAGCGCCCGGTGCCGGCGCCGTCTTGCCACCATACCTGAATGCCGGCATTGGCCACTTCGCCCAGCCATTGGCCATTCACTTGCGGTGCGAGTTTGCCGACGTTGAACACACTGAGGTGCAGCGGCGCGTCGAGCTTGCCGGCAAAATCCTTGAGTTGGCGTTGCAGGGTTTGCCGACGGTCCTGTGCCTGAAAGTGCAGGTCATCCAGTTCCAGGGGCAGATACCAACCGCTGACAGGTAGTTTCCAGTCTTTGCGTATTGTCTGCTGCTGGGCCAGCGACTGCCCCAGCCGGGCCTGCCAATATGTCGCCAGTCCAGCCGTGTCCAGTTCATCGATGCGCTGGTAGTAGGCCGGGTCCATGTGCAGGCCCAGGACCAGTTTCAAGCCTTGGGCCTGGGCCAGTTTCAGGCTGTGGGCGAGCCAGCCGTTGGGGCCACCGAAGTCCGAATCACCATAGGCCGTCCATTGCACGATCAGGGTGTGCGCGCCTTGAGCGGCCGCGTCCTGCCAGACTCGTTGCCATTGTGCAGGGCTCAGGTTGGCGTCGGCGTTCAGTGGCTGATAAAAAATCCGCTCGTCGGCATGGCTCGCCACCGCGACGAACAGCAGGCACATCGCCAAAAGAAGTCGCTTCATCAAAAATTCAACTCCACGCCGAGCAACACACCGTTGCCGCCTTCATACAGATTGCCGCCCAGCGATTGCTGATACTCGGTGCGCACCGACAGGTGGGCACGGTAGGCGTTATAGATGTCATCGTTGAACCACCATTGCCAACGCAGGCCCACACCCGTGCGCAGATCCTGGCGCCAGTCGTTGCTCGGGTCCTGGCTGGCAAATTCGAGGAAGCCATAGGGCATGACGGTTTGCGCGCCGTTGAACGGCAGCTTCCAGGTGTGCCCTTGCTGGAAGCGCGAGAGCCATTGATGGTCACCGGCCTGGGTCCACCAAGCGCCGTCGAGGTAGAGGAAGCGCTCCTCCCATTCGCTTTCATCGACCCGCCAGTCATTGCGAAACCGTCCCTGATCGAGAAACGACGCAGTGGCGCGCAACAGGTAGTCAGTGGTGGTGTGCCCATCGTCACGATGGTCGTTGACCTGATCGGCCAGCTTCTCGGGGATCAGCATTTCACCCAGACTCAAGCCGTGATTGTCCTGGTCATCGAATTGGCTTTGTTTGTAGACCTCGCCGTAGAAGTTGATGTTGGTCGTGCCCCAGGGTTTATAGCGCAGACCGACACCGGTGCCGAGGGATTCGGCATAGCTCGACCGGCCGACGCTACCGAGCAACACGCGTCCATAGACTGACAACGTACTGCCGGCACGGCTGGGTTCATCGCCCAGTGCGTGGTCCCACATGGCCAATTGCACGTTCTGCGAGCTGGATCGGCGTTGGGTGCCGTTGCTGTCGTCGGGTCGCAGGATGTCGTTGGTCGATACCCCGGCCGGCGACCAGGTGCTGGCGATGCTCACCGAGTCGCGACGGGACAGGCTTTCGTGGGCGCGGCGCTGGCGATAGCGCCGCGCTTCCATGCTGCCATCCTCGTCATCGGCCGCGACTGGGTTCTGCTCCAGGTCGATCACGCGTTCCAGTTCCTTGCGCGCCGAGGCGCTGTCTTCGACCTCGTCATAACGCCAGGCCAGGGTTTCGCCGAGGCGATAATCCTCGGGGAAATCCTGGGTGGCGCGTTGCAGGTACGGGATGGCGCGGGCGCGTTCTTCCTGGGTCTCGGCACCGGCCAGGCGCACGCCGTAGTCGGCGCGATAGCGGGGGTTATTCGGGTCGCGGTGCACGGCTTCGGCCAGCCACTGGGTGCTTTGTTGCGTGTCGCCGGCCTTTTGCGCGGTGACCGAGGCCGCGTAGTAATGCTCGGCATCCGGCGCCAGTTGCAAGGCAGAACGCTGGCGTTGCAGCGCAAGCGCGTGATCGCCCCGGGCATCGGCAATCGCCGCGCCCAAGGCCCACTCATTGGCGCCCCGGGTATGACTGGCTTGCCAATAACGCTCGGCCGTTTGCGTGTCGCCGATATTCAGGGCGCCACGGCTGGCGGTGAGGCGGGCGTTGTCGCTGAGCTTTACGTCCGGAATGTTGCGCCAGATGGCCTGCGCCGCTTTGGAATCTCCGGCGGCTTCCTGGGCGTAGGCGAGGGGCTGGCGACTGTTCTGGTCACCCATTTTTTCCGCGCTCTGGTAATAGACCACCGCTTCTCCGGGGCGCTCCGGCATTGCACAACGGCCAAGGGCGCGATAGTCGCCCGCGGCTTGCGGATGATCGCCGATCACCTGTTGAACTGCGCCGCACTGGCCGTTCTCTGCCAGTTGCGCCAGCAGTTGCCCGCGGGTGGCGGGATCGACGCGATGGAGCAGCGAAACCATGCGCTGCTGCTGTGCGGTGGTAGGTGTCGAGGCGGCGTACAAGCCCGCCAGCCTTTGCAGCATGGCCGTTGGCAGCTTGCCGCCGTGGCGATCGTAGGCATTCTCCAGCAACTGCTGCGTATGTTCCCGTTGGCCGGCATTCAGGGCCAGATAGGTCGCTTGATTCAACGAATTGAGGTTGCCGGTCTGCTGGTAATGCCGCTCCCACAACGTCGCCGCTTCGCTGTTGCGTCCCGCTGCCTGGAGCAGTTCGGCGCGGCGCCTGACCACGTCGGCGGTTTGCGGCTGGCTGGCAAGATAGGCCATGACTTTGTCGTTGCGGCCCTCGTCCTGCCAGACATCAAGCAGTTGTTCGCGACGTCGCTTGTCCCACGGTTCCGGCAGGCGTGTCGTTTGTAGCAGGTCGGTGGCTTGCAGGCGCTGGGCAAGAACCAGCCACACCTGGGGATTGTCTTCCGGTTGGCAGCTTTTCAGCTGAGTGAGCGCGGCTTGCGGGTCGTGGCGCGATAGCCAGTCCGCCGTCTCCAGGCAAGGCCGTTGCAAATCGGCACTCAAGCGTTGCACGGTGGCGCTGTCGCCGGTTTCTCGCGCAAGCTCCCACGAACGCTGGCGTTGCGCCGGGTCGGCAAGGTCGGCAGGCGGCAGTGATTGCATCCAGCGTTGTGCCTGCTGGATATGGCCCATGGCAATCGCCCGGTCGACCATGGCCAGGCGAACCTTGCGCGCGGCCTCCGGGCTGGGGGCTGTTTGCAATAGCTGTTGCAAAGGCTGCTCGTCGAGGCGCTGCACGTAGGCATTGGCCAGGCGTTGCCAACCCGGCGCGTCCAGCTGGTTTTTGGCGGCGAGCGGGGCCAGTTGCTCGATGGTGCCGTTCCAGTCGCGTAACTGTTCGGACCAATTGGCAATGGCCAAATGCAAGATTCGCTCATCGCCTTTAGGCGAAAGCTGTGCCAGCCAGTCGTGGGCTCGCGCCGCGCCCCCGAACTTGGCCAGGCTCAGGCTGTAGGCCTGCCACAAGCGAATCCGCTGATTGAGGTTGCTGGTGGCGATCCACTGTTCCACTTGATCGCTGCCGGGTGGGTCCTGTTCGATCCAGGTCAGGCGCAGGTTGAGCAGGGCGTCGCTGTTGGCCGGGTTGTCCGGTAGGGCCTGCACGGCGTCCTTGTAGCGCCGTTGCTTGGCCAGCGACTGCACCAGCAGCGCCCGCGCTTCATCGTTGTTTGGCACTTTGGTCAGCAGGTGTCGCATCAGGCGTTCGACTTCAGCCCAGTTGCCTTTTTTCGCTTCGCGATAGCTGCGGTCCATGTAGGGATAGCTGCGAAACTGTTCGAAGTCGGTCAGTGGCTTGGCTTGCACCCAGGTCGCAGTGGTCAGGCTCAGTAGCAGACTGCCGAGCAACAGGGTGCGACGGTGGCTGGTCTTCATGCAGCCTCCCGGGCAATGCGATAAGCCTCTTGCTGTTCGCTGGCCTGATCGTTCAGGGCTTGTTCGAGCACGGCTTGGGTAATCATGCCGCGGGAAATCAAATGTTCGCCCAGCGACATTTGATCGGCATCGAAGTCGATCAAGGCTTGGTTGAACAGGGTCGGCGGGACCATGCCGCGTACCTGCAACACATTGCCCAACAACACTTGGTGATGACTGACGCGCTCGAGCAGGGCTTCATCGTCCTGAAGCCGCTCCAGCACTTGCAACATCTGGTGCACCTCTCCTTTTTGATGGGGGCTGGGGTACCAGTAGCGAATCCCCAGCGTGACCCGGCCCTGCGGCGCGAGGCGGCAACGTACCGGGCGCTTGAGCTGACGGCTGATTGCGCCTTGCGACACCTGGCTCACCGGCCCCTCGGAGGCCAGCACCAGTGTTTCACCTTCTTCGGCAACCGGCAGCACGCCGTAGTGCGTGGCAATTTTGCGTGGCACCGCGTCGATCAGGCGTTTGTCGAGTTTGAATGGATTGAGCGGCGCCCAATCCAGGTCCATTTGTTCGGCGAGGGTTTGCACCAGTTGCGTGGTGTCGATGTGCCCGCGCAGCAGCAGTTCCTGGCCCAAACGCCGGCGCACCGGGTTGGTGATCGCCGCTTCCAATTGTTCTTCGGTCAGCAGGCCTTTTTCCACCAGCCGATGCCCCAGCGGCGTGCGCTGGGCCTGGGTCAACGCGGGGAATTCGTGAGTGGTCTTGTCCCAGGCCACACGGCGTGAGTCGCCCATCTCCATGACCTGGCGCAGTGCACGCAGGTTGGCGAAAAAGTTGACGTAGTTGCTCCACATCATGCGTGGTGCCGAGAGCAGCCCTTCGACCAGGCCGTAATAGCGTGTGACGAACCAGCCGCGCTGGAACAGTCGATTGAGCAGCATGAAACCGTTAAGCCACAGCAGGGTCACGAGTAACGTACTGTCGGAAAGGATTGATGGATAGCGCCAGGCGTTCGGAGCAATCACCGTCACCAGCCACATCGCCAGTAACACCATGAACAACAGGTTGACCAGAAAGCTCAGCAGGTAGGCGATCAAACCACGGCGGTCGCGCCACAGAAAATAGTTGAGCAGGCCTTTGCTACTCCAGCCGAGGTTCTTGGTGCCCTGGAATACGATGCCGACAATCCAGCGCGATTTCTGCCGGATTGCGTGCTGCAAGTCACGAGGGAAGTGTTCGCGCACACAGATCACTTGGGAAAACGCACGGTTCATGCCGAACACCCAAGGCTGTTCCAGCGCCAGCTTCGGGTCGGTGACCGAGTACCGGGCGAAGATGCACTTCATGCCTTTTTGCTTGAGGCGAAAACCGATGTCGTAGTCCTCGGTGAGGCTCTGCACATCGAAGGCGATACCGTCGCCGTCTTCGAGCAAGGCACTGATGGCCTTGCGACTGAAGCAGGTACCGACCCCGGCGCTGGGCACTTGCCCAGTCAGGGCTTCGCGTACGATCACATCCTTGCCATGGTTCTCGGCGAACTCGTCAACGTAGTGCCCGGCAGTGAAGCCTTTCCATTCCGGCGCGTAGGGGTAAACCGGGATCTGGATCAGGTCCTTGGCCGGCAACAGGTAGTTGAACAGGCGCAACTCCATGGGCGAAATCACGTCCTCGGCGTCGTGCAGGATGAAACCGGCGAACTGGATTTTGGCATCGCTCTCAAAACGCAGGATGGCGTCGATCACGTTGTTCAGGCAGTCGGCCTTGCTGGTCGGGCCGGGGCGGGCACAGACCACTTTGTGCACGTTGGGGTAGTGCAGGCAGACGGCATCGACGTCGGCCTGGGTTTCGGCATCGTTGGGGTAGGTGCCGACAAAAATCTGATAGTTCTCGTAGTCGATGGTCGAGGCGGCCAGCCGCGCCATTTCGCCAACCACGCCGACTTCGTTCCATGCCGGGACCATGATCGCCAGTGGCTTTTCACCGATCGAATACAGGCGTTCTTCATCGGCGCGGCGGAATTTTTCGTAGATCCGCCAGCGCCGGATAAACTTGCGCCCCCAATACACCAGGTCGATGAACAGGTCATCGAGCCCGAGTATGAACATCAGCAGGGCCAGGGCAATGGCGAGGTATTTGAGTCCGAACAGCACATAGGCAAAAAAATCGACCAAGCCCAGGCTCATACCGCTTTTCCCGACGCCGCGCGGTGCTTGAGCCAGACCCCGAGGCGGTTGGCGATCCGCTCGCTGGCATGGCCGTCACCGTACGGGCTGTGGATTCGACTCATGCGCTGGAACGTGGCCTCGTCATCGAGCAACAGGCTGGACTCCTTGACGATCCGGTCGGTATCGGTACCCACCAGCAACACGGTGCCGCCTTCGAGCACCGATGGCCGCTCGGTGACATCGCGCAGTACCAACAGCGGTTTGCCGATGGCCGGGGCTTCCTCCTGAATGCCGCCGGAGTCGGTGAGGATGAAATAAGCGCGGCCCATCAGCCAGACGAAATGCTGGTAATCCTGCGGCGCCACCAGATAGATGTTGGGCTTGTCTGACAGCACGCTGTACACCGCGTTCTGCACCTGCGGATTGAGGTGCACCGGGTAGACGAATTGCACATCGGGGTAGCGCTGGGCGAGGGTGGCCAATGCCAGGCAGATGTTGCGAAAGCCACCGCCGAAGTTCTCCCGCCGGTGGCCGGTGATCAACACCATGCGCCGGTTGTCTTCGAGCACAGCCAGCGGCGAGTCGGCGGCCGGGTGCCATTGCGTCGCTTGCTGGTGGTCGCGCATCCACACCAACGCATCGATCACGGTATTACCGGTGACCTCGATGTTGGCCTTGGGTACGCCTTCACGCAGCAGGTTGTCTTCGCTCTTGGTGGTCGGGGCGAAATGCAGGTCGGCGATAACGCCGGTCAGGTGCCGGTTGGCTTCCTCCGGCCAGGGTGCGCGCAAGTTGCCGGTACGCAAGCCGGCCTCGACGTGGCCGATGGGCAACTGGCGATTGAAGGCGGCGAGGGCGGCAATGAAGCTGGTGGTGGTGTCGCCGTGGACCAGCACGATGTCCGGCTGCACCCGCGCGTAGGCTTTGTCGAGATGCGCCAGCAATTGCTCGGAGAGGCCGTTGAGGGTCTGGCCCTGGGTCATGACTTGCAGGTCTTCGTCGACCGCCAGCTCGAACGAATCGAGCACTTGCTTGAGCATTTCCCGGTGCTGGCCGGTGGAACAAATGTTGAGTTCGATACCGGGCCAGTTACGCAGGACCCGCGCCAGTGGTGCCATCTTGATGGCCTCCGGTCGTGTGCCGAAAACCATCATGACTTTGAAGGACATGAACCCTCCTGGGACTGCACACATCGAAGCGACGCGACAGTTAAGACCGATTATCACTTGAACATTGAATAAAGCAGTCGGATGCGGGGTTGTCCAATGAGCGGCGCAGACTCGGAAACTTCCCACAAACTCGCGAGGCAGAGCCCACGACAGTTACGGAAATGCCGAAGCGCGTGCCGTGATAACTTTTTGAATGGGTTGGAGAAGGTAGCCGGCAACAGGATGAGGGGGCTTAAGTACCATGAAATCGGTAATTTTCCGTGACAGGGGTAGAGCCCGAACGCACTTTGGAGTGCTATTTTGAGCACCTCTATTAGCACTCCAAGGAATACCTACATGACACATGTTGTGCTGTCGCAGGTCGTGGCGAGCATCTCGGAACTGAAAAGAAACCCCATGGGTACGGTGGCGGCTGGTGGGGGGGCTTCGGTAGCGATCCTCAACCGAAACGAACCGGCTTTTTACTGTGTTCCCGCCAAAGAGTATGAAGCCATGATGAGTCGGCTGGAGGATCTTGAGTTGATCGCGCTATGCAAGGAGCGGGAAAACGATCCAACCGTAAAGGTTTCAATTGATGACTTATGAGCTGGAGTTTTCTGAGAAAGCCTGGAAAGAATGGAAAAAGCTTGGGGTAAACCTGAAAGAGCAATTCAAGAAAAAGCTTCAGGAACGGTTGGTGAATCCACATGTTCTGGCAGACAGGCTTTGCGGTCTGGAGAATGCGTACAAGATCAAGTTGCGCAGTGCAGGGTATCGTCTGGTTTACCGAGTCAAAGACGACGTGCTGTTGGTGACGGTAATCGCCATCGGTAAAAGAGAACGTGGCGACGTTTATAAGGACGCAATCACGCGTTAACCACCCCGTTTTCCTCCTGCACCGAAATGGCTCAACCCAGCCCGATTGAGAACCCGATACCCGCGCTCTGTAGCCAACGGTAGCGCCTGTCTACCTGTGCGTTTGGTAACGTTTTTTACTCTCCCGACGCATCCCACTGATTCAAAACAACTTTCGAACCTCTCACATCCCCACCGCATCCTGTGGCACACTTTCTGCTGTCTATTCCGTTGTTACATAACATCTTCCGCTATAGCGGAATAAACATCACCCTGGAGTGCTTGCCATGCATCGCCGACCTTCCTTGTTCAAAGCGTGTGTTTTTCTGTTCGCGGCTTCTGCCGCTGCCATGGGTGTGGCCCAGGCAGCGGACAGCAAGCTCGACAGTGTTCTGGCCCGCGGCAAACTGATTGTGGGCACCGGCAGCACCAACGCGCCGTGGCACTTCCAGGGGGCGGATGGCAAGTTGCAGGGCTTCGATATCGATATCGGGCACATGATCGCCAAGGGTTTGTTCAATGATCCGGACAAGGTCGAGTACGTGGTGCAGTCGTCCGATGCGCGAATCCCGAACCTGCTGACCGACAAGGTCGACATCAGTTGCCAGTTCATCACCGTGACGGCCAGCCGTGCGCAGCAAGTGGCGTTCACCCTGCCGTACTACCGTGAAGGTGTCGGCCTGCTGTTGCCGGCGAACAGCAAGTACAAGGAAATCGATGACATGAAAGCGGCGGGCGATAAGCTCACCGTGGCGGTGCTGCAAAACGTCTACGCCGAAGAACTGGTGCACCAGGCGCTGCCTCAGGCCAAGGTCGATCAATACGACAGCGTGGACTTGATGTATCAAGCCGTAAACTCCGGCCGCGCCGATGCCGCTGCCACCGACCAGTCCTCCGTGAAGTACCTGATGGTGCAGAACGCCGGCCGCTATCGCAGCCCGGCTTACGCCTGGAGCCCGCAAACCTATGCATGCGCGGTCAAGCGCGGCGATCAGGACTGGCTGAACTTCGTCAACACCACCTTGCATGAAGCCATGACCGGCGTTGAGTTCCCGACCTACGCGGCGTCGTTCAAGAAATGGTTTGGTGTCGACCTGCCTACCCCGGCCATCGGCTTCCCCGTCGAATTCAAATGAAAACTGCTGCGGGCTTCGCGCAAAACACTGCGTTGTAAACAGGCTCGTGACGTTTCCAATGGCTGAATGACGAGCGGGGCGATTCGAGTCGTCTCGCTCAAGGTACTGCTGACCATGAACTATCAGTTGAACTTTGCCGCCGTGTGGCGCGATTTCGACACCTTGCTGGCGGGGCTCGGCCTGGGCCTTGAACTGGCGCTGGTGTCGATCGCCATCGGTTGTGTGATCGGCCTGATGATGGCGTTTGCTTTGTTGTCCAGGCACCGCGCATTGCGGGTGCTGGCGTCGGTGTATGTCACGGTGATTCGTAACACGCCGATCCTGGTGTTGATTTTGTTGATCTACTTTGCGTTGCCGAGCCTGGGGATCCGGCTGGACAAGATCCCCTCGTTCATCATCACGCTGTCGTTGTACGCCGGGGCGTATTTAACCGAAGTGTTTCGGGGTGGCTTGCTGAGCATTCCCAAGGGGCAGCGCGAAGCCGGGTTGGCCATTGGCCTGGGCGAGTGGCAGGTCAAGGCCTACGTCACCGTGCCTGTGATGCTGCGCAATGTGTTGCCGGCGCTGTCGAACAACTTCATTTCACTGTTCAAGGACACCTCGCTGGCGGCCGCGATTGCGGTGCCGGAGCTGACCTATTACGCCCGCAAGATCAACGTCGAGAGCTACCGGGTGATTGAAACCTGGCTGGTGACCACGGCGTTGTACGTGGCGGCCTGTTACCTCATTGCCATGATGCTGCGTTACCTCGAGCAGCGTCTGGCGATTCGCCGATAGGAGGCCCCCATGTACGAATCCCCCAGTTGGTTGCATGAGTTGTGGGTCGCGCGGGAAGTGCTGTGGCAGGGCTTCCTGACCAGTGTGCAGGTGTCGGCACTGGCGATTTTGCTCGGCACGCTGCTCGGCGTCGTCACCGGGTTGGTGCTGACCTACGGCAAGTTCTGGATGCGCGCACCGTTTCGTTTTTATGTCGATGTGATCCGCGGCACGCCGGTGTTCGTGCTGGTGCTGGCGTGCTTTTACATGGCACCGGCACTGGGCTGGCAGATCAGCGCGTTCCAGGCCGGTGCCTTGGGCTTGACGCTGTTCTGCGGTTCCCACGTCGCCGAAATCGTACGCGGTGCCTTGCAGGCGTTGCCTCGCGGGCAGATGGAAGCGAGCAAGGCCATTGGCCTGACGTTCTACCAGTCCCTCGGTTACGTGCTGCTGCCCCAGGCACTGCGGCAGATCCTGCCGACCTGGGTCAACTCGTCGACCGAGATCGTCAAGGCCTCGACCCTGTTGTCGGTGATCGGTGTGGCGGAGCTGCTGCTCAGCACCCAGCAGATCATCGCCCGCACGTTCATGACCCTGGAGTTCTACCTGTTCGCCGGTTTCTTGTTCTTCGTCATCAACTACGGCATCGAATTACTCGGCCGGCACATTGAAAAGCGGGTGGCTTTGCCATGACTCAGACTCAAACCAATGCTCAAATCGGCCAGCCACTGCTGGACATTCGCGGCCTGCACAAGCGCTACGACCAGCTCGAAGTGCTCAAGGGTGTCGACCTGACCATGCAGCGCGGCAACGTGGTGACGCTGATCGGCTCCAGCGGTTCGGGAAAGACCACGCTGCTGCGCTGCGTGAACATGCTCGAGGAATTCCAGGGCGGGCAGATCCTGCTCGACGGCGAGTCGATCGGCTATGACGAGGTCAACGGCAAGCGCATTCGCCATCCGGAAAAAGTCATCGCTCGCCATCGCGCCATGACTGGCATGGCGTTCCAGCAGTTCAACCTGTTCCCGCACCTGACCGCGTTGCAGAACGTCACCCTGGGCCTGCTCAAGGTCAAGAAACTGCACAAGGACGAGGCGGTGGCCCTGGCGGAGAAATGGCTGGAGCGGGTCGGCCTGCTGGAACGGCGCGATCACTTTCCCGGTCAGTTGTCCGGCGGCCAGCAGCAGCGCGTGGCGATTGCCCGGGCGATTGCGATGAACCCCAGCCTGATGCTGTTCGATGAGGTGACCTCGGCCCTCGATCCGGAACTGGTGGGCGAAGTACTGAGCGTGATCAAGGGTTTGGCCGAAGACGGCATGACCATGCTGCTGGTGACCCACGAAATGCGCTTTGCCTACGAAGTCTCGGACAAGATCGTTTTCATGAACAAGGGACGCATCGAAGAGCAGGGGCCGCCCAAGGACCTGTTCGAGCGCCCGCAATCGCCACGACTGGTGGAATTTCTCAAGAACACGCGTTTTTAAACCTTCACTTTTGATTCAGGAGAAACACTCATGAGCATTACTCGTTACGGCACCGGCAGCGCCGCTGCAGGCGGCACGCCTCGCCCGTTCGCCCGCGCCGTTGAAGCCGATGGCTGGCTGCACGTTTCCGGGCAGGTGCCGGCGGTGGACGGCGAGATCATTGTCGGTGGCATTGTCGAGCAGACCCACCAGACCATGAAAAACCTGATCGCGATTCTCGAAGAGGCAGGTTTCGGCCTGGAAGACGTGGTGCGTGCGGGCGTGTGGCTGGAGGATCCGCGGGATTTCACCAGTTTCAACAAGGTCTTCTCCGAGTATTTCAAGCCCGAACATGCCCCGGCGCGGGCCTGCGTGCAGGCGAACATGATGGTCGACTGCAAGGTTGAGATTGACTGCATTGCCTACAAGAAAAAGGCTTGAGACTTGCGGTGGTTTTGAGGCTGCTTTCGCTGGCAAGCCAGCTCCTACAAGGGACCGCGGTCTCTGTAGGCGTTGGCTTGCCAGCGAAGGCGCCCTAACAGTCACCCCATCACTCTGGTTAAACTCCCGGCGACTTTGAATGGGAACCACTGAAATGACCGAAGACACCATCAAGCGCCGTGCACGCGGTCTGGACCGGGCGTTCGATATCCTCGATTTCCTCAAGGAAATCGGCCAACCGCTGCGCCCGAACGACATCGCCAACGGCATCGGCAGCCCCAAATCCACGGTCTATGAGTTGGTGGCCTCGCTGCTGGAACGTCGGATCCTGGAGCCGGTGGGCAAGGACGGTCATGTCTACCTCGGTCGCCAGTTGTACTTTCTCGGCCAGGCCCACTTGCGCCATTTCGACCTGACCCGCGAGGCCGATCATGCCTTGCAGGAGATCGTCAGCCAGACCCACGAAACCGCGCAGATGTGCCTGCTCAATGGGCGCAAATACACCGTTGCGTTGATGAAGGAAGGCGAGCGGCATTTCCGCATTTCCTCGGACATTGGCGAAAACGCACCCATTCCCTGGACTGCGTCCGGGCGCCTGTTGCTGGCGCACCTGAGCGACCAGCAAATCGTCGACCTGATCGACCACGACGACTTCATCTTGCCCGGCGGCGAGCGACTGCCGCTTGAGCAATTCCTCAAAGAAATCCGCCAGGCCGGTATCGACGGATTTTTCTCCTTCGATAGCGTCGCCGACACCTTTACCCATTGCTTTGCCGCCCCGGTCAAAGACCCCGGCGGCGTGGCCATCGCGACCCTGTGCATCGTCGCCCCACGCGCCGATGCCAAGAAAAACTACAACGACTACCGCCGGGTGCTGATCGACAGCGCCAACAGCCTGGCCCGTCGCATCAACGAATAACAGCGGCTGCCCGCGGCCGCGTGAACGAGGAGTTCGACCATGTCTTCTGCCCCCCATACTGCCAACGTCGACAAAGGCACCGCCGCCATCGGTGCGAGCCTGGTGCGTGACGTCAGCCTGCCGGCCCTTGTGCTGCACCGCGAGGCGCTGGAGCACAACATCCGCTGGATGCAGGCGTTCGTCAGCGACAGCGGCGCAGAACTGGCGCCCCACGGCAAGACCAGCATGACCCCGGCGTTGTTCCGTCGCCAGCTCGACGCCGGTGCCTGGGGCATCACCCTGGCCAGCGCCACGCAAACCCGTGCGGCCTACGCCCATGGCGTGCGCCGGGTGCTGATGGCCAACCAATTGGTCGGCACGCCGAACATGGCGCTGATTGCCGACCTGCTGGCCGACCCGACGTTCGACTTCTATTGCATGGTCGATCACCCGGACAATGTCGCCGACCTCGGCGCCTATTTCGCCTCCCGCGGCGTGCGCCTGAACGTGATGATCGAGTACGGCGTGGTCGGTGGTCGTTGCGGTTGCCGCAGCGAGCAGGAAGTGCTCGACCTGGCCAAGGCCATCGCCGCGCAACCGGCGCTGGCCCTGACCGGTATCGAAGGTTATGAAGGGGTGATCCATGGCGATCACGCCGTGACCGGCATTCGTGATTTCGCCGCCTCGCTGGTGCGCCTGGCGGTGCAGTTGCAGGACAGCGGCGCGTTCGCCATTGCCAAGCCGATCATCACCGCGTCAGGATCGGCCTGGTATGACCTGATCGCCGAGTCCTTCGAAGCGCAGAACGCCGCCGGACGCTTCCTCAGCGTGCTGCGCCCCGGCAGTTATGTGGCCCATGACCATGGCATCTACAAGGAAGCGCAGTGCTGTGTACTCGACCGCCGCAGCGACCTGCACGAAGGCCTGCGTCCGGCGCTGGAAGTGTGGGCGCACGTGCAGTCGTTGCCGGAGCCGGGGTTTGCAGTGATTGCCCTGGGCAAACGCGATGTGGCCTACGACGCCGGTTTGCCGGTGCCGTTGCTGCGTTACAAGGCGGGCGTGGTGCCGGCCATGGGCGATGACGTGAGTGCCTGCAAGGTGACGGCGGTGATGGACCAGCACGCGTTCATGACCGTGGCGCCGGGGGTTGACCTGCGGGTGGGCGACATCATTTCGTTCGGCACTTCGCACCCGTGCCTGACGTTCGACAAGTGGCGTGTCGGCTGTCTGGTGGATGAGCAATTGAACGTCATCGAGACCATGGAAACCTGTTTCTAAGGTTCCGGACCGAGGTGCGGCCGTCGCCGGCAAGCCGGCTCCTACATTGGAATGCGTTCCCCTGTAGGAGCGGGCTTGCCCGCGAAGAGGCCCACCCAGACAACAAAGAAACCTCTGAGACCCCACCACATGAACACCATCAACACCCTGGGCCCCGACACCCCGCGCATTGCCCTGATCGGCGAATGCATGATCGAGCTGCAGCACCGCGCCGACGGCAGCCTGCAACAAAGCTTCGGTGGCGACACCTTGAACACCGCGGTCTATCTGTCCCGGGAGCTGGGCACGAGCGGCACCGTGGATTACGTCACCGCCCTGGGCGATGACAGTTTCAGCGACGCGATGTGCCAAAGCTGGGCGGCCGAGAATATCGGCCTCGGTATGGTCCAGCGCCTGCCCGGGCGGCTGCCGGGTTTGTATTGCATCCAGACCGACGCCGTCGGTGAACGGCGCTTCCTGTATTGGCGCAACGAAGCCGCGGTTCGCGATTGCTTCACCACCCCGGCCGCCGCGCCAATCCTCGCAGCGCTGCCGGACTACGACGTGCTGTATTTCAGCGGCATCACCCTGGCGGTACTCGGCGAGCAAGGTCGGGAAAAACTCCTGCAGACCTTGATCGAGGCCCGCCAACGCGATGCGCGCATCGTCTTCGACAACAACTACCGGCCACGGCTGTGGGCATCGGTCGAGGCGGCGCAAGCGGCGTATCGCACGGTGCTGCCGTATGTCGACCTGGCCTTATTGACCGTGGATGACGAGCAGGCGCTGTTCGGTTATGCCGGTTGTGACGCGGTGTTTGCCGCCTATGAGCAGATCGGGACGCCGGAAGTGGTGCTCAAACGCGGCGCTGAAGCCTGCCTGATCCGGTGTGCTGGCGAGTCGTTCGAAGTGCCGGCGCAGAAGGTCGAGCGGGTGGTGGACACCACGGCGGCGGGGGATTCGTTCAGTGCCGCGTACCTGGCGTCGCGACTCAAGGGCGGCAGCCCGGCAGACGCCGCCGAGGCCGGGCATCGGTTGGCGAGCCGGGTGATTCAGGTGCCGGGGGCGTTGATTCCCCGGTAAACGTTGAATGGCCGATGGCTGCGTCACCGCCTTCGCTGGCAAGCCAGCGCATACAAGAACGATGCGATACCTGTAGGAGCTGGCTTGCCAACGAAGAGGCCCTCAAGCCAACTTCATCAATCCCGGTAAAACACCTGCACCAGGTGGTAGCCGAACTTACTCTTGATCGGCCCATGCACCACCCGCACGGGTTTCTTGAAGATCACCGCATCGATCACGCCGACCATCTGCCCCGGCCGCACTTCGCCGAGGTCGCCGCCGCGCTTGCCCGAGGGGCAGGTCGAATACTTCTTGGCCAGCACATCGAACGCTTCGCCCTTGGCAATGCGTTGTTTGAGCTGCTCGGCTTCTTCCGAGGTTTTCACCAGGATATGGCGGGCTTGAGCTTTCATGGGGCGGTTACCTGATTGCGGTCATGTCAACGGGGCGCGCGATTATGCCTCAACTCAGTTCGGTTGGCCGATCATCGTGCGAATCTTGTTGGCCAGCAGGTCGATGGAAAACGGTTTGGCCACCATGTCCATGCCTTCTTCCAGGAAGCCCTGGCGTTCGGCAGCGATTTCCGCGTAACCGGTCATGAACAGCACTTTCAGTTCGGGGCGGTGCTGGCGGGCGATTTCCGCCAGTTGCCGGCCATTCATGCCGGGCAGGCCGACATCGGTCACCAGCAGGTCCACCCGCAAGTCGGATTCCAGCACCGGCAGGGCGCTCTTGGCGTCCTCGGCTTCGTGGGCGCGGTAACCGAGCTCCTTGAGCAGGTCCAGCACCAGCATCCGTACCGCCGGGTCGTCCTCGACCAGCATCACCGTTTCGCCGGCAATCGCCGCGGGTGCCTCGCTGATCACCGGCGTCAGGACTTTTTCCGGTTCGTTCGAATGCAGGCGCGGCAGGTACAAACGCACACTGGTGCCCCGGCCGGGCAGGCTGAACAGACTGACGTGGCCCCCCGATTGCTGGGCGAAACCGTAAATCATCGACAGGCCCAGACCGGTGCCCTGTCCGATGGGCTTGGTGGTGAAGAACGGATCGAAGGCCTTCGCCAGCACCGAGGGCGTCATGCCGATGCCGTTGTCGCTGACGGCGATCATCACGTAGTCCCCGGCCTTGACTGGCTCCAGGGTGGTGATGTCGCTGCCGTCGAGGAACACGTTGGCGGTTTCGATCTGCAACTCGCCGCCATCGGGCATGGCGTCCCGAGCGTTGATCACCAGATTGAGCAAGGCGTTTTCCAGCTGACTGACGTCGGTGTTGACCCGCCAGACCTGCTCGGCCAGTTGCAACTTGAGTTCGATGTGGTCGCCCTTGGTGCGGCTGAACAAATCCTCGAGGGAATGAATCAACTCGTTGGGGTTCAGCGGCTTGCGGTTGAGCGACTGGCGCCGGGAGAACGCTAGCAAGCGGTGGGTGAGCGCGGCGGCACGGTTGGCCGACGACACCGCCGCTTCGGTGAATCGGCCGATCTCGGCGGTACGGCCATCGGCGATGTAGCGTTGCATCAGGTCGAGGCTGCCGATGATGCCGGTGAGCATGTTGTTGAAGTCATGGGCGATGCCGCCGGTGAGCTGGCCGACCGCTTCCATTTTCTGCGCGTGGCGCAGCGCGTCTTCGGCGCGCTCGCGCTCGAACATCTCGTTTTGCAGGCGCTCGTTGGCTTCGGCCAGTTGGCGGGTGCGAGCGGCGACGCGCTCTTCCAGGGTTTCGTTGAGGTTGCGCAGCGCCTCTTCGGTTTGTTTGCGCTCGGTTTCGTCGATCACGAAGATGTAGAAACCGTTCACCGCACCATCAGCGCCATGGCGCGGCAAGTAATTCATCAGAGCCTGGCGGAGGCTGCCATCGCGGTATGGCGTACTGATGCTGAAGCAACACGACCTGCCGGACAGCGCCTCGACAATGTGCGGCGCGCGCAACGCATAGGCCTCTTCACCGATCACTTCGAGGATGGTTCGCCCGTAGAGCTCCTGCGGCGTCAGTCCGTACCAGTCGAGATAGGCGGCGTTGTTCAGGCGAAAGCGTTCTTCACGGTCGACGTAGCTGATCAGGATCGGCATCGCGTTGATGATCAGTTGCAGCTCGGTCTGACTTTGGCGAAGGGCTTGTTCGGTGTGCTTTCGTTCGGTCAGGTCGAGGGCGGCACCGAGGAAACGGATCGGCCGGCCGTGGTGATCCTTGTAGCAACGACCGCGGGCGAATATCCAGCGCATCTGGCCGTCGGTCTGCAGCAGGCGATATTCCTCGGCGTACTCGGTGCCGTGGGTGATGCAGTGCTTGATGCTGCGGGCGATCATGGCGCGATCTTCCGGGTGCACGCCGTGCAGGTATTCACTGATCGGCAACTGGCTGGCCATGCTGGGGTCGACGCCGTGCAACTGGGCAAAATGCGCATCGGCGATAAAACGGTCCTCGCTGATGTCCCAGTCCCAGGTGCCGACTGCGTCAGTGGCGGCGAGGGCCAGTTGCAGGCGCTCTTCGGTTTCGTGCTGGGCCTTGAGACTGGCCGCCGAGCGCTGTTCGAGTTCGAGGGCGATGCGTCGGCGCTCGTTGGTTTCGATGGCGGTGACCAGGATCCCGGCCACTTCGGCGCTTTCGTCGCGGATCGGGCTGTAGGTCAGGTCGAGCCAGAAGTCGGATTCGCGACCCTCACGCTGCAGGGTAAAGCGCTGTTCGCTGTAGGTGCGTACCTGGCCGTGCAGGACGGCACTGTATATGGGGTCGGTAAAGTCGCGTAACTCCGGCCAGATCAGGTGTGCCGGTTGTCCGAAGGCTTGGGGGTGTTTGCTGCCGGCGAGCAAGGCGAAACCGTCGTTGTAGATTTGCGTCAGTTGCGGGCCCCACAGCAACAACATCGGCATGGGCGAGTGAATCACAATGTCCACGGCGGTCCGCAGGCTTTGCGGCCAGTGGCTGGCGTCGCCCAACGGGCCGCTGGCCCAGTCGAGTCGGGCAATCAGTGCCTGGGCATCGCTGGCGGTGGGTGGTGGGTTCATCACTGTGTCCTGCGCCTGAATCGCTTGTGCTGTTTCTATTCTTGCACAGGTGACAGGCGCTGGTTGAGTGGAAGGCTTGAGCGGTCCTGTATGACTGGATTGAAGGCTTCGCTGGCAAGCCAGCTCCTACAGGTTTAACGACACGGAAGTCTGTAGGAGCGAGCCTGCTCGCGAAGGTCGTCAATCATAACGCTGGCTGGCAGGTGCTCCGCGGCGCTCTCTGATTTATCGCGAGCAGGCTCGCTACATTTCAATCCTGGAGTTCAGGCCTGTTTCGGTACTGCTCCAGCGCTTCAGGATTGGCCAGCGCATCGGTGTTCTTTACCGGCAGGCCATGCACCACATCGCGCACCGCCAACTCCACGACCTTGCCGCTGATGGTCCGGGGAATGTCGCTCACCGCGACAATCTTCGCCGGGACATGCCGCGGCGTGGTGTTGGCGCGAATCACTTGGCGAATGCGCTGCTGCAATGCCTCGTCCAGTGCCAGCCCGTCGCGCAAGCGCGCGAACAGCACGACACGCACGTCATCCTGCCACTGCTGACCAATGGCCACGCTGTCGAGCACCTCGGGGACTTTTTCCACTTGGCGATAGATCTCCGCCGTGCCGATGCGCACGCCACCGGGGTTGAGCACCGCGTCGGAACGGCCGTGGATCATCATCCCGCCATGGGGCAATTCTTCGGCGTAATCACCCTGGGCCCAGACGCCGGGAAACAGGCTGAAATAGGACTGACGGAGTTTTGCGCCGTCGGCATCGTTCCACAGGCCAACAGGGATCGCCGGGAAGTGCCGGGTGCACACCAGCTCGCCTTTTTCGCCGATCACCGGTTGGCCGGCGTCGTTCCACACTTCGACGGCCATGCCCAGGCTCTTGCCCATGATTTCACCACGGCGCACGGGCGACAGCGGGTTGCCGTTGACGAAGCACGACACGACGTCGGTACCGCCGGACATCGAGGCCAGGCACACGTCAGCCTTGAAGTCGCGATAGACAAAGTCATAGCTCTGCGGCGACAACGCCGAACCGGTGCACAGCAATGTCTTGAGGCTGCTCAGGTCATGGCTTTCCCGGGGCTTGATGCCACTGCTTTCCAGGGTGGCGAGGTATTTCGGGCTGGTGCCGAAGACGCTGATGCGTTCGTCGTCGATCAGGTCGATCAGGCGTTGCGGTTCGGGATGAAACGGTGAGCCGTCGTACAGCACCACCGAACTGCCAACCGCCAATGCCGAGACCAGCCAGTTCCACATCATCCAGCCGCAAGTGGTGTAGTAGAACAGGCGTTCGCCGGGGCCGAGATCGCTGTGTAGGCCGTGTTCCTTGACGTGTTGCAGCAACACGCCGCCGGTGCTGTGGATGATGCACTTGGGTACGCCGGTGGTCCCGCTGGAATAGAGGATGTACAGCGGATGAGCAAACGGCACCGGGACAAAATCCGGCTCGCCGCCTGCCTCATAGAAGTCGTCCCACAGCGTCACGTTGGCGTGGGTGCGCAAGTCTTCGATGTGTGCACGGGGCCGGGCATAGGGCACGATGATCAACTGCTGCAACGTCGGCAGGCGTTCGAGGATTTCGTTGACCTTGGTCGTCTGGTCGATGTCCTTGCCGGCATAGCGGTAGCCGGCGCAGGTCAGCAGCACTTTGGGTTCGATCTGGCCGAACCGGTCGACCACCCCTTGCGTACCGAAGTCGGGTGAAGAACAGGACCACACCGCGCCGAGGCTGGTGGTGGCGAGCATGGCCACCAGGGTTTGCCAGGTGTTGGGCATGCACGCGGCGACCCGGTCACCAACCACCACGCCGGCGGCGATCAAGCCATTCTGAAAACCGGCGACGTGTTCGGCCAGTTCGGCCCAGGACAGGTGTTCGCGCTGGCCGTTTTCGCCAACGGCTATGACGGCGATTGCATCATCGCGACGTCGCAGCAGGTGTTCGGCAAAGTTCAGTGTAGCGCCAGGGAACCATTGGGCACTGGGCATCTGCGGGCCTTCGAGCAGCACGGCGTCGGGTTGCTCATGAAAGCGAATGTCGAAGAAGTCGACGATGGCCTGCCAGAAATCCGGGCGATGCTCGATGGACCATTGGTGCAGGGCAGGGAAGTCGTCGATCTTCAGGTGATGCCGCTGATTGACGAAGCGCCGAAAGGCCTCGAAGCGGGTCTTGCCGATGCGTTTGGCGTCGGGTTGCCAGAGGATGTCGGACATGGGTTGCCTCTTGTTTTTATGACTTTTACCGATGTGAATCGGACCGTTGTGGCGAGGGAGCTTGTGTGGCGAGGGGGCTTGCCCCCCGTTCGGCTGCGAAGCAGTCGTAAAAATCAGACTACCTGCATCGTCAGTGAAGTTTTAGGGCGGCTTCGCCTCCCATCGGGGGCAAGCCCGCTCGCTACACGGTTATGGGGGTAATCACTGCGCCAACCACCCACCGTCCACATTCCACGCGGCGCCCCGCACTTGGCTGCCGGCCTCGCTGCACAGGAACAACACCAGCTCACCCAGTTGCGATGGCGTCACGAACTCCAGCGACGGCTGCTTTTGCGCCAGTAGATCCTGCTGCGCCTGCTGCGGATCAACGCCGCTGGCGGCACGATCATCGATCTGCTTTTGCACCAGCGGCGTCAGCACCCAGCCCGGGCAAATCGCATTGCAGGTGACCTGGGTGGTCGCGGTTTCCAGAGCAACCACTTTGGTCAAGCCGATCACTCCATGCTTGGCGGCGACATAAGCCGATTTGCCCACTGAGCCGACCAGGCCATGCACCGAGGCAATGTTGATCACCCGGCCCCAGCCTTTGGCTCGCATGCCCGGCAGGCTCAAGCGAGTACTGTGGAACACCGACGACAGGTTGATGGCGATGATCGAATCCCAGCGTTCTACCGGAAAGTCTTCCACCGTCGCCACGTGCTGGATGCCGGCGTTATTGACCAGAATGTCGACGCCGCCGAACTCGCGCTCGGCGTAGGCGATCATGTCGGCAATTTGCGCCGGGTCGCTGACATCAGCCGGGTGATGGCCGACCTTGGCGCCAAACTGCTCCACTTCGGCGATGACTTTGGACGCATCGCCGAAGCCATTGAGGATCAGATTGGCCCCGGCCTTGGCCAGGCTGAGGGCGATCCCCAAGCCGATACCGCTGGTGGAACCGGTGACCAGTGCAGTCTTGCCCGAAAGAGTCTTCATGAATACCTCACACAATGCCAGTGGCGTAGAAGGTGCCGATCACCACGAAAACCGCCAGGGTCTTGATCAGCGTAATACAGAAAATGTCTTTGTAAGCCTCGCGATGGGTCAACCCAGTGACCGCCAGCAGCGTGATGACCGCGCCGTTGTGCGGCAGGGTGTCCATGCCGCCGCTGGCCATCGCGGCGACCCGGTGCAGCACTTCCAGCGGAATGTTCGCGGCATGAGCGGCACTGATGAACTGCTCTGACATTGCCGCCAGTGCGATGCTCATACCGCCCGAGGCGGAACCGGTGATGCCGGCCAGCAGGGTCACGGTGATCGCTTCATTGACCAGCGGATTGGGAATGCTCTTGAGCCAGTCGGCCAGCACCAGGAAGCCTGGCAATGATGAGATCACCGCGCCAAAGCCATATTCAGAAGCGGTGTTCATCGCCGCCAACAACGCACCGCTGACCGCACTTTTACTGCCCTCGGCGAGTTTGCTGCGAATCGCGCGGAAGCCGAACACCAGCACCATGAGGATGCCGACCAGCAAAGCGGCCTGAACCGCCCAGATCGCAGTGAGCTTGGCGATTTCGGTGGTCACCGGCGTGGCCATGCCCGGCAGTGCGAGGCTGTGGGTCTTGCCATACCACTGGGGAATCCAGTGGGTGAACAGCAGGTTCATGATGCCCACGGCCAGCAGTGGCGAGAGCGCGAGCCACGGGTTGGGCAGCTTGAGGTCGGCGGCGGTTTCCGGCTCGTTGCGCAGTTCCGTGCCGTAACCTTCACCGGCGCGCTGCGCCTTGTTGCGCTGACGCTGGAGAAACAGCATGCCGGCGCAGAACACGAAGATCGTGCCGATCAAGCCCAGCCACGGTGCGGCCCAGGCGGTGGTATTGAAGAAGGTGCTGGGGATGATGTTCTGGATTTGCGGGGTGCCGGGCAGGGCGTCCATGGTGAAGGAAAACGCGCCCAGGGCGATGGTCGCCGGGATCAGGCGCTTGGGAATATCGCTCTGGCGGAACATCTCGGCAGCAAACGGGTAGACCGCGAACACCACCACGAACAGCGACACGCCGCCGTAGGTCAGCAGGGCGCAGACCAGCACGATCACCAGCATCGCCTGGCGGGTACCGAGCAGGCGAATGGCGGCGGCGACGATGGAACGCGAGAAACCGGACAGTTCGATCAACTTGCCGAACACGGCGCCGAGCAGGAACACCGGGAAATACAGTTTGATGAAGCCGACCATTTTTTCCATGAACACCCCGGTGAAAGCGGGGGCGACGGCAGACGGGTCGGTCAAAAGGACAGCGCCGAGGGCGGCAATCGGGGCAAAAAGAATAACGCTGTAGCCACGGTAGGCAGCCAGCATCAGCAGCGCGAGGGCTGCCAAGGCAATGATCACACTCATGGTGTGTCTCTCCTGGGTTGTTATTTTTGTAGGGTGGATCGTTGTGGGAGAGGCGTATAGCGAGATTTGTGCCAGGAATATATGTATTTGATTTTTAAGTTTATTTTTAGAAGTATTGGGTATATTTCGGTTTTTTGTCTCTGTCGTGAGAATGTTTTTGGATGTCACGACGTCTTCGCTGGCAAGCCAGCTCCTACAAGGTTGCGCGATGCCCTGTAATTGGATGGACTCGCCCAAGCCGAGGCGTCAATGCGCCACGGTGGCAGTCTAAACAGCCAACGACAGCGAGGGCGAGTCCATGAAAAATCATAGTTCGATTCATCAATCCGTGTCTTCTTCTGATTTGTCGGCCTGCACAACCTTGGCAGTCGACCTGGCCAAACAGGTGTTTCAGGTCGCCGGTGAAGAGATCCTCGGCCAGGTGCTCTACCAGCAACGGATCAAGTCGCGCGAGGCGTTTTATGCGTTTCTCCGACAGTTGCCGCCGCATGTCATGGTTTTGATGGAAACCGGTCCGGGTGCCCAGGCCTGGGCCCGGCAGCTGCAAGACCAAGGCAATCCGGTGCGGATTCTTCCAGCCGGTTTGGTGGCCACACATCGCAGCGGGCCTAAAAATGATCGCAACGATGCGCTGGCGATTCTGCGGGCTAATCGCGATGAAAAAATCTGCGCAGTACCGGTCAAAAGCGTTGCGGCGCTGGCAATGCAGGCGCTGCATCGCGCCCGCCAGGGCTATGTGCGTCGACGCACGGCGCTCAGTAATCAGATGCGCGGCCTGCTGCTTGAGCACGGCGTAGCCTTGGCACAGGGCGATGTTGCGATCAGCCAGAAAATCCCGCGGGTGCTGGAAGATGCCACCCAGCCGGTGCCGGGCCTGCTGCGTGAACTGATCGACGAACTGTTGGCCGAGTGGCGCCATTTGGGCGAGCGCATCGGCGTACTGACGGGACGCCTGGAAGTGGCCGCCAACGCCGACATGACGGCGAAGCGGCTAATGACTGTGCGCGGCATCGGCCCAGTCACTGCCACGGCACTGGTGGCCAAGGAAACCAAGCCTGAGCGATTTCCCAATGCCCGCAAGTTTGCCGCGTACTTTGGCATGGTGCCTGACCAGCACAGCAGCGGGGAGACGGTCCGGCTGGGGGGCATGACCAAGCGAGGTGATGCTTATTTACGCAGCCTGATGATCCAGGGAGCCCATGCGGTGCTGCAACAACTACGACCTGATTCACAGCAACCCGATGACCGCCGCTTGTTGCACTGGATGAGCCGGTTGGGCCGTAAGGAGGCTGCGATCAGGCTAGCCAACCGCAACCTGCGAATCGTCTGGGTACTTCTACAGAATGATCAGACTTATCGTCGCCACGCGGGTGATGGCCAGCCAGCGACGATGGGCCACTGAGCGACAGAGTTCTGCCACCGAGGTACTAACCGTCTGACCCTCTGCTGAAAAAAATTGACCCCAGGTAAGACCGACGTGGATTGATGCCTAAGCTCCTACTGGCCTTCGAGGCCTGACTGTAATGGGCATACCACGAGCTTTTCCAATTTTGGCCAGAAGCCGAAGACGGCTTCCACGAATAGGCCTAATACATAGATGCAACGGGGCAGCGGTTTTTCAAAAGCGGGTAGACAGTGGGGGCGAGTCCATACATAGGAGCTGGCTTGCCAGCGAATCGCGCGCAGCGCGTCTTAAAATAGAGAACAAAATCTCTTTATTGAGACTCGGCAATCCCCAACGCCGCCATCTTCTTGTACAACGTCGACCGACCCAGCCCTAGCCGCGCCGCCGCCTCAATCACCTTGCCACCGCATTGCGCAAGGGTGGTTTCAATCAAATGTCGGTCAAACCGCTCCCGAGCCGCACTGAACGTTTCACGGGCAATCGGCTCGATCGCCAAGGGCGTCGCGCGCTCCACCGGCGCAAACGTACCGATCGCCGCGCGAATGTCCGCCACCGTCAGGCGCACGTCATCGCTGAGCAACGCGGCCCGTTCCAGCACATTGCGCAGTTCGCGAATGTTCCCCGGCCATGCGTGTTGACCCAGCAATTCAAGCGCTTCGTGGTGCAGTTCATGCTGGCTGCGCAGCTCTTCAAGAATCGCTTCGCTGAGCGCTGGCACGTCGTCGAGGCGCTCGCGCAGGGGCGGGACCTGAATCGGCAGCACGTTGAGCCGGTAGTACAAGTCGGCGCGGAATTCGCCGCGCTTGATCGCCGCCTCCAGGTCCGTGGAGGTCGCGGCGATCACCCGCACATCGCTCTGGATCACGTCGTTGGAACCCACGGGCTCGAATTCCTTTTCCTGCAACACCCGCAGCAGTTTGCTTTGCAGCGGCAGCGGCATGTCGCCGATCTCGTCGAGGAACAACGTACCGCCCTGGGCAATCTGCAATTTGCCGGCGCGACCCTTGCGCTCCGCTCCGGTAAAGGCGCCAGGCGCGGTGCCGAAGAACTCCGCTTCCAGCAACGATTCGGGAATCGCTGCGCTGTTGACGCTGACAAACGCCTTGTGCGCCCGGGGCGAGGCGTTATGAATTGCCTGGGCCAGCAACTCCTTGCCGGTGCCGGTCTCGCCAAGCAGCAACACCGGCGATTCGGTACTCGCACTGCGCCGGGCTCGGCGTTTGACTTCCAGGCTCGCGGCGCTGGTGCCAATGAAGTGGGCGAAGTTGTATTTGGTCTGCCGTGCCCGCAACAGCGAACGGGTGGAGGCCAGTTCTTCCTGCATGCTCATGTAGCGCTTGAGCATCGGCGACAGGCTGCGTAATTCATCGAACAAGGCAAAACCGATGGCGCCGATCACCACGCCGGCGTCATCGTGAATCGGCAGGCGCATGACCACCAGTGGCTCTTTGGGGGTGTCTTGCATGTCCAGCAGAATCGGCCGGCCGGTGCGCACCACTTCTCGCAACAGGCTGCCCGGGATCACGCTTTCGCAAGGCTTGCCAATGGCGCCTTCGGCCGATTGCAGGCCGAAGCGCCGGGCATAGCGCTCGTTCATCCAGACAATAGTGGCGTCGCGGTCGACAATCACCGTGCCTTCGCTCGATTGCTCGATGATCTCGAACAAAGAGCGGATCGCCAGCAGGCGTACGCGCTGGTAGTCCTTGAGGCTTTCGGTGGTGTTCATCGGTATTGATCCTGATTGTGTGTTGGCTGTGCTGGCCTCTTCGCTGGCTTGCCAGCGAAGGCCGCGACTCGGTCAGAGCCGGAATTATGCTTGCCCGAGCAACGCCGCCGCCAACAACTCCTTGGTATACGGATGCTGCGGTGAGTCAAACACCTCATGACTGGCGCCTCGCTCCACCACCTTTCCGTCCTTGACCACGATCATGTCGTGGGCCAGGGCGCGGACCACCGCCAGGTCGTGGCTGATGAACAGGTAGGTCAAGCCGTGTTTTTCCTGAAGCTGGCGGAGCAGGGCGACTACTTGTTTCTGCACCGTACGGTCGAGCGCCGAGGTCGGTTCGTCGAGCAGGATCAACGCCGGCTTGAGCACCAGTGCCCGGGCGATGGCGATGCGTTGGCGCTGGCCTCCGGAAAATTCGTGGGGGTAGCGGTGGCGGCTTTGCGGGTCGAGCCCTACTTCGATCAACGCGCGGATCACTTCGGCGTTGCACTCTTCAGTGCTCAGCTGGCGATGCACTTCCAGTCCTTCGCTGATGATCTGTGCCACTGACATGCGCGGGCTGAGGCTGCCGAAGGGGTCCTGGAACACCACCTGCATTTTCTTGCGCCACGGCCGCAGCTGTTTTTGCGTCAGGCCGTCCAGTGCCTGGCCTTGAAAACGGATGCTGCCTTCGGAGTCGAGCAAGCGCAGGATCGCCTGGCCCAGGGTCGACTTGCCGGAGCCGGACTCGCCGACGATGCCGAGGGTTTTGCCGCGCTGGATGTTCAGACTGATGCCATCGACGGCCCGCAGCCAGGTCTTGCGCTGGAACAACCCGCCACTGACAGGAAAGCGCACCTTCAGATTGTCCACTTCCAAAACGTTTTCGCGTTCGTCCCGCGGCAAGGCTTCGCCCTCGGGCTCGGCGTGCAGCAAGACGCAGCTGTAAGGGTGCTTTGGTTCGGTGAACAGGGTTTCGCACGGCGCCTGCTCGACGATTTCCCCGGCCTTCATCACGCACACCCGTTGGGCGATGCTGCGCACCAAATTAAGGTCATGGCTGATCAATAGCAGCGACATGCCGAGCCGTTGCTGCAATGACTTGAGAAGCAGCAGGATTTTGCGTTGCACCGTGACATCCAGCGCGGTGGTTGGCTCGTCGGCAATCAGCAGTTCCGGTTCGCAGGCCAGGGCCATGGCGATCATCACCCGTTGGCGTTGCCCACCTGACAATTGATGGGGATAGGCCTTGAGGCGTTCCTCGGGTTTCTGAATGCCCACCAGATGCAGCAAATCGAGAATGCGAGCCCGCGCCTCTTTGCCCGCCAGGCCTTTGTGCACCAGTAAGGTTTCACCGATCTGTTTTTCGATGCTGTGCAGCGGGTTCAGCGACGTCATCGGCTCCTGGAAAATCATCGCGATGCGGTTGCCGCGCAATTGCCGCAACTTGCCGGCATCGGCGCCCACCAACTCCTGGCCGCGATAGCGGATGCTGCCCGTTGTCTGGGTATCGGTTTGCGGCAGCAATTGCAGGATCGAGTGCGCCGTCACCGACTTGCCCGAACCGGATTCGCCGACCAGTGCCAGGCACTCGCCGGGACGGATGTCCAGGCACAGGTTGCGCACCACGGTCTGGCCGCTGAAGGCCACGCTGAGGCCACGGATTTCGATCAGGTTGGTCATATCAACATCCGCATCAAGATCTCGGGTCAAAAGCGTCGCGCAAGGCTTCGCCAATGAACACCAGTAAAGAAAGAATCAGTGCCAGGGTAAAAAACGCCGTCAGGCCCAGCCAAGGTGCTTGCAGGTTTTGCTTGCCCTGGCCGATCAGTTCACCCAGGGATGCACTGCCCGCCGGCATGCCGAAGCCGAGGAAGTCCAGTGCCGTCAAAGTGGAAATCGCCCCGGTGAGAATGAACGGCAGGTAGCTCAAGGTCGCGTTCATGGCGTTGGGCAAGATATGCCGGACGATGACTTTGCGGTCGGCCAGGCCCAATGCGCGTGCAGCCTTGACGTATTCCAGGTTGCGCCCGCGCAGGAACTCGGCGCGTACCACATCGACCAGGGCCAGCCAGGAAAACAGCGCCATGATCCCCAGCAACCACCAGAAATTCGGCTCGACGAAGCCCGACAGGATGATCAGCAGATACAGCACCGGTAACCCGGACCACACTTCCAGCAAACGCTGGCCGAGCAAGTCCACCCAGCCGCCGTAATAGCCTTGCAGCGCACCGGCGGCGATGCCGATCAGTGCGCTGACGAATGTCAGCATCAAGGCAAACAGGATCGACACCCGGGCACCGAAGATCACCCGGGCCAGGACATCTCGCGCCTGGTCGTCGGTGCCCAGCCAATTGACGCGGGTGGGCGGGCTGGGGGCGGGTTTGTTCAGGTCATAGTTGGGCGTGTCGTCGCTGAATGGAATCGGCGGGAACAACAGCCAGCCACCGCCCTTCTTGATCAGCTGCTGCACGTAGTCACTGCGGTAGTCGGCCTGGAACGGCAGTTGCCCGCCGAATTCCTGTTCGGTGTAGCGCTTGAAGGCCGGGAAATACAGCGAGCCCTGGTAACTGACAACCAGAGGCTTGTCATTGGCGATCAGCTCACCACCAAGGGTCAGTGCAAACAGGCCAATAAACAGCCACAGCGACCACCAGCCGCGACGGTTTTTTTTGAAGCGCTCGAAGCGACGGCGCGCCAACGGCGAAAGCTTGAACATCAGGCGTTCCTCGCGGCGAAGTCGATACGCGGGTCGACCAGGGTGTAGCAGAGGTCGCCAACCAGTTTTATCAAGAGGCCAAACAGGGTGAAGATAAACAGCGAACCGAACACCACCGGATAATCCCGCGACACCGCCGCTTCGTAGCTCATGCGACCCAGGCCGTCCAGGGAGAAGATCACTTCGATCAGCAGGGAACCGGCAAAAAACACACTGATGAACGCCTGGGGAATACCCGACACCACCAGCAACATGGCGTTGCGGAACACGTGCCCGTACAGCACGCGGCGTTCACTCAAGCCCTTGGCGCGGGCAGTGACCACGTACTGACGGGTGATTTCGTTGAGGAACGAGTTCTTGGTCAGGATGGTCAGCGTGGCGAAGCCGCCGATCACCAGCGCGGTCACCGGCAGCACCAGGTGCCAGAAGTAGTCCGCGACTTTGCCAAGGGTCGACAGCGAATCGAAGTTGTCCGATACCAGTCCGCGCACGGGGAACCAGTTCAACGAGGTGCCGCCGGCAAAGACCACGATCAGGAACATCGCAAACAGGAACGCCGGCATGGCGTAGCCGATGATGATCGCGGTACTGCTCCAGACATCGAAATGGCTGCCATGGTGCACGGCCTTGCGGATGCCCAACGGAATCGACACCAGGTAGGTAATCAGCGTCGCCCACAGACCGAGGGAAATGGTTACCGGCATTTTCTCGAGGATCAGGTCGGTGACGGTGGCGCCGCGGAAGAAGCTCTTGCCAAAGTCCAGTCGTGCGTAGCTGGTGAGCATCAGCCACAGGCGCTCGTGGGCCGGCTTGTCGAAGCCGTACTGTTTTTCGATGTCCTTGATCAGTTGCGGATCGAGCCCGCGACTGGCCCGGGACTTGCCGCTCATGGCTTCGCCTGAACCGCCGCCGATAGAGGCGCCGCCAATCCCTTGCAGGTGCGCGATGGCTTGCTCGACCGGCCCGCCCGGCGCGGCCTGGACGATGACAAAGTTGACCAACAGAATGATCACCAGCGTCGGAATGATCAGCAGCAGGCGCCGCAGTATGTAAGCCCACATCAGTGCGGTCCTCCGGGTCTGCCACGACGAATGCGTTCGGCCGTCATCTGTTGGTTGGTCAATGGCGTGGTGCTCATTTCCCACCAGCTCTCGATGGCTTCGTCATTGCTCGCTTGCACGTTCGGGATGCCAAAACGGTTCCACCACACGGTCGAGGTGCCGGGCGGGTAGTAGTTGGGAATCCAGTAGTAATTCCATTGCAGCACCCGGTCCAGGGCATGGGCGTAATGCAGCATGTCGGCCTGGGTGGTGGCGCGGATCAGCCCGGTAATCAGCGTGTCGACTGCCGGGTTTTTCAACACCATGTAGTTGTTGGAGCCTGGGTCGGTGGCCGCCTCGGAGCCGAAGTAGTTGAGCAGCTCGTTGCCCGGCGACGTGGTGACCGGGTAGCCGGTGACGATCATGTCGTAGTCGCGGCTCATCAGGCGATTGACGTACTGGGATGAGTCGATGCGTCGGATGTTGAGGTCGATGCCGATCTGTTTCAGCGTGCGTTTATAGGGCAACAGCAGACGATCCATGCCGTTCTGGCTGACCAGGAAGGTGAAGCTCAGCGGTTCGCCCTCGGCGTTGACCAGTTGATCGCCATCCGGCTTCCAGCCAGCCTGTTCAAGCAGGTCGAGGGCTTGAAGTTGCTTGTCGCGGATTACGCCGCTGCCATCGGTCTTCGGCGCCTGGAAGACTTTGGTGAAGACCTCATCGGGAATCTGCCCGCGTAGCGGTTCGAGAATCGCCAACTCTCCAGCATCCGGCAATTGCCGGGCGGCGAGGACGGTGTTGGAGAAGAAGCTCTGCTGGCGGATGTACATGTCGCGCATCATTTGCCGGTTGCTCCACTCGAAGTCCCACAGCATCACCAGCGCCTGGCGCACACGACGGTCCTGGAACAGCGGCTTTTGCAGATTGAACACAAAACCCTGGGCCGGTTGCGGCGCTTCGGTAGCGAGGTGGGCCTTTTGCAGGCGACCGTCGCTCAGGGCCGGGCTGTCATAGCCGATGGAATAGCCCGTGGCGGAAAACTCGCGGTTGTAGTCGTAAGCGCCGCCGCGCAGCACCTGGCGCGCCACGTCGGTATCGCCGAAATACTCAATGCTGAAATGATCGAAGTTGTACAAGCCACGACTGACCGGCAGGTCCTTGCCCCACCAGTCAGGGTTACGCTCGAACGTGATGCTGCGGCCGGAATCGACCTTGCTGACCTTATAGGGGCCGCTGCCCAACGGCGCTTCATAACCACCGCCACCGGCGAAATCGCGGGTTTTCCACCAATGCTCGGGAAACACTGGCAAGGTCGCGATATCGAGTGCCAGGGTGCGGTTTTCGTTGTTCTTGAAGTCAAAACGGATGGTCAGCGGCGATTCCACTTCGACGCCTTTGACGTCGGCGAACTGGGTGCGGTAGCGCAGACTGCCCTGGGTCATCAGCAGGTCGAAGGTGTAACGCACGTCTTCGGCGGTGATCGGTTTGCCATCGGCAAAGCGTGCCTTGGGGTTGAGGTAAAAGCGCAGGGACAGGCCATCGTCGGAACGCTCCATGTTCTCGGCGACCAGGCCGTAGACGGTGTACGGCTCGTCCAGCGAGCGCTGGGCCAGCGGGGAATAGAGCAGGCCGTCGATCTGAGAGACGCCAATGCCTTTGTCGATGTAGGGCAGGACATGGTCGAACTGACCGATTTCGATGGCCGAGCGACGCATCGTGCCACCCTTGGGGGCCTGTGGGTTGGTGTAGGCAAAATGGCTGAAGCTGGCCGGATATTTCGCCGGTTCGCCGTAAACGGTCAGCGCATGCTGCGGTTGCGCATTCACACCGGTGGCGCCCAACAGCAGGGCCACGGCAGTGAACAACAAGGTCGGGAAAGCCAGTCGCATTGTCAGCCTTAAAGCCGGGTGGTCGATAACGACAATTTGTACGCTAGCGGCGCGTCCCTCGCCAGCCGAATCACGCACCGTAAACACGACGGCCCACCAAAAGGCGGGCCGTTGTGTGAATCGCTCAACCGTGGATCAATCCTGACGGCTGGTCACTTCCAGCAAGTGGTAGCCGAACTGGGTCTTGACCGGACCCTGGACCACGTTGATCGGTGCACTGAACACCACGGTGTCGAATTCCTTGACCATCTGGCCTGGACCGAACGAGCCCAGGTCACCGCCTTGACGGCTGGAAGGGCAGGTGGAGTTTGCCTTGGCAACGTCGGCGAAATCGGCACCAGCCTCGATTTGGGCCTTGAGTTCGTTGCACTTGGCTTCAGAGGCAACCAGGATGTGACGGGCAGTGGCTTTAGCCATGGGAAAATTCTCCTTTCAATGTTCGGTAAAGTGCTGAGCCTACCGGATTCAGTGAGCTATTTCTTCCCAAAGTTCCGTTCCACGCGGGATCCAGGGCAGGTGGCTTTTCAAAGGCCAGCGTTTTTCAAGCGCCCGGCATGCTCGACATACAGCTCAATCGGGTCGACGCCCGTGCGCAATTGGCCTACCGGCTGGCCAATGGTGTCCAGGTGATCAAGTGCATAGTCGGAGCGGATGACCGTGCCCAGGTGGGAGCTGAAGCGGCCGACCATGCCGTCGTTCTGCTCGCCTTCGGTGACGAAATAACCGGAAAGGGCCCGGCAGAAGGCGTGGAATGGATCGAGCGCATTGAGCTGTTGTGCGAGTGCGTTCGATTGCAGGATGCCGCTCCACGAGTAATAACGCACACCATCGACCTGCTCGCGTCCCTTGCCACCCCAGGTTTTGGGCAGCCCTTGCGGGTATTTATCGTTGAATGCGCCGACGCCCTCGGTGGTCAGCGCGTTGAGGGCTGCAATGGCGTCCTGCGGCTGGTACTGGTTGTCGCTCAATGTCGCCAGGAAATCGGCGAACAGGGTCACTACGGTCTCCGCCACTTGCTCCGGCAGGCACCCGGGGGTCAGTGCCTTGCGCAGGAAATCCGCCAGCTCCGAGCCGTGGTTTGGCCCGCTGACGGATGTCACCGAAGCGACGCTGTGTGGCGCAACCGCGGCAGCATAGCGTGCGGTCAGTGCGCCTTGACTATGACCGATGAGGTTGACTTTGCTCGCGCCGGTTCCCTCCAGGACCCGTTCGATCTGGTTGAGCAATTGTTCGCCCCGGACTTCGTTGTCATGGGTGGCTGACAAGTGGGGGACGAACACCCTGGCTCCGGCGTTGCGCAACGCCTGTCGGACGTCGTGAAACAGCTCGAATTTTCCGATTTTGTCGAAGCCGAAGAGACCGTGGACCAACAGGATTGGATAAAAAGTGTGTGCATTCCGTTGCATATTCGTACCTTTTCGCAGAAGTTCGTTGGGTCTGGGTTGCGCTTCACTCTAAAACACTGTGCTTGGGTGCGATGTCTGAAAAGTCCGCTGAACAGTGCAGAAACCGGAATAGAGGAGGTACGAAAACTCAAATGCTGACGCGGGTATGTTCGGAATATCTGGACATCTTTTCGCTGGTTTCGCGCTGCTACTGAACAACGACCTACCTCGCAAGCGTCGAATTTCCTCGTCCCGTAGAGCAAGCACCCGACAGCGCGAACCGTAGTCTTGCGGTTCAATAGACGTCATCCAAAGCTGGCCAGCCGGTTGGCGTTATTCCAAGGACTGGAGCGACTCTCAATGACTGCTTATGAACCCGACACCCTGAATCTCGCGCAGCAACGATTACCCGTTCCCCTGCTTAAACAGGCAGAAAACGGCGTACTGGATCCCTCGGACAGTAAGGCGGTCATCAGGGTGCAGCCTTATGCCGGAATGAGCTGCGGCGACAAGTTGCTGTTGAATTGGACGGGGCTGGATGCCGATGGCTTGGCCTACCATCATCAGGTGGCGCGTTATGTCAGCGAAGACCGGGTAGACGACGACATCATCTTTGCCGTGGGTGGCGCGCATATCGCAGCCCTTGACGGCGGTTTTCTCGAAGTCTGGTACTCACTCATCAGTACCCGTTTTGCCGCGCCCTTGCATTCCCCGCGGTTGCAACTGAACGTAGGTGACGTGCAGACCGACTTGTTGCCCGCGACCGTGAACGAATCAGTGGGCAGAACACTGGATCCGGATCGGGTGCAAGAAGGCGCCATCGTTACGATCAAACCCTACGCGCGCATGGCGGCGGGTGACTGGGTACTGCTGACCTGGGCGGGTCTTTCAGTCGAAGGCAGCTTCAGTGATGCGCTCAGGGTCGAGCCCTTTGCGGTGGGGGACGAACTATCATTCTGGGTCACCCCGGCGTGCATCGCGCACAACCTGGGTTCCTCGGTTTCCATCGATTACTGCGTCAAGCAAGCAGGGCTTGGCCCTCGTTACTCGCAAACGACAGAGTTGATGATTGGCAGGCTCGAGCGTGGACCTTTACTCGCGCCCATTGTGCTGGAGGCCGACGAAGGCTGGCTGGACCTGCAGGATGCGCAAGATGGCGTGACCATCGTCATCGAACGGGCTCGGGCTGAGGAGGGTGAGTTGGTTTACCTCAAGTGCGATGGGGAGAATTATAGCCACCGGGATGATCGCGAAATAACACGGGAAACCGCTGACCAACCGTTGGTGTTCATCGTTCCTTATCGATTCTGGCGCGAGCATGAGGGCTCGACGATCCGTGTCGCCTATTCGGTCGAGCGGCTCGATGATGCCAGTCAGCTATCCGGGGAAACGCGGGTGCAGGTACGTGCACGGGGCGGGAATTGATGGGCTGGCGCCATCCGGGCTTTAGGGCTGGATGGCGCTGAGGGTCATGCCGGCTGGCAGCTGTTTTGATGACGTAACCGATCTGCGGCCTGGCGCAGCAAGGTCTCCGTCCCGACCCAGCCAAGGCAGCCATCGGTAATCGACACGCCGTACTGCAAGGAGGCACCTAAGGGTTGGCAACCTTCGAACAAGTGACTTTCGATCATCATGCCAATCAGCGAGCAGTCACCTTGAAGGCGTTGTTCAAGTACATCGTTGAACACCGCTGGTTGGCGCAGCGGATCTTTGTCGCTGTTGGCGTGGCTGCAATCGACCATGATGCGCGCGGGAATCTTCAGTCTGGCCAGGTCGCTGTTGACCTGGGCCACGCTGGCGCGATCGTGGTTCGGCCCGCGATGACCGCCGCGCAGGACCAGATGAGTGTCGGCATTGCCCGGGGTTTGAATGATCGCCGGATGCCCTTGGCCATCGACACCGAAATGGCGATGCGGGTGAGCGGCGGAGCGCATGGCATCACTGGCGACACCAACACCGCCGTCGGTCCCGTTCTTGAAACCGACTGGCATCCCAAGGCCGCTGGCCATTTCCCGGTGGATCTGCGACTCGGTCGTCCGGGCGCCAATCGCGACCCAGCTCAACAGGTCGTCGAAGTAGCCGGCCGCCATGGGTTGCAGCAATTCGGTCGCAACCGGCAAGCCCAGGCGCAGCATGTCGCGCATCAACTCGCGGGACAGCGTCAGGCCACCGGCCATGTCATCGCTGCCATCCAGGTGCGGATCGTAGGCCAGGCCTTTCCAGCCGACCGTGGTGCGGGGCTTTTCAACATAGGCGCGCATCACCAGCAGCATCTGGTCGCTGACGTCGGCGGCGAGGCGGGAAAGGTTGCCGGCGTATTCGAGGGCTGATTTCGGGTCGTGTATCGAGCATGGACCGACGATGACCAGCAAACGGGAGTCCTCACCGTTGAGGATCGCGCGAACCGCTTGGCGGTGGGCGGCGACTTGGCGGGTCAGGGCGTTGTCGAGGGGCAATTGCTGTTTGAGCTGCAAAGAGCTGGGCAGACGCAGGGTCAGCGCTTCATTGGCTGGGCTCAAGGTGGGCAGTGGCAGGGCAGAGACGGACGAATTCATTTTCAAGGCTTCCTGGGCGGATGGCGGGTTCATGCCCGCGCACTCGGCCCTACTGGGGTGTTCGACAATTGGCCAAATTGGTTGCGTGCGTGTGGTTGCCACCTGTGGGTGACCGATCGGAGGCGGCAGGCTGTCCCGAGCGGAGGGTGGTAAATCGCCAGGCGGTAAAACTGTCGTAACGGTAATAAGTGGCGTAGTTCATGTACTGGATCCTCTGAATGGCGTGTGTGTCGCAAAAAATCATGGGGCTGAAAAAACAAAACCCCCGGTCGGGAGGCCGACCGGGGGTTGAGAATTCTCTGGTGGCGACCCGTTTAAAGTGGGCGCCGTGTGGGTATCAGGCGCGCCAGTGGCTAAACCAATACCCAAAATAAAAGCTGACCGGAGCACAAACGTCGTTCACCCGGGCAGCCGCAACCGAGCGCAGGGCGCTGGCGGTACGAAGCTGTGAGAGGGTGTTGAACATGGTCTGTCTCCGATGAATGGGCCGAGCTTACTAGAGGGCGGTGCGCGGTTTCAATCAGAAAATGCTATCGGTCAGCGACGGCGCTTTCTATTGCTTGAGTGTGCTTGAGGTTGTGACACACTCTGCGGCTCTTGGAAAACAACTCGTCAAAGGGACACATCATGGCGCCAGTGACACTTGCCACGGGCACGATGCAGAGACAATGGCGCGAGGCCACGCAGGGTGACCTGGTGTTCGCCCGTGAACTGACCTGCAAAGGCATGCTGCCTTACTACATTCAGCATGATTTGTTGTGGCAGGACGGGGCGTTTGATGTGGCCTGGGCGGGGCGGGACAACCGAGTGATTGTCTGCGGCGAAGACCGGACCGGTTTTGTCAGTCTCAGTCGTGATGCCAGTGCGCTCTATATCCGCGAAATACATATCGTCGAAGCGTATCGGGGACAGGGCGTCGGCTCCTGGGTAATCGACCAGGTACTGGCCATTGCGCGCCTGGAATGGCGACTGGCGTTACGCCTGACGGTTTTCGAAAACAATCCGGCCCGGCAGTTGTATCAGCGCAAAGGCCTGGAGGTAGTGGGCCAGGACGAATGTTTCTTGCGAATGCAGTGCGATATCACCCGGAAAAATCACGACGATGCGCTTGCGACAAGCCTTTCAAGATGAATTGAAACTTTTAATCCGACGCTTTCTGCTAGGTCTGCCAGATGCTTTTTGCTAAGGTGTCTGGCAACCGAATAAGACCATATCGCGAGGTGTCTGCTTGATTAGGGTGCTAGTAGTCGATGACCATGATCTCGTTCGTACAGGCATTACACGAATGCTGGCTGACATCGATGGCCTGCAAGTAGTCGGCCAGGCCGAGTCGGGTGAGGAATCCCTGCTCAAGGCGCGCGAGCTGAAACCAGATGTGGTGTTGATGGACGTCAAGATGCCGGGGATCGGCGGACTTGAAGCCACTCGCAAATTGTTGCGCAGTCATCCGGACATCAAGGTCGTCGCGGTGACGGTGTGTGAAGAAGACCCGTTTCCTACGCGGTTGTTGCAAGCCGGCGCGGCAGGATACCTGACCAAAGGGGCAGGTTTGCCGGAAATGGTCCAGGCCATTCGCCTGGTATTTGCCGGGCAACGCTACATCAGTCCGCAGATTGCCCAGCAGTTGGCCATCAAGTCCTTTCAACCGACCAACGATTCGCCGTTCGACGCCTTGTCAGAGCGGGAAATCCAGATCGCGTTGATGATCGTCGGCTGCCAGAAAGTCCAGATCATATCCGACAAGCTGTGCCTGTCGCCGAAAACCGTGAACACCTACCGTTACCGCATCTTCGAAAAGCTTTCGATCAGCAGTGATGTCGAGTTGACGCTGTTGGCGGTTCGTCATGGCATGGTCGACGCCAGCCTCTGAAAATGACCGAAATCTTTGATCCGAGCGCCTTTCTGTCGACCGTCAGCGGACGCCCCGGCGTGTACCGCATGTTCGACAGCGAAGCGCGGTTGCTCTACGTCGGCAAGGCGAAAAACCTCAAGAGTCGCCTGTCGAGTTACTTTCGAAAGACCGGGCTCGCCCCCAAGACCGCTGCACTGGTCGCGCGTATCGCCCAGGTCGAAACCACGATCACGGCCAACGAAACCGAAGCCTTGCTGCTTGAGCAGACGCTGATCAAGGAATGGCGTCCGCCTTACAACATCCTGCTGCGCGACGATAAATCCTACCCTTACGTCTATCTATCGGACGGTGAGTTTCCGCGCCTGAGCATTCATCGCGGTGCGAAAAAGGCCAAGGGCAAGTATTTCGGGCCATACCCCAGCGCTGGCGCGATTCGCGAAAGCCTGAGCCTGCTGCAAAAGACGTTTTTCGTCCGGCAATGCGAAGACAGCTATTACAAGAACCGCACGCGTCCTTGCCTGCAATACCAGATCAAGCGCTGCAAGGCGCCCTGCGTCGGGTTGGTGGAGCCGGATGTGTATGCCGAAGACGTGCGCCACTCGGTGATGTTTCTTGAAGGGCGCAGCAATGCATTGACTGACGAGTTGTCCGCCGGGATGGAAGAGGCCGCGATCAATCTGGAGTTCGAGCGTGCCGCCGAACTGCGCGACCAGATTTCATTGCTGCGTCGGGTTCAGGACCAACAGAGCATGGAAGGCGGGACCGGCGATGTCGATGTGATTGCCGCGTTCGTCAATCCGGGCGGTGCCTGCGTTCACTTGATCAGCGTACGTGGTGGGCGGGTATTGGGGAGCAAGAACTTCTTCCCTCAAGTGGGCATTGAAGAGGACGTTTCCGAAGTCATGGCCGCATTTCTCGGCCAGTACTTCATCAGCAGCCCGGAACGCGACTTGCCGAGCGAGCTTATCGTCAACGTGGTCCACGAGGATTTTCCAACGCTGATTGCCGCCATCGACGAGTTACGCGGTCGTGAACTGAGCATCAGCCATCGCGTGCGGGGTACACGTGCTCGCTGGCAGCAACTGGCGGTGACCAATGCCGAGCAGGCACTGAGTGCGCGCCTGGCGAATCGTCAGCATATTACGGCCCGCTTTGATGCGCTGGCCGAGGTGCTGAAGCTGGATGAGCCGCCACAGCGACTGGAATGCTACGACATCAGTCACTCCAGTGGCGAAGCGACGGTCGCGTCCTGTGTAGTGTTCGGGCCTGAAGGCCCGATCAAGTCCGACTATCGTCGCTACAACATTGAGGGCGTTACGGCCGGCGATGACTACGCGGCCATGCACCAGGCGTTGACCCGACGCTTCAGCAAACTGAAGGACGGGGAGGGCAAGTTGCCCGACATCCTGTTGGTGGACGGTGGTAAAGGCCAGTTGTCGATGGCCCGCGACGTGCTCAATGAACTGGCGGTGCCCGACCTGATTTTGCTCGGCGTGGCCAAAGGCGCGACGCGCAAGGCGGGTTTCGAAACCCTGTATCTCAACGATGCCGCACACGAATTCACCTTGCGTGGCGACTCGCCCGCGCTGCACCTGATCCAGCAGATTCGCGACGAAGCCCACCGATTTGCCATTACCGGGCACCGCGCCCGACGTGGGAAAACCCGCCGGACGTCTACACTGGAAGGCGTCGCTGGCGTCGGTCCGACACGTCGACGGGATTTGCTGAAACATTTTGGTGGATTGCAGGAGCTGTCTCGTGCAAGCATCGAAGAAATTGCCAAAGCCCCCGGGATCAGTAAAAAGCTCGCAGAGTTGATTTATGCAAATCTGCACAGCGAGTAGAATGCCCCCTCACCTCGTAGCCAGTTGTGCCGATGAATATCCCTAATCTGATTACCGTTCTACGCGTTCTGCTCATACCGATCTTTATTTTGCTGTTTTACCTGCCTTACCAGTGGAGCTACATGGCTTCCGCCTCGGTCTTCGCCTTCGCGGCGGCCACTGATTGGCTGGATGGCTACCTGGCGCGCCGCCTGGAGCAGAGCACGCCCTTCGGTGCGTTCCTCGATCCGGTCGCCGACAAGCTGATGGTAGCGGTGGCTTTGGTACTGCTGGTGCAAGAACACGCAAACCTGTGGCTCACGCTGCCGGCCGCGGTGATCATCGGTCGCGAGATTGTCGTCTCGGCTCTTCGCGAATGGATGGCCGAACTGGGCGCTCGTGCCCACGTCGCTGTATCGAACCTGGGCAAATGGAAAACCGCCGCGCAAATGCTCGCGTTGGTGATTCTGCTGGCCAATCCTTCCGATTTCAGCTTCTGGGTCCTGCTCGGATATACCTTGCTGATGGTGTCGGCAGGCCTGACGTTGTGGTCGATGGTCCAGTACTTGCGGGCTGCCTGGCCACATCTGAAGACCGACGTCGAAAAGAAATAAAACTTTTTTGAATCAAGGGGTTGACGGGGCTTCTGGATTCTATAGAATGCGCCACACCAAGACGCGGGAATAGCTCAGTTGGTAGAGCACGACCTTGCCAAGGTCGGGGTCGCGAGTTCGAGTCTCGTTTCCCGCTCCAAATATTGCAATGCAGCATTCCATCGAACGCTGCAAAGCTAGAAAAAAGAGGCTTCGGCCTCTTTTTTCGTTCCGGCGAATTCTATCGAAATCTGCCAACAGCCACGAATTCAAGTACATCAATAAGTACATCGAAATCGTGGTTTTAGGCATAGCCAATTTCAGATAGTTGATGCATTGCCGGAATCGTACATCTCTCCTCATTCGGTCGAGACGAGGAGATGTACGCATGCGTTTAACTGATACCGCTGTGCACAATGCCAAACACTTTGGTAAAACCATTCCCTTAGGGATATGGACGGGTTGTCCCTGTTCGTTGGCGCCAAAGCGCGCAGGATACCCACAGACTGGCGCAGGCCCTTGGCTTTGCAGGTCTCAAGGATTTGCAGCGACTGTTCCGTGCGCCGCTGCAACAGGCTGCCGACACCCACAGCGAACGTATTCGGCACTTTGGTGGTGAGACATTGCTGGAGGCCCCGAGTGACGTCGGCGCGATACTGCGTGAGTTCAGCCAGGCCAATATCGTTTCCCTGGAACTCACCTGCACGCGATTTAGTGGGCTACGGTAGACAGCGCCCAAAAGGCACCTGGCCCAATGGCGCCCGATTGGCCATCAGCCTGGTGATCAATACGAAGAAGGTTCCGAACGCTCGCTCGCCATGGGCGAGGCTATACATCGTTCAAGATCTATATGACCTACGATGCGCTGAAGCTGGGCGACCGGGAGATTCTCGAGACGTTGTCGGTCGCGCGCCGCGAGGGCGCATGGTGATGCTCCACACCCAGAACAGCGATTGCATCGCCTGGCTGACCGAGCGACTACTGGTGGCCGGGCTGACTGCGCCGCGCTACCACGCCGTGTCGCGGCCGATGCTGGTGGAGCGCGAAGCGACCCATCGCGCCATTGCCCTTGCCGAACTGGTGGACGTGCCGATCCTGATTGTGCACGTGTCGGGCCGCGAGGCCATGGCGCCGCCTGCCCGCAGTACCTGTTCCTGACTGCCGACTCAACAGCTCAACGGTGGGTGCTTTCGCTCAAGGAGCGGTACCAGGGTGCATAGATTGTAGTCAGGACATTTCGTCGATTGAGGTCGGGGTGGCCATCGCACCACCAAACAGGGCCTCGTTCCCCAAGCGCAACCTTGGCTGTCTGAACACGGGCTCTGGCCAGCTTCAACGGGTCAAAATCTCCAGAGGCCTTCGCGGCTTTCACCTCACGTCGCGCCGCCATCAGCTCGTTGACGAGACGCTGGCGAACCTGTTCTGTCAGTGATGGATTGGAGCAGCGCCATAATTGTCCGTTGACGACAAAATAACGACCGTCGGGTGTCGTGGGATTCATCTGTTAAATCCCGCGCTTCCTGCTTGGCTGACCCGGGGGCGGCCAGGGCGATTCAAAACAACCAGCAAGCCTCCTAGCAATAACGTCGCACCCACCACAACGGTGAGCGAGGGTCGGTACGACGTTGCGCGCCATCCCCCGACAACGCGACGTTGGAAGCTTGATGGGGCAAACAAATTCCCCGGCGACGAAGCTGCCTGTTGACGGTGTTGCAATCCCAGGTGAGTCAGCCAACCAGACAGATACGGGAAGCCCGGCAGCAAAAAATGTGCGATCCGGGCCATCGTTGCCGCTGCGCCGACGGTGGTACTGGGTCTTGGCCGTATCGCGCATTCCAGCATGGCTTGCGCGACGAGATGGGGGTCATAAAAAGGCGTTGGTGGTTTCAGCGCATGCCCCGTGAAATTGCCAGCGTCACGAAATCCTGGTGTGTCCATGACGGCTGGATAGATGTCGCAAACATGGATTGCCGGATAGTCGAACAGTTCACCCCGCAGCGCTTCGCTCAGGCCGCGTAAACCGTATTTGCTGGCAGAGTAGGCCGCGGCATAGGGCTGTGCGACCCAACTGCCCAGTGACAGCGTATTGATCAATATCCCGCGCTTCTGTGCCTTGAAATACGGCCACGCCACATAGGCGCCGCGCAAATAACCCAGCAAATCGGTCTGCAGCACCTGCTCATGCGCCTCAAGCGGCGTCTCTTCGAAACTGCCTACTGCACCCACGCCTGCATTGTTGATCCAGATATCGATACATCCGTTGCCGAAGGCGGCGGCCTGGTCTGCCAATGCGCGCATCTGCTCGCTGTTCGTGACATCGGTGCGCACGGCCAGTGCCAAAGCGCCCAGTGCCGCGCATTCCCTGACGACTGCTGCAAGGGCGACTTCGTCACGTGCAGCCAGTACCAGCCGCGCACCTTTGCCCGCGAATGCGTGCGCGGCTGCACGGCCTATCCCGCTTGACGCGCCGGTGATCACCACCAGTTTTTTATTGAGCGGCGAGGACATGTGCTGAAAGAGCACATCAGGGCCCCTGTTGACCTCGCAGGGGAGGGGTTCCTGGCGAGCGTTGTACTGAACCTCGCTGAGTTTCAGGCGTACACCGTCGGCGAGCATCAATGTCAGGTTTTCGATGGTGCCCGCGACCCGGCCCGGAAAAACCGGCTCGCCAGCAGGATCCAGTTCGTCGTACAAAAATTGCTGCCCTTCGAGCCAGCCCACGGCAGTCATCAGTTCCGGGCCCAGATAATACTTTCCATCAAGAAAGAATCCGGGGAAATGTCGCGTGCGTTCGAGGCTTTCAACAACGTAGCGCTCGCCTGGCTTCATTCCGGTCGATGAGTCAATCATGGTGACGTCCTCAGGTTCACTGGTGTTGCGATAGAGGATGGGGCTGCTAGCAACGTTCCATCCAGATGACTAAAAGCCCGCAGGTTTCCAGGCCGACAACCGGTGCGCCGATTAGCGTTTGCGAGTGCGAGCCTCTCGTCAGACGTTGTGAACCTATTGTGCAACCGACCGCTCCACCGAGAGGTATTCGGATGAGCGATATGCGACGCCCGACACGAGGGGAAGGTGAACCCATGCGCTTGTCAAGGTGGGTCGTCAGCCGTTCACCGTCTATGGTGTGCTGCGCACGGCCGACAGCGTCTCAGCGGTGTCCCGCCAGCAAGTGACCGCTTCGGCAGGCTCGATCCCGGCTTGTCGTGTTCCTGGGGCTGATGATGGTCTTTTTCGTGGGGTTTAGAAGTCATCGAGACTACGTGCCGCTGTTTGCTGCATTGGGCATTTTTTACTGGCATTCGCGCTGGTGAGGGCGGCGTTGTATCCGCTGATCCGCCGAACCTTACACTGCAAGCGGCAGCGTCCAGCCCACACAGCCAGGCCTTCATGTTGGTCGGCTTCGCCGCGTTGATTCCAGTGACACACATCTACAACACCTACGGTTTCAAGGTCTTCAGCGGCAAGGTTCACCCACTCAAGGAGTGACGCCTCACGCTGTTGTCGGAGCGAGCTTGCTCGCGATGGACCCAAGAGCGCTGCGTTTAACCAATAAACACGCGTTTTCGTTAACGACCATCGCGAGCAAACTTGCTTCTACAGCATCAAGCTGCCAGATGATTGGCGGCCCACTCCTTTTTAAAACCGGCCTTCATCGTTTCCATTTGCTCCCCGAGGTCGTCGAGTTTGGCTTTGCCCAGGAGCTTTTTTGCCTGAGGAAACATTTCGGTTTCCTCTTCTTCAATGTGATGCTCCAGCAGTTCTTTTACGACCTTCACTCGTCCGGCAAATTCCGGGGTGCCTGGATCCGTCTCTTTCAGATCCGGCAATACCAGCGAGTCGACAGTGCGATGCTCTTCCTTGGCCTCAAAGTACATGACGTCCTGCTCTTTAGTACCCGCCTCTTTGAAAGCCGGGTAGAGGATTTCTTCCTCCAGTTTTGTATGGATGGAGATCTCCATCTCCAGCTTGTCCAGCAGTTCAGTGCGTTTCTTTGTCGCTCTGTCCGTCGATTCACTCAATTGGGCAAGGATGGCTTTCACTTTCTTATGGTCGGCTTGCAGAAGGTCGATGGCGTTCATGTTGGCTGCCTCAGGTAGCACGGAAAAATGAGCCCCCAATGGATCAAACATTGAGGTACCGCAGAGCTATCGCATTTCCTGTGCCAAAGACTTCATTCAACCAACTCGTGCGCAAACAATGACTTGCGAATCGTACTCGTTGAACGGGGCATGCAGTCTGCAAGAACCGGCGATTTCGCCATTGCAGATAGCGGCAGTGCCTCACTGCGAGGCTGCAATAATCGGGTCGAACTTCAAAGCCGGCCCGGCTGTCCAGACCCTTACACCTCTCGGCAGGCTGATGGCCGGGATTTTTGAATGGTGAAAGATGAGGAGCGATGATGGCCATGACAGTGGGGGATTTTCTGGTTGAGCGGCTCAGCCAATGGGGCGTGACCAGGATCTTTGGTTATCCCGGGGATGGGATCAATGGGGTGTTCGGAGCGCTAAATCGAGCGCAGGGAAAAATCGAGTTCGTTCAGGCCCGGCATGAGGAAATGGCGGCGTTCATGGCCTCAGCGCACGCCAAATTTACCGGCGAATTGGGCGTCTGCATCGCCACCTCTGGCCCTGGCGCCTCACATTTGATCACCGGCCTTTACGACGCGCGGATGGATCATATGCCGGTACTGGCAATTGTCGGCCAGCAGGCTCGTGCAGCGCTTGGTGGTCATTATCAGCAAGAGCTGGATCTGGTGTCGATGTTCAAGGATGTGGCCGGTGCTTTTGTGCAGCAAGCCGTGGTGCCGGGGCAAGTCCGCCATTTGATCGACCGGGCAGTGCGAACGGCGGTGGGGGAGCGCCGCGTCACCGCGATCATTTTGCCTAATGACCTGCAGGATGCCGAGTATGAAGCGCCAGCGAGGGCGCATGGCACGGTTCATTCGGGAGTCGGCTACACCAAACCCAAAGTGCTGCCTTACGAGGTCGATTTGCAGCGTGCTGCCGATGTGCTCAACGCGGGTGAGAAAGTTGCCATCTTGGTCGGCGCCGGTGCGTTGCAGGCAACAGACCCGGTAATTGCGGTGGCGGAAAAGCTCGGCGCCGGGGTGGCCAAGGCATTGCTTGGCAAAGCCGCGTTACCCGATGAGTTGCCTTGGGTCACCGGGAGCATCGGGCTGCTCGGTACCGAGCCCAGCTACAAGTTGATGACCGAATGCGACACCTTGCTGATGATTGGTTCCGGGTTCCCCTATTCCGAATTTCTGCCAAAGGAAGGCCAGGCGCGCGGCGTGCAAATCGACTTGCAGCCCGACATGCTCAGCCTGCGCTACCCGATGGAGGTCAACCTGGTGGGCGATGCCAGTGAGACGCTGACGGCTTTGCTGCCTTTGCTGGAGCAAAAGACATCGCGCAAATGGCGCAAAAAGGTTGAAGGCTGGCGCAGCACTTGGGAGAAAACCCTGGAGAGGCGCGCGCTGGTCAAGGCTTCGCCGGTCAATCCGCAGCGAGTGGTATTCGAACTGTCGCCACGCCTGCCGGAACTGGCAATCATCACCAGCGATTCGGGCTCTTGCGCCAACTGGTACGCCCGCGATCTGAAAATTCGTCGCGGCATGAAGTGTTCTCTATCCGGTGGGCTCGCCTCCATGGGCGCTGCGGTGCCTTATGCGATTGCAGCGAAGTTTGCGTTCCCGCAACGTGCGGTCATCGCCCTGGTCGGCGATGGCGCGATGCAGATGAGCAACCTGGCGGAACTGATCACTGTCGCCAAATACTGGCGGCAATGGGAAAGCCCTAAATGGATTTGCGCCGTTTTCAACAACGAGGATTTGAATCAAGTCACTTGGGAGCAACGAGTGATGGAAGGTGATCCGAAGTTTGAAGCTTCGCAAAACATTCCTGACGTTCCCTATCACCTGTTTGCCATCTCCATTGGCTTGAAGGGGATTTTCGTCGAGCGCGACGAAGACGTGGCATCGGCCTGGGAGCAGGCCCTGGCGTCGGATGTGCCCGTGCTGATCGAATTCAAGACAGACCCGAATGTCCCGCCGTTACCCCCGCACATCAAGCTTGAACAGGCGAAAAAATTCGCTACGACACTGCTCAGGGGCGACCCCGATGAGACCGGGGTCATCGTGCAAACAGCCAAGCAAGTGTTAGGGGCTGTACTACCGCAAAAAAAATAACATTGCTGCGCTCTGCGAAGCCAGAAGGTGCCAGATGCACACAAACATCAGTGCGAAGGACTTACACATCAGCCTCGACGATGCGAACGAAGAGGGGTTGTTCAAGTGGTTGATCGCCAGCTTCCTGATGGGCAAACGGATTCAGGCCGACATCGCAGTGAAGGCTTATCAGGTGATTGTCGACAAACATCACCGTGATACACCTCGCAAGCTTGCCCACTGTAGCCACCGCGAACTGGTGGCGATGCTCGGCGAGGCGCATTACGTGCGGTATGACGAAACCACCGCGTCCCGTTTGTTGGCGTTGGCCGCAAAGCTCAACGGCGAATACGCCGGAAAAGTGCGCAAGATATTGGAAGCCAGTGCTAACCGTGCCGAGTTTGAACAACGTCTGTCTGCCTTCGAAGGGATCGGCCCCAAGACCGTTGAGATTTTCATGCGGGAGGCAGGGAGGGTAATTTTTTGAGTGGCCAATCGATTTTCATGGTTGTGCAGGTTTCAGCGGATGGCTGCTCGTGCTTGAAAAAGAGATAGCTGGCTGAGCAAAAAAATTCAATGTTTGCGACGTCATGCCTGGCGACTGACCCCAAACCCTATTGATGTGTCCATTGAATGCGCAGTCTAAAAAAAGCGACAGTCACAGGGCATCCTTCTCTCCACGTCCTCGTCTACGCGCCGCTCATTCCCTCGATCGCTCTGCGTCAAGGCGGGCTCCACCGGTGCCAAGGTCCAATACAGAACGGGACGTTTGAGCCCATGAGCAATGAAACTCGCCGCCAGAATTTTTTTTGAAATCAAGGGGTTGCCAGTCTCAAGAAATGAGTACATAATTCACGCCATCGAAAGCACTGACGGCTGAAAAAGGTCAATGTTTTCAAGGAGATAGAGCGCGAATCAACGTGTCGTTTCCCGTATCAGGTTTGTTCACATTTGATGTTGCGCTACTGACAGCAAATGTTTTGAGGCCGAGTAGCAAAATGGTTATGCAGCGGATTGCAAATCCGCCTACGCCGGTTCGATTCCGACCTCGGCCTCCACTCATAAACGAGCTCCGTAGATCTATGATTTACGGAGCTTTTTTATTTGCAGTAGGCTGCAAGATTTAGTCTTGAAAAGGGTATTTGCAACCTTGCTTCACCGGGGCGGGATGTATATATTTCCACCTCTGCTGCACAAGCGTCGGACCTGTCAAAAAGTATTTGCCAGAACCCGGTCGCTTCACCGCGCTACCGCCCGAATGGCGAAACTGGTAGACGCATGGGACTTAAAATCCCCCGCTCGTAAGGGCGTGCCGGTTCGATTCCGGCTTCGGGCACCATTTCCAGTTTCACAGGGTTTCGCCAAGCTTCACGAAACCCCTTAAATAGCCGCCTAGAGCGGCTTTTTTATGGTTCTTCACGGATTACCGGGAAAGACGCTCTTGATCCTCATGAAAAAGAATTCGCTATCCCGGTAACCGTACGCCATCCGTTTGATGACCTTTATTCGATTGTTTATGCCTTCCAACTGTCCTGTGTGCATCGGCCAGCGAACCCGACTGACGATGCCTCGCCA
>NZ_JAFMPV010000012.1:0-170691 GCF_049132105.1 Pseudomonas sp. NFX15
GAGCACGAGGTCGGCAGCCTCGCGTTTGAATTCAGGAGTAAAGGAGCGGCGTTGTTTGGTCATCTGACACCTCGATCTGGCGAGCATTCTCGCCTAAATGGGTGTCCGGTTTCATTAGACCACTACAATTGTCATGACCGAACGTGAATACCGGCTCGCGCACTGCCTGCTCAGCAACCTCGGTCGACCGCTTTCACGGGACTATCTGTATGAACGCTTCTGGCCCCATGAAGAAATATCGTCATCGCGCCCCCTGGACACCCACATCTATCGCCTGCGTAACAAGCTCGGACTGACCGCGGATCGGGGTTGGCAGTTGCTGACGATTTATGGGTATGGGTATCGGTTGGAGAGTGTGGTGCCGGCGAGTGAGTGATTGAGGACAACGTTGTTCACTAAATCCTGTAGAAGCTGGCTTGCCAGCTCCTACAGGAGCGCGCGTCCGAGTCGATAATGAAGTGACTCCACGGGAGTGAACAAAAAAAGGCCAATGCAAATGCATTGGCCTTTTCGTTGGCGTCAACCGGGACGGTGTAGGGTCACAAAATAGATGATTCGGGAACCCCAGCAAACGCTGGCAGAAAATCATGTTTTTTGTGAGTCCGCCGGTTGGGACTCACAAAATAAATGAGAAAAGCCTACTCGCCTAACAAAATAGATGCTTCCGAGTAGAGACGTGCTCACGTCAACCTTCAGCCGTTCATCCAGCGCGTTTGTGTATATAAAGAAAGGAAACGTAAATTTGACGGTGGAGAGTGCATGCCACTGATCCTCAAATCAGGCATCCCTCTGTATCGGCATCATAAGTCCTAAGGGAGAGATTCAGCATGGTGCATCCAAACAACCCTCGCTCCGCCCAAACCGCTAAACCGAAGCCTCGCGTCAAGAAAGGTAACCGCGACTCAGTTACCGTGGTGCGCGAAGCGGCTCGCACCGGCGACGACGATTTCACTTACTTCGTTGTCACCGGAAAACTTCGGTCGGCCAAGTGAGGCCGAATGGCATCACCCCATGCGCGGAGAGTGTCTAGAAACCCTGGGGCAATTCAATGGCTGGGTAAATCAAGGGTTTTGCTCGCGCATTTTTCTTCTGCTGCAACATCCAAAGTGGTCGGGGTACATTAGCTTGTTTAGTAGATTATCTGCGGCAACATAAAAATAGCCATCAGGAGACGCCCGGCCGCTTCGGTTGAGGCCGAGACTATGATCCGTTATTATTCTCTGAAAACATCTGGTCAGATCCATCAAATCACTAGTTCTTACAGGGTAGTCTTGGTCAAGTTTGTCCCTGTCTAGAAAATATATTTTATCGGAGTGTGCAAAAAACTTATCTCTACGGATAGTTATTTTGTTTATCGTCTCCCTATGATCAGCTAGGTGTTGTTTATGACGGATAATCGACTCGATAGGAATGACTCCCTCTAGCCAGTGAATTTTGGTCCGATTGCTCTCGCAAAAATCTATAAACCTTATAATGTTTCTGTCTGATCTTTTTCCATCAAGCAGCTTTGCCAAAATTAAAAAAACATCTGTTTCGAGCGACTGCCAAAAATATCCAAATATATGGACCTTATCAAAAAAGGTTTCTTGGTCATTTTGGATTCGTGTGTCCAGTACATCAAAAAGCGAAAGCTTAGGAGTTAAATCTTCAAAGATAATATGCTGAAACTGTTTTAGAAGATTTTCGTAAGTTTGCTGAACATCCATCTGAAACCCCGTTTTCGTCTACTTGGAGTGTTTTTAAGCATTACGCCCCGTCTTTCCCTGAAGGAAAGCTCTACTTATCGATTCATTTACAACCGCCTATCATGTTCTAGCTGCTCACCAATGAAATCTACAAACACCCGAATCGTCCGCGACAGTTGTCGACTCGAGCGCCAGACCATACTCAACGGATTAGACGGAATCAGATAATCCGCCAAAATCGCGTTGTGCGATCCATCGGCCAATGGCTCGCAAGCCGAGAAGTCGGGGATCGTCACTGCGCCTGAATCGCCCCGGGTTTCTAAACGCTCTCCAAGCTCACTGCGTAACGCTTCTAAACTCTACCGGTGACAGCTCATACCCATGAGCCCGGATCCCTCGTGGGGGGGGCGAGTCTTCTTTGCAAATCATCCAAAAAAAAAGGTACAAAACTAGGTTTTTGTCTGAGGGCATTTTGATATCATAGGGTCTCAACTCAAAATCAGCTCTACAAGGATGAATCAAATGAGCACACCTTGCCCACACTGCCAAAAAAACCTTGGTGACCTTGATCCAGTTATGAATGAACTGGCCCAAAATAAGCTAAGCGGCAAATTGACGTTCAAATGCAAACATTGCAAATCGAAAATAGATGCTTTTTCAAGGTTTGGCATGTATTACATCAGCACTTCCACCGGCAATGTAATGATTGGCGCCGCTTGAGCCTGGTGCTCGCGATATTATATCCAGCATTTATTAAACTCCGCAATTAGTCAGACATCCTGGTGATATCTAAACCTCGGAAAAAGGCTGGAAATCGCAGATACATCACAAAATTCTAGTATAAAGCTGTCAGAACCATTTAACACCAAGCAATTGCGTTAACGTAACAATCTCAGAATATCTAGTGAGAGCTCAGTGACTTTCAAAAGAAAAATTACTGGTATACGCCTAACCGGCCTTGGCATTCCATTACTTACTGTTGCCGCAAGTTTAGGCGGTGTGTATATGGGGCAGAGAATGGTTGCCGCAGGTGAAAGTAATAAAGTTATCAGAGAGCAGCTCGCGCTAGCATATAACTTAACCTTGTCTATCCCAACTCTTGCATTAGCGGTCAACACATCAGCGATTACTACAGTCAGCAGTACTGATTCTGTATTTAGAGGCTCCGTGTACAATGACGCGCTTAAAGCATATCAAGATAAAATAACAGAAATTAAGACAATCAACGCGCTATATGTCGATGACATAACGGAAGCGGTTGATGAACTTTCCCGATGCTCTGAGCAGTTTGTAAATTTCGCGGCAAATCACATGCTTTTAGAAAGAAGAGATGCGGGCATGCCTATAGCCAAACCTCTAATGTCATATCAAAATTCAAATTTGAAACTGGAGCGAATCGAATCGTTGAATGTCACCGCTTATGAAAGAGTAAGATGTGAATTTATGGGTGAACAGCTAAACGCAAAAATAGCACAGGTAATGAAGAAACATATATGAATCCATCTCGCTTGCCTCAAGGCTAGTTTAATACAGAGCACTAAACAACTCGAGGGAGAGACTTCCAATCCTTCGCTATTTGAACCAGGAACTGATTCACCGACTGAATGTTGGGTGCTTCAGTTGCGTTTTCGTGAGCAACCACTGTCTCATCGAGCTCCTCGCATACCAAGTAGCGGGTTGAATTCGTCCCACAGACCGTCTTCTACGCTCTATTATTATCCATTCTGAATTTACCTTTTTATAGACCAGCGTAGCCTTTGGCAGTCAAGCAACTGATTATCAATCAACCAACACGCACTTTGCCGCACGGGGAAAATAAGCAGCGTTCCAAGCCATTTTTATTCTACTAACGCGGAATCCGTATAGATCTTAATATAAAGGGTCTTTTCAACTTTCACCTATCACGCTATTCTGGCAACAGATTTTCAGCACTTTGGATAACAGCTGCTTAACCAAAGCCACTTAACTAACGCCACTGCACTTGGAAACACATGAACGAAAGAGTTGTGCAAACTAGAACTGACGCCCTTGTCGCAGAGTATATATATTCAAAAAAACTTAATCGAATCGGAGTTTTTACGACCTGCATTAGCCTTTTGACAATAATTGTTCCTGTAATGTTGTCAGCGGCGCTATTAGTAGCCAAAAACTCAACTTATGAGAATCTTATGAATATGCTATCTATATTTACAGCTGCAGCATTATTATCGTTGTCAATTCTTGCATTAATTCTACGCATCGACCAAAAACGCGAGAGCTACCTCATAGGGCGCCGCTCTAACATCTATGTCGGTAACGAATCGTTAAAGTTAATAAATGATGACGACTCTAAACTTGCATGGTTTTACAACTACTTGGTTGAAATGGACTCAAAGGATCAAGAAAATATCGGCAATGTCAGCAGCAGTTTAAAAAAAGAAGCTTATAGATATTCCTTAAAAAAACTCTTCCCAGGGCAGAACCATGTGGTTTGTTCGATCTGCAAAGCCTCTCCATTTATTTTTAAGAAAGGCATATGTCAAGTATGTGGGAACACACCAAAGGAGTAAGATATGTCGGCAGTTAACACGTTCGATGCTTGGTACGAAAGATTGTCCGATGAGGACAAGCAAAAAATACTGAAACACATATTTGATGAGAAACTTTTCATTACTAATGAAGGTTATCATGCAGGGCCAGCCGGTGAGTTTGTAAAAGGGATTTTCTCTGCCCCATCCGGAATGTTTTATACCCAAGCACGCTGCAAGCTTTGCGGAAAATGATAGTCAACCGCATAAGCGGATTAGCGTTAAAATGTTTTACGGATGCGGCAGCCCTAATGGCTGTTGCATCTGGTTATCCAATAATCACAACGCCTAGGGGTTAAACATGCATTTTCATTTAACAAACAAATGCAAAGTTTAGTAATTCAATACGTTTTCGCAAGACCTAGGGTTCACTACTACGGTACCAAGCGTCCCTAAATCTTTTGGATTGCAAGCGCCGGGTTATGAGGGAAATCATCAAGTGCTGTGAGAATAAGACTTTGCCTAGAAATTTCTCTTCCCCCCCCTCCCTGCGATAAAACTTTGACCGCAGCATGCCAAGCTGCGCGACCCTGCAATCCTGGCTTCAATAAAGACAGGTCTCCTCCAGCTCGACTCCAAACCTCCATTTCTGACGGGCCAGAGGGATAGAGTTCTGACAGAACGCTTTCCAATGCACGGCGCTCTTCTGAAAGGGACATAGAACCAAGATAATTACCGCCTACTGCTTTTTGCCCCCCCATATAAAGAGCTATGGGAAAATTATCCTGCGCCTCCGCCTGAAGAACAGGATGCTGACTTGCCTGCTTCGGTACTTCTTCTGCGATATGGGAAAAGAGATCCAGTACACGTATCAACCCATCACCACGCACATGCGCTTTCCCCCTCAATCCTTCAAGCAGATGATGAGTGAACAAACTGTTGCGCATCCCACCGAGGATCATAGATGGCTCATCCTCAGTAGACGAAGCGAGGATGACTCTTCCAATACCAGACCCTAAACGCCCTAAATCCTTGACTCCGAAACCGGACTTGAACTCTTCAAAGGCCTCTTCGCTCTTGAGAACGCCAGCCCCAGCAGAATGACAAGCATCGAACAATACCGCGAGTCGTCGGGAAGGAATTGCACGAAGCAGGGCACTGACCTCAGAGGCCTCTAGACCTGTATTGAGTAGGTCATTTTTATCGAAGTCCGCTGGGCATAAATAGACTCCCGCACCCGCCCCAGTCAAACGACCGCCGTGACCTGAAAAATAAATCAGCACGGTGTCATCTGAATGCGCTGACGCAGCTATATAGTGTAGCTCATCAACTATGGTCTGCTTCGTAGCTTTGATATCTCTGAGCACACGTACATTTGTGCGGTCGTAGCCGCAGATGTTTGGATCAACAAGCGTAGCAACCACGTCATCCACATCGTTGAGAACGATCGACGGGAGCCCACGAATATTGGTGTATTCCGAGATACCAATAACAAGCGCGCGACCGGTAGCAAAGCTTTTGGGGCTTACCATAATTAATGTCTTTATTCTTTAATTGAAAGGATAGTGGTGAGAAAGATAGCGAAGGCGATCATTGTCGCTGTAGTCCTTGCGCATTTCACTAACGAGACGAGCTGGCGTCGTACCACCACTCCCTGCTCTCAAGGATTTAAGTATCCTGTGCCAGCGCGCTCCACCTGTATCACTTTGCGGTAGATCTTGTTCACGCCCGCTGGCTCGACTCCACAACTCATTGTGGCTTGGACCGAACGGATAAAGTTCGGTAGCGACTTCCTCAAGCAGCAGCCAGAGTTCATTTTCTGAGACTGGACCAACTTGAAGGCCAGAGAACTGGAGAGCGATTCTTTCGAAAAGACCCAGTAACTGGACACATCCATGCAGCATCGGTCCAAAATCTCTGCGCTGTTTTGCTTTGGAGGCTATAACCCGAGCCGTGCGCTCCCAACCTCGAGTCAAAATCGCTTGCCCGAATATGGCAGAGTCGTACTCCTTGAGATCCCCAATCGGGATGCGGGTATCCAAAGCTTGAACCAGCTGCTCCCCAAACTCCGGCCCACCCTTATCCACCTCTGCCAGGTATCTAGCAACCTTCGAAAGTGAGTCATGTAGATTTTGTTGAAGCACGGTTGTGCGACGGACATAGTCCGAGATTGATAGAGCCAATACTGTTTCTATCTCCGTATCATCAATACGGCCAAGCAAGAAGCTCTGAATCCAACCTTCAGCGGTCTTCAATAAGAACGCGGGCCTTACTGACTGTGGAATGCTTGTCCAGATCTCACGACGTCTTGGTAGCTCTGACAGGTCAGCTAATGGCGTATGCGACAAGGCTGCCCATACGCGTAAAGGACTCGCGTTTCCATCTGCTGTTTGCAGCACCAACAACTCAATTAAATTAAGGGGAGGTAACCCCTCCAATGCCTTGCCATCCAGCTCCAAGGTTTTGCCGAGCAGGTCATACCAGACGGGGTTGGCGGGATCAAAGCTTTGCAGCAGACTATGGTTGGCTGCGCACGCCTTCGCTGCCAGCATGATGATTCGAGAATCATCATGCTGGATGGCGGCAACCAACGTCTCGCTCGGAGAGGCTCTGCCAAGCGCCATTTCAACTCCAGCGATATGCGTCGCCCCCCGTTCCATACTTAAATACTGCGCGATGGATTGCGCCGGGTTGAACGCCCGCGACATGACACTACCTGCCAATTTATAGCATTGGTGATTGAGCGCTGCTTCCACCAAAAGGATCGCGGCCTCAGCGCTACAAATTGCCGGAGCACTTCGACACAAAACATCCTCGAAGTTTGCCCCCCTCGCTGCAATCGCAATTACTTTTTCTGCATTCTGTGGCGAAGAAGCCAGAGCTAACCAAACAGCTTTAGCCAAATAATTAGGGAGTTCGGATTGAAGCGCCGTATGAATGCCTTCAAGCACAGACGCAGTCCACTCTTCATTTGCATTGCTTTGTGCAATATCAACAAAGATCCGCGCAACTTCCGTCGGCTCACTAGTCGCGACTTGCTCGATTTCTTCGGCCCAATCTGAGACGGCTCTCCATAACACCTGTCCGGTCGAAAAAGCATTTAGCTCGAGGTTCCGCAGCGCTCGGATCTCTGAAGCCTTAGCGCTTTGCAAGATCAATGCGAGCCGTTTGAGGGACTCTTCCTTAACTCTACTCCCAGTATTGGGTTCCGGGCAAAGCCTCGTCAGCAACCGCAAAAGGGATGTAAGCTCCAGCGCCGAACTACCTTGTCGATACGCTAAATATGCCCCCTCAATCAACGGCAATACTGCTATATCGCTAAGTGCTACATTAATGTCAACGGCAAAATCTCTGAGCGGACGCCCCTCTGGAGCATCGATCAACGCGGCTGCGATTAGGGTCAATGCAGGTGATTCCGCAGATGGAAATACAGATTGATAATTTGACCATCTGGTGTGCAAGCTGGCTGGAGTACAAACGACCCATTGGTTCTGGCCTTCAATATCTTGGGGGCCAAAGCTCAATCGGAAGGAGAACTGCTTCTTCAGCTCGATAGGAAGTCGACTCCACAGACCCAGCATGGCCTCCTCGAAGCCCACTTGCCCCATAAAGACAATTGGCCGTTTTGTAACAGTTGTGAGCGCATTGACTGTTTCTACAAGCCCAACATGAAGTGCCTCAGGGTCATCGAGTGGTGCCTTATTTGGCGCTGGCGCTAGACTAATCGGGCATAATGGTGCAGAACGGTCAATATCCTGACTAATCACAGAAACAAGAGCTGTCAACTCTCCAAAAGACTCCAGCTCATCGAATGGGATCAGCACTACACGCGAAAAAACCATACCTGACCGGGCCGCGGCTAGATCGACGCGTGTATAAACCAGGACATAGAACGAGCCATGAGGGAAGCCTCGGAGAAAAGGCCCCCACTCTATGCCACTCGGGGCTGTCGCGGGTAAATCAGTGCTCCACAAAAGCTCCTTAAATACGGAAACCAGGCCTTCATCGCTCCCTCGCAAGAACGCGTGCCCCCCGCCCTCAGAACCGTATAGCGCTTGTTGTAAAAACATTTCTCAATCAGCCATTGCGATAAGATTTACGATAGGCAATGTGAGATCTGAGCTTTTGACACCATCCGGTAGAACGACATATCCATGTTGCTCCGGCCCCTCATTTACATAGCTCTCATCTGGATCAGACACTGATAGTGCTCGCCCCAAAGGAGAGACGCCAACAATCTGAAACCGCTCAGGATGCCAATTCGAGCTAATAAAGGACGCAACGAGAGGGAGACTCTTTTCAAGTATTTGTGGAGGTGTCTGTTTTCCGACATCGCTCAACTCGTCCCAAAACGAAAGCATCACCATCAAGGGCGGTTCAGTAATCGGAGTTACCGTACCTACACCACGTATGTAGAGCAGCATTTGAAGCAACTCGACAATTCGGGCTTGTGAAGAATGCTTCACTGGACCCGCATCTTGTGCCGGCGTGGTCCGGAGTTCAGCAAGAGGGCGTGAAAAAGGGTCATCCTCAAAAGAAACCTGATGCAAACGCAGCATCAACATCCAGCCTTGCGCGCTACGAAGTCGTTCCCGCCACAGTGGAGGAATTCGACGCTCATCAATGAGGCGTCGAATCTGCTCCCCACCATAGTCTGGCCACATTAAATCGACAGGGCGCCCACCAGCATCTTCAACAGGCCAAGAGCTTTCATTGTAGGTAACCGCAGGTGTATGGGCGGCAGATACACCCTGGTTTAGCTTATGCGCTACCTCTTCGAATGCACTCAGGTTTGTTGCTGCTCCACGCATACGAAGCAAGCAGTTGCCACTATTGAGGCGACCAAGTAATTGCGCACCGTAGTGCGATTTTCCAACCTGGGATTCACCAAGCAACACAATGCTAGTTGCTGAGCTTGTTGTTGAATCAATCATGGCCATATGCAACGAAGTAATCCGTAGAGATCGGAGCAGAATTAGAAGGTATGTAGCGCAAGCGCTGCGCCTCCGTTACCCAGGTGAGCAATTCCAGAAGGTTCGTGCCACGGTCAATGTCGACACTTCCTGCCGATCCTTTGGGCGGGTAAAGGCTCACCTGGAACTCCACATGACCCGGAAGGTGGCGTGTTGCGGCTGAACGAACTACGTCCACAAGTACCTGCGGAACTTCAATATCGGACTTCGCCCACACAAGAGCAACGGGCTGGTCTTTACGTTCAGCCCCAGTACGTTGAATAAGGTCCAGCAGCTTTCCCCGAGCCAAGCCTCTTTCTTTGCCCGCAAGCGCCTGAGAGTCAGCAACAACCAGAATCACGTCAGAATACTCAACAAGCCATTTCGCCCCAACAGCCTCAGGAGCATCACGATGTACAGCCCATCGCGAAAACCACTCACCTGGCGTGTCAGCGAACAGCACATCAGTGGGTAGACTGGTGCCAGAGCGAAATGCCAAGTGAAGTAAGCCAGGACGCCTGCCTGCTGCACTTGATGTATGAGCTGGGAAAGTCGGTCCGCTAGGCGTTGACCATCTCAAGGACGAAGCGATGTTTTCCCAGCCACCGAGGCTGTATGAACCGCAAAATCGCTGATTATCAGGATGCCCCCCTCTCGACGTTAGGAGGTACCACGCTGCAAGCAGCGTTGTCTTCCCAGCACTTTCGGCACCAATGATTGCTACTAACTTCGCACTGGACCTCGCTGCGACAAAAGCGATGTCCGACCCACCCATAGAGTTCCCAGTCCATGGTAGTAACGCATCGTCGAGGCGTTCTGTTTTTACTGGCTCACCGTCATCAGTGGTAACGCCTTGCCAGTGCTCGCACTTATCGAGCGATGGTTCACCGATTGCGCAAGTAGTTTCTGGAGCGTGACAGTTTGCATGAGGGCAAATAGTGTTCATTCAGCCACCGTATTGACGCCCTCAGACTCAAGCACTTCAGCCTGCGCAAGTGCCTTCATCGCTTGGATTTCGCGGAATAGCCAAATCGCAAACTCAGAGAGTGGAAGGGCCATTTCGGCGGGCAGCCCAAGTTCATCAAACGGTCGATACTCGGTCGCCGTCCCTTTGATACAATTTTTAGTCACTGTCTGAAAAACAAGGCTGCGGCCGATTGGGAAATGTTGGTTGCCAATAGTTTGTTTGAGCGCAACATTTTCAAGCGTCGAAAGGGCGGCGACTAATCGAACAAATAATGCTGGGGCGCTCTGATCAGCATCCTTTCCGACTACGGCACCAACAGCCTCTCGAAGAAAGGACTCAACACTTGCAGGATATTCTGGCGGTACATGATTGGCCAAATCGATAGCCATGTACGCTACTGCCTGTTCTGGATCAAGTGAGCGATAGCCGGCTTCAGCAGACAATGAATACAACGTTTCTCGCCACCATAACAGCGTAACTTTACGCTCTAAAGCCCTGTTTTTCGATACCAATGACTCTGCGATATTCTGCACAAGCCCTACAACTGCTTGAGTAAGCGCGGCGTCAGAATTCCTTCGTACAGATAGTGCGTTCTCCACAGCTTTATCATGAAGGTCGGCTAAAACATCCGCCATACGAGGGGCAAACTCGTACGACCAGTGTGGCGCGGAATTGGACCAGTGCGGGTTGGGAGATTCCCCTGCCTGAGTTACTTTGTTATGAGGCCCGGCCGTAGCCTCAACTTTAGAAAGCAGTGTCGCTCGGTCAATTTTTTGGGCCTTACTGGAAGAGGGCAGCGTACCGATCCCCGGCATTGAGATGCTCTCTTCCGCCGGCCAAGCGTTCTGTATAAGCTTGTTCATTGATGCCGCAGCAGTCTCGACCAACCCCGTTAAGGTCGCTTTCTCCGCCCCCAAGTCGATGTGTGGCAGCAAGTTTCGAGACAAAAGCACTACCGCAGTAGCAATCGCCGGTTGTACTTCAATGGCCTTACGCAGAGCGTCGAGAGCAACAGCACGAAACAGAACCACAGGCGTATCAGCAAATGCACTGCTGTAAGTCGGCCATTGCTTTTCTACTGCTGTTGCTAGCATGTCCAGTATTGGATCACTGGTAACCTTTGGATCAAATCCAACCAAAATATAACCCAGCGCAGTGGAAGGGTCCTTAGTTAGACTTTCGGCGACTTCGTCAACTGCCAAAAGCAGCTTGCCGAGGCGTGTGTCATCGGCGCCGATATCGAGTAGTCGAGCGCGAAGAAATGATTGCAGAATAGATGTACTCAACGATCGTCCCTAATAAATTTGAGCTTTAATTCATTTCGCGCTTGGCGGCGACTTGCAGCGCCATCGCACCCGGATCCACGGAGTGTAACCCTACTTGGCTGTGAGAATCACGACACATCTTCGCTTGGCTTCTGAGCCCCACTTACTCCGTTCAAACCATCATCTGATAGCTTTGCTTGAAAAGCCAGAGCGCCCGTGGGTGTTCGCGCCGGCGCCGAACTGCCCCAGTTGCCGAGATTTCACTGACCCAGTCTGACTCCTTGCGAATCATTGTCTGTGCTGGACTTGTGCAGGTTTAGAGATGGATCAGTCTTGCCTCGGCACGTGGGTCAATTCGGCATCGGCGTCAACAGCCTTGGGCTTTCACAAAGCCCGAGGCTGCGAACCTTTCTTCTATTTATAGGTGCTGCTGGCCTCAGGCGGCACCAACGATCAGTTCAGACACTCAGTCCTGCATCGCCCCAGATTACTCAACCACCCCAAAATCCTTCAGGCCCAGGATGAGGGAGAGCACTCTCGCGACGGTTAAACACAAACAGAGCATGCCCCTCCAAAGAAATGGCCTGCTTGACAGAGTAGATACCCAGCGCCTTCAGCATCGAGGCTTGCCCTTCGATTGCAGCAAGCTTCGCCGTCCGAGAGTCAGCGATTTGCTCAGTCTCCAGATCCTTCAATGCGACTGCCAATGCCGCGTTCGCCTTCTCACAAAGGACTTCCATGATGCTAGCTTTTTGTTCAAGACTCATACCCGCACCTCATCGATTACGCCTTCTATTAGGCACTCGAACACGTTAACTGAGATCCCCCCCGCTCCCCACCCAAAATGGCCCTCGGAAATTCAGCGCTTGCAGGCAGGAATCTGACCTCTCCTTTTACATATGGATGCAATTCACGCAGCGGTTAGTAGTCGGTTCCGGTACCCGATGAATTCAGCCAGGCGACGTTCGGACGCCGGTCTCCGTCAGTCTGAACCCAGCCCAAGCTCTCGAGGACCGGCAGGACATAGTTGATCATTCGGGTCTGGCCAACAGTGCCTCGCGCAATGGCACATAGGCCTCCTTCCGGAGGCTCGAGATTGCTAGAGCGTATTAAAGAAGGGACCGCTGCACATGAGCCAGAATCATGCATGTGAATGAGCGTATTGAGAAAGGCTTCGATTGGAAGCCGTATCCGAGACCGACCCTGCGTCTCGATCGTCAAGACTTCATCTTGGTAGTGGTGGATGGTGAACCGGCGCGCACGCTGGCGATCCGGGGTAAAGAGCGTGCCGCCAGCAGGAAGGGTGTTAAGTTGAGCAGAGAGAGTGTCGTGTAGAGTTTCGAGGTTCATGGAAGGTCGCTGTAGGTGAACCTAAAGCTTATTAAGTGTAACGAGAAATCCAAAGAGTTTTTTCAACCGGCTGAATCGCCCCTAGTTTCGTAGACACCTTCGAGGCTCATAATGAGGCGTCGTGCGCTAGACATCCGCTGCGTACGACTTGGTCAATTATTAACCAGGGCATGCTTGCCATGCACCTTATGATACGTAGCGCTTTATCCACAGAAATGCCCACGTTTTCTGTGGATAACTTCCTGATATTTTTAACTATCGAATCGCTTGCTGTTTTGATGCCGAAGCCGAATTGATCCACGTGCTGACGCAAGACTGACCCACCTCCAAATCTGCACAAATTCAGCAAATGCAATGGTTCGCAAGGAACAGACTGGGTCAGTGACAACTCGGCAACTGGGTCAATTCGGTGTCGGTGCCAACACACTGAACTCAGGGCTCCACGAGTGGCCGTTATGGGTCAATTCTGTTGAAAAAGTCGGCCATGTTCTCCTCGGCAGAAAAGTACGCGCTTGAGATTGAAATCTCTACTTTGAGCAGAGGATTACGGGCTCACATTTCGCGTAGCTGCGCGCAAAAAAGGCATTTTCAGCAGTCAGTACGAGGGCAGTATGGAAAGACCGATTTTTTCAACACAATCGGTCGTTCTTTGCCGATCAGGCCCACTGAGCGTGCTGGTCAAATCCGATGTAAGTGACAAGTCAGGTCGAATACAAATGGGTGGGCAAGTCTGTGCAATTACCCAAATGGTGGCCGTTCGGCGCTTCGCCTTGACATCATCGTCATTTCTGACGATGCTTTGCTCATGAGATATCCAGGCGGAAAAGGCAAGTGCTACCAGCGCTTGATCAATCTGATGCCACCGCATCAGACATACATCGAATCCCACCTTGGTGGCGGGGCCGTCATGCGCAACAAAAAGGCTGCGCAGCGGAACATTGGCTTGGACCTCGACGCCAAAGTCATTGAGCTTTGGCAAACGGAGCTTCCAGATACCTGCGAACTCCACCAAGTCGACGCGGTTACGTTCCTTGAAAGGTATACGTTCGAAGGCCAGGAGTTGGTCTATATCGATCCGCCCTACGTTCCTGAAACCCGCCGTCGAGCTAAAGTGTATCGCTGCGATTACTCGGAAGAAGACCACATCCGCTTGCTGCGGTGCTTGGTCGCATTACCTTGCAAAGTGATGCTTTCGGGCTATGACTGTGATCTCTACAACCGCGAGCTCATCGGGTGGCGCAAGGTGAGTTTTCCGGCTAAGACCCATATAGAGCTGCGCGAAGAAACGGTTTGGATGAACTACGATCCTCCCAGCCGTTTGCACGACAGCCGATACATGGGCGAAACATTCCGAGACCGCCAAACCATTCAGCGTCGCCAAACTAGGCTCCGTGCTCGTATCGAGAGCCTAGATCCCATTGAGCGACACGAGTTGCTGCAATGGATGCAGGAACACTACGGCATTGCCGAGGAGGCCGCCTGATGCAATTTGGCGCTATTTTCATGGACCAAGCGGTCTTCAATGTCGAGCTACCCAAAGCAGACGCAGAAGTTATTCCGGGCGTACCGTGGGGAGCCATGGAGGCGTTTCCAACTCCTGCCTACTGGGCCTACCAAGTGTACGCACGCCGTCTCACTGGCGATCGGATCAACTACAAGCTCGGGGCAACACTGAAAGAAGAAGTCGGCGCGTGCTTGTTGGGGGGACATGGCATTCCCGCTAGCGTCGGGCTCGCGGCCTTTCACCACGTCAAAGAACGCGGTGCCTTCGGCGACCAACCACCTTCAGAAGAAAGCCTGCTCGAGTGGCTGAAAGAGCCTCTAATTATCGATGGTCGCCAAGTGCGATACCGCTTTGCCACGCAGAAGGCCCGCTACCTCTGCGCGGCACTTCAGAAGCTGTCTGCTGAACGGCCTCCGTTAGGCACCGGCAAAGCGCTGCGCGACTGGCTGCTGGATATTCCGGGCATTGGTTACAAGACCGCATCGTGGGTTGCCCGTAACTGGCTGGATGCGGACGATGTGGCAATCCTGGACATCCACATTCTCCGTGCCGGTCTACTGGGTAGGTTCTTCGAGAGCAACTTGACCGTTGAACGCCACTACTTGGAGCTCGAAGAGCAGTTCATCCGCTTCAGTAAAGGGCTTGGCGTCAGGGCATCGGAACTCGATGCCCTGATGTGGTTGGAAATGATGTCATCGCCCGCCACGGTGCACAGCATCATGGGCATGGGGCACCACACACCTGAATCAGGTTCTCGTAGCAGACCCAAGAAGAGCAAGGCCAACCCCGGCCAACTTTCCCTGATCGGCTAGGGTACTAGCCCAAGGCTCACCGGTAATACCCAGCGGACAGAAGTTGAGTCTCTGGGCTGTCGCAGTCAATGCCATGACTGCGAGCAGCGCCCCCGCGTCACGCCAAACAAGGCTGCAACCATCTTGGTATTTGCCCAATGTTTTTCCGGGCTCGGCCAGAAATAGAAAGCGTGTTGCCTCATCACCGTCCAGAACCTGCAGACTGAGTTCATAAAGGCCTGCAAGCCTGCCGGTCGCATGTCGGAGCTCAACCAGTTGGTGGGCCCTGGGCTCATACATCCACCATCGATCATCATCGGGCCGCTTAACGACGATGTGTATAGGGTGGATAGCGCCGGCAGAGGGGGCAGCTCGATGCTCCAGATCAAAACCCAGGTTTGACGTACCGGAACCTCGAGTTCTGCAGGCGTGCCAGAGGAAGGCTCCGAGCTGCTGGTCATGGACGACACCGAACTCGCGATGCGACGCGCGCGCATCCAAAACCTCGCCGAACGGCCGGTCTAACGCCTCCGAGGAAGCAGGGAGCGGGCAGACATCACCCATTTCCCACTCGAGAGGCTCATACCGCTCAGGAGCCAGCCTTGGAATAGGATCACCCAAGTCGATCCAGGTCATACCCCACCTCTTGAAACACTTCCATGTATTTGTTGCAGCCGCGACAGTTGCCACATGCAACATGCGACTTGTGGCAGCTGTGCGCCCAGGCCAGGAGACTCGCAGGAATGCCCGATTTGCGGACAAGCTCAGCAGTAGAAAACTCAATTGCTGGAGCCTCCACCACCATGCCGCCCTCCTGCAGGGAAAGCAGATGGCTGATCGCCGACATAAACTCTGGGGAGCCGTCCCTATGAAATCCATCCGATTTCACGGTACCCAACCACAGGTGTGTCACACCGAACGAGATTGCCTTCATCGCCGCCAGCGTAACCAGCATCTGGTTCCGGTACGGCCACCAATCAGAGGCTGGAGCCAGACTATCGGCTTGGCTACCTGCCATGTCTCCCGAACCCAGCTGGCGACAGTCAATCTCAATCACATGATGAGGGATTTCCAACTGCTGGCAGATCGTCCTTGAAGCCTCGATTTCGGCCTGCGCCGCGAGCTGACCGTAGTTCAGGGTGAACGCGATGTCCGGCCGCTTCCACCAGGCAATCGTCAAGGAATCCATCCCGCCGGACAACAACAATCCCGTCTTCATAGCACCACCGCTTCCCAGACCGTCTGATAGATCGCACTGACGTAGTCATCGGTGATGCGGCAGTCCGAGCCTTCCATCATTTTCTTGTCCTGTTCGGACTCATTTTCCGCGTAGAAAACGACAGGTTTGTTCAATGCCCGAGCGTAGCCAATCTCGTAGATTGTGCCCGAGTCGAGCCCATCACCAATCGCAAAGAGAACGTCACAATCACGCACCCCTTCAAGGTCCTTTTCGACCACGTCCTCAGCAGAGCCAAGACCGACGTCATGGTATGGGGAAAATACATCCAGCCCCATTGCCAGAAGGTCTCTGCGAGCCTGCCCGACCATCCACAGCTCTGCGAGGGTGAAGAAAGGCCCTGCAAGGTACACCCTAGGGGCGTAGCCATCGCGATACCGAGCTGACGGTTGCAGTGGGTACGGCTTGAAGCCAGCAAGCAAAGCCTGGTCGGGGAAGCCTTGATTCTCGCAATAAAAGGCCGTCGCAATGGAGGCAACCGAGGCTGCATCGTGAGCCGGAAGACCTTTGTCCATCCAGCCCAGTGCGAAGTGGGCGGCGAAAGTATCTCCCGAGCCGATCTTCCATACCCGCTCAGTGCGGTATGCAGGTACAGTCGAGATTGAGCCGTTGTCATACACCATGGCCCCCAGCGGCCCCATCTTGATGACAACCACCTCCGCGCGCTCCTGCTCGGCAAGCACGATTGCGAGTTCTTGTGCGGTTAACCCACTGGAAGAGGGCACCAACAGATTGGCCTCGTGGCGGTTCAGGACCAAAGCCAGGTGCTTTGCTTCAGAGCCATTGGCCCTGAAGGACTCCGTACCGTCGGCATTCTGTGGGTCAAACACCGCGTACTCAGCATCAACTACTGCCGTTCCATCGATCATGCCGAATCGAAGCACCTTCTCGGCGCTAACCTGCAGCTCCGATTTGACGTGAGTACCACGTCGAATATCTGGATTGGCGAGGCCATGGATGTACTCGAAAGTCACCCCTGCCTGCGCAGTTGTAGCGTTGAACTGGAAACCTTCCGCGGCTGCGCGGGCATCAACGACGATCTGGGTGCTGCTATCTACACAGGCGTGTAATTCCGCCTGTCCACCGAAACGGGCAATCGCCGTCGCTGCCCGCCCTGCAGACCCATAAATATCGTCCCACGCCGGGCGCATGCAACGCTCTCGGTAGACGCCTCCTACGATGGTGATCATAGAGCTCTCCTTGCTCGCAATTAGATGTGGTAAACCCGCAGGCGTACTTGGCCTCCACCGACGTGCAGCACACGCGCCTGGTACTGTTCGCCCTGGCTCATGCAGCTTCGCAATTGATTCAGATGGGGGTCGACAATCCCACCTGCCTCAGCGCCGTTCCACAGTGCGGAGACGACCTGTTGATTGCCAGACTGCGAAAAGACAATGTCGAGGATGTCATTGACGCTCAACTGCCCAACCACCTGCGCCTTCGGTGAAGCAAGTTGGGTATCAAACTGAAGGGCCGCGCAGGAAGTGGTGGGTGTGGATGGACCCAGATAGCTACCGCCAGAACCAGACATTCGGATTTCCTTTCGCTAGTCAAATTGAACGCAAAGCAATATCACATCCGAAAGGCCAAATGCCATGCTGAATCGCCCCTTGTTTTCCTGAACACATCCACCAACACGACCAGCCCCTCAAAAAAATTCCTCAACCACTGGTTAAATACACAGGCAGCCCCCATCTTGTGTTGCAGGGCCGGCGCACCGCTGTCACCCACAGAGAGGAAAGACCTATGCGTTTGATGCTTCAGGCTGTGTTTTCGTTGGCTGCTCCCCTGGCTATGCTCGCTGGCACCAGTGAAGCGAGCGAAATCGCGCGTGTTGAGTTTCCAGCGAATCAAGGGAATTACGTTCAGGCCTATGAGAGCGATGGGACCAAATGGATCGAGCTTGTAACTGTCGATGCCAACGGCCACCGTCGTACTGCTAAGGGGAAGGTTTCGCCCGGAAAAGGTGCTGACTTCTCCAAGCGGCTTTACGAGGTCTCAGCTGATTTTGGTCCATGTGGTACAGGGGAACTGATGCAGCCGGACTACGTCGGTAAAACTGTTTACTTTCAGGGCTTCAAAAATGGGACAGGTACATGTGAGATCCAAAATCCTCCCCATGAACTCACGCGGATCATCCGTTAAATCGACTGAGAACTCCCAGGTTCACTGACGAGAGTCGCTGACGGTCTGGTAACTTTCTAGTCAACAGCGACAAAGAGAAAGGGACGCTGCTGTTAGGCGAACTCTTTCTCCTCGAGGCACGTTAGGCGCACATCGGTGCGACTAACGTGCCTTGCAGAAACACACCTTGCCTATCGAGGAATCACAATTTCTTCGTCTAACACGTCCACAACACCCGGTTTGAGGGGATCAATCCAGTCCGCTTTGGCGTGTCCCCAACTGAGTAGTTCGAGTTGCTCCATAGAATGCTCATGGCGTTCGGCGCTCTTTTCCAGAGCATCGAGATACTCACGAATGGCTTGCGCACGCCGCCAGTTCTGCGCATCAACTTCAAGTTTCGCCAACCGCTGCTTTTCCACGTCTTGTCGACGTTTACGCTCCAACGCAATGTCGCGAACTCGCTGGCGCTCGGCGTCTTCCACTGCCTGACGTTCATTGCGGACTAAAAATTCCACCGCTCTGGTCGCCATTAGCCCAACTAGTTTATTGAGCAGCAATTCCACTGGCCGGCTGTCTGAGTCAACAATTTTCCCTCCGTAACCTTCATTGACCAGAACTTGCAGCCTACCGGAGGGTGTGAACTGCCATTTCGCCCAATAGCTCCATTCCCCTTTGGCCTGGGCCGCTAACTCCTTGGCGGTGGGTTCATATGCGGAGCGCAGTGACGCTTCAAACAACCGCAAATGCAGGACATGGCCAAACATCAGAATCTCAACACGGTGCTTCCCTTGTTGAACGGTGTACCCCCGTTTCTCCAAGGCTTTTAGCAGCGTGTCCGCCACTTTCAGTGCGCGACTCTGTAACGCGGGAGAAACTGAAATATTCAGCCCGTTGCCGCGCGTCTGGGGCATTCCGCGCTGATCGATGATCGGTCGCACGAATGCCTCGCGAGCAGCAGTCACCACCGGATGCCACACCTTGATGCGCTCCGGTACCACAAGCTGGTTTTCCGGCTGCTGCTCAAAACTCAGCACGCGCTGAAGTCGGCTGTCGACGACTTCAGCGACCGGATCCTGAACAGAGGGTTGTGCGGCGGGGCGATACAAATAACCGGGATGACCGGTGTATTCGCGCAGCTTGGGGCGCGGGGACACGCGCTTACCAGCCTTGACCTTGGCCCAAAAACCACGCGGCGGCGTGGGGATTTGTAGGCGCGAGCAGAGCTTTTTCAGCCCCACGTCGGACAGGCCGTAGCGGGGCGCCACCACCCGCACCGGCTCGGACCAAACTTCCTCCAGTAGCTTTGCCCGGTCATAGAGTTCCACCATTTAACTCATCCTCGATTATGCGCAGCGCAGTTCGACTTTGCCCGGCCCCGAGCCCAGTGACCTACCGGAGTAGCGGTCAGGTACATTCGGGAAAGGCGCCAGTTCGCAGGCGCTGCAATCGCAGGTAATTGACCTAGAGCGAGTGTAAGATGTACTCCTTGAGCTGGTGCGGCTGGCCGTTTACCGTCCAGATTTGCGTCTTGATGAGCATGGGGGTGTCCTTACCTTAAATCCTTGGTGACCGTGATTTAGGCGACAGCCTGCTCGACCAGAGTGCTGGCCAACTGTTCGTTGATTTGGCGGGCTTGGGCCAGGCGAGTTTTTAGTTGGTCACAGATGGCCATTAACTGATCGACTTTGGCGACGATGCGGTGTTGCTCGGCAACTGGGGGGACTGAAATCAACATATTTTTCATGATTGTCCCGTTTACGTTCGCTTGCCCGCACTGCTGTTTTAGGTGTGGATTAATCTGAGTTTCACGAAACGCAGGGGTATTCATCGACACATTGAGATATGCCGGAGAGAAGAGTGTCTTCAGGCAGCGGATACGAATTAGGTAAGAGGCAAACGTGAACTCATTCGCAGCACCGCAGAAAATACCAGTTTTACCAACTAGTTCAGCGCTGTTGGTTCTGTTGTAAAGCAGGTCTTCAGATTCAAGGTAGAGCTCTGGCAGTCCCTCTGTAGTCCTACTGACTTTCATCTGCCCCCCCAGAATGACCTGGCCCCTTTGAATGTCCCCCATCTTCAAAACTGGGACCCCATCTAATAGGTCTGAGGTTTTTTCAGATAGGCCGTACTCCGTACTGAGTGCTAGCTCTCCGATTCGTGACCAGGACCAACTTGTTGGTATTGTAAACGGTCGCTCTTCCTCTGTTATTTCAGCCAGCGGCTTTTGCTTTTTGATCCGCCCATCGGCCATCAGTTGAGTTTTTTCCTGAGTAATCCGGTTGAGCAACTCCTTGGCCGGTTCATCATTGGGGTCTTGTGGTATCAGTTTGCCCATCACGGCCATTTGCAGCAGAGTCTGCTTGAGAGCGTCGATACTGGATTCAGTGTTGAATAGGGTGTGGAAGTGTTCGGCCAGACGCTGCCAGCTGACAGCGAAGTCGGTGGCGTCGCTGGCCTGGGTCAGGCTGTTGAGCAGCGCTTGCACCAGTTGGTCGTGGGCGCTTTCGGCGTCGGCTTGCTGGGCTTCCAGGCGGTCGCATAGGACCATCAATTCATCGACTTTGGAGACGATGCGGTGTTGTTCTACTAGGGGCGGTAGCCCTGCTACGGTGGCGACAATTTTTTCCCGTGAGATATTTGGTTGGGCCCCACCAGCGCCTTGGCCAATAAAGTTTGATTTAAGCGCTTTAAGGGTAAGCAGCAAATATCTATTGAATACTCCATTGAAAGCTGTACACGCACATACGGCCTGATTTGTTGTGCCCGCCACACTCAGGATTGCTGTTTTGCCAATGGTGGCGCCATACATCGCAATGAGTACATCACCAGGTTTATTTTGGCGCAATGAGCATTCTTTAAGGGCTAGCTCCGTTATGTGTTCTTCCGAATCCGAAATAAAGTCTGCAATCAATTCACCCGACTTGAACCAAGGAATTTCACCGCCAAAGTAACTTGAGTTTCCCCTAGCAGGAGTAGCTCCCGCCCCCCAATCACCAATTTGGCCGAGGCGGATCCATACCCAGCCTTTTGGCAAATTAAAAATAGTTTCATCTTTTTCAATATCAGGTAATGGTTTTCCCTTTCGAATTACCTTCTGTTCAATCAATAACGCTTTCTCCACCGCAATGCGTTTAAGCAACTCGCTAGCTGGCTCATCATTGGAGTTCTGCTCAAGCAGCTTTCCGCGGATCGCCAGCTCCAGAATTAGCTCACGCAGCTTCTGAGCACCATTGGGTGCAGAGGCTAGCAACGGCAGATTCTCAGTCAGCATTGCAGTCATACCTGACGCTCCAAGGCTTCGGCCAGCACAGCCTTGAGCTGGTCACGCAATTGAGTGACCTCATCCTGCAGCTGGGCGTAATCACGAAGCAATTCTTCCGGGTCATGGCTTATCTGCTCACCGATATGACGGTTTTTGCAGTCCAGGTTCCAGTTCCGCGCCCGCAGCTCCTCAACACTGACCTTCCAAGCGAATTCATTTTCAACCCGTGTAATAAAACCATCGGCTTCGCTTCCCCACCAAGCTTCTTCCACGGCAAATTCTTCAACCCGCATAGGGCGAGTCTTGGAGTAGTTCTTCACCCCAGCCGGGTACTGATGTTCGTAAAACCACACGTGCTTAGTCGGTGTGCCTTTGGTGAAGAACAGCAGGTTAGTCTTGATGCTGGTGTAGGGGTTAAACACTCCATTGGGCAAGCGAACGATGGTGTGCAGGTTGCACTCGGTCAGCAGCTTTTCTTTGATACGGCTTTTGATGCCTTCACCGAAGAAGAAGCCATCGGGCAACACCACAGCGGCACGACCACTGTCTTTGAGCAGCTGCATGATGAGCACCAGGAACAGGTCGGCGGTTTCGCGGGTACGGAAGGCGGCGGGGAAGTTGGTTTCGATGCCATCTTCTTCCATTCCACCGAACGGCGGGTTTGCGACGATGCAATGCACCCGCTCACTCGGCCCCCAGCTTATCAGCGGCTTGCTCAGGGTGTTGTCGTGGCGGATCTGGCTGGGCACCTCGATGCCGTGGAGGATCATGTTGGTGGTGGCCAACAGGTGCGGCAATGGCTTTTTCTCTACGCCGAAGATGCTGGCCTGCAGGGTGCGCTCGTCTTCAGCGGTTTTTACATATCGGCTGCGCTTGTGCTCGATGGCACAGGTGAGAAAGCCGCCAGTGCCACAGGCCGGGTCCATGACTTTTTCGTCCAGTTTGGGGTCGACCATGCGCACCATGAATTCGGTGACCGGGCGCGGGGTGTAGAACTCACCGGCATTACCCGCGTTCTGCAAGTCGCGCAGCAGCTGCTCGTAGAGGTTGCCGAACTCGTGGCGTTCCTGGGCCTTGTTAAAGTCCACACCTTCCTGAATCTTGTTGATCACCTGGCGCAGCAACTGGCCCGACTTCATGTAGTTGTAGGCGTCTTCGAACACGCTACGCACTACGAAGGCTGAGGGGGTGGTGCTGTATTCGTGGAGGCTTTGCAGCTGCGGGAACAGGTTGTTGTCGATGAAATCCTTCAGGGTGTCACCGGTCATGCCTTCCGGGTTGGCGGCCCAGGTGCGCCAACGGCAGCTATCAGGGATCGGCGAGCGGTAGTTGTCATCCATCAACTCCCATTCCATCTCGCGATCATCGAAGATCTTCAGGAACAGTAGCCAGACCAATTGGCCGATGCGCTGAGCATCGCCATCGACACCCACGTCTTTGCGCATGATGTCCTGGATGGATTTGATGGTGCTGCTGATGGACATGGGAATCTCGCTGGCTTACTGAAAAACAGAGGGTTCAAGGAATAGGCAGCGTTATGCTGCCTATGCCGAAAATGCGGGGAGCGGGCAGCTTAACTGGCGTACAGCTCATCTTCCAGTTCATGAATGGCTTTGTTGTAACCGGCCTTGCCGCCAAATGCCTTTACCAGCTCGATAGGGGCACCGATCTGGCTGAAGGGGTCGAGCTGGAGGATTTTGATGTCTTCGATGTGCTCGATGCCGGTGTCGGCGTACTTATCGAGCAATGCCTCCAGCACTTGGCGTGCGGCACCGGAATACTTACCAAAGTAGTTGCGTTTTTTCACCTGCTCGGCGCGTTCCTTACGCGACAGTGCGGGCTGGTCGAAGGCTACATGGCAGACGAGGTCGAATGGGTCGAGGGCCTTGCCCTGTTTCTTTTCCACCTCCTCGGCCAGGGCTTCCCACATCACACCCTGGGTGGCCATTTCCTCGATGATCACCTTCTTCTGATCGGCATCGCTCCAGCGACGCAGAAAGTCGTCTAGCGAGGCGAACTGCTTTTGCACGCAGATACGGGTGTAGTCGTGCAAGGATTCAGTGATCAGCCGGCCATCCGGGCCGTAATACTGCACACGTTCGGCGATGACGTATATCGGTACGCTGTCGATGATGTATTTGATGCGCTTTTTGTCACCATCACTGGTGAACTCAAGGTCGTCGTTTTCAGCCGTGGTGCCAGCGGTGATGCCATCTTCATCCGTCGCCAGGTCATCAGGTGGTACGGGAGACTCTTCACCTTCCGGAGCATAGATCACGACGGGGTCACCATCGAAAGCAGGGTCGGCAAACAGTTCGGTGGCCTTCTTGAAATCCATGATGGTGAACCAGTACTTGCCGAAGTCATCGTTGATGCGGGTGCCACGCCCGATGATCTGCTTGAACTCGGTCATCGACTTGATGTGCTGGTCGAGCACGATCAGCTTGCAGGTCTGGGCATCAACGCCAGTGGTCATCAACTTGCTGGTGGTGGCAATAACTGGGTAACGCTCTTCCGGGTTGATGAAGTTGTCCAGCTCGGCCTTGCCTTCCTGGTCATCGCCGGTGATGCGCATCACGTACTTGCGGTTTTCGGCAATGCGTTGCGGGTTGAGGTTGACCAGCGCTTGGCGCATGCGCTCAGCGTGGTTGATGTCGTCACAGAAGATGATGGTCTTTTGGAACGGATCGGTGGCTTTTAGAAATTCGGTGACCTTCTGGGCTACCAGCTGGGTGCGCGCCTCGATGACCAGGGTGCGGTCCATGTCCTTGAGGTTGTAGATGCGGTCTTCGATCAGCTCGCCATTTTTGTCGAGCAAGCCCTTGGGCGGCCGCCAGCCTTGTAGATCTTTGTCGAAGTCAATGCGCACCACTTTATAGGGGGCGAGGAAGCCGTCTTCGATGCCCTGCTTGAGGGTGTAGCTGTACACCGGCTCACCGAAGTAGGTGATGCTGGACACCTCTTTGGTTTCCTTCGGTGTGGCGGTGAGGCCGACATGGGTGGCGCTGGAGAAGTAGTCGAGAATCTCCCGCCAGGCGGAATCCTCGGCGGCGCTGCCACGGTGGCATTCGTCGATCACGATGAGGTCAAAGAAGTCGCGGGAGAACTGCTTGTAGATGTTCATTTCTTCTTCAGTGCCGGTCACGGCCTGATAGAGCGACAGGTAGATTTCGTAAGAAGTGTCGATTTGGCGTTTGGCGATTTTGGTCATCGCCTGGCCAAAGGGCTTGAAGTCGTTGTTCTTGGTCTGGTCGACCAGAATGTTGCGGTCGGCCAGGAAGAGGATTCGTTTTTTCTGCTTGGACTTCCACAGCCGCCAGATAATCTGGAAGGCGGTGTAGGTCTTGCCTGTACCGGTGGCCATTACCAACAGGATGCGTGACTGCCCCTTGGCCACGGCCTCAACGGTACGGTTGATCGCGTTGGTTTGGTAATAACGCGGCATGCGTCCAGAGCCATCATCGTAGTAGGGCGACTCGACTTTTTTACGGGCATCACCGTTCAAACCTTTCCATTGGCAATAGCGCTGCCACAGCTCGTCAGGGGAGGGGAACTGGTCAAGGTTCAGCTCAGTTTCGACCTGTGTACCGGTGCCGGTACGGTCGTGGAATAGAAAGCCATCACCGTTACTGGAGAACACGAACGGTACGTCCAGTGACTCGGCATAACCGAGGGCTTGCTGCATGCCAGAGCCGATATCGTGTTTGTTGTCTTTCGCTTCTATGACAGCGATCGGCAGGTTGGTCTGGTGATAGAGAATAAAGTCGGCACGGCGGGATTCGCCACGGCTATGCAATTTGCCACGGACGATGATGCGTCCCTTGGTAAAGCTGACTTCTTCGCGTACTTGCTTCTGGATATCCCAGCCGGCTAACAGGATCGCAGGCGCGATGAACTTGGTGCAAATGTCCCGCTCGGTAAGCGACTTTTTGTCCATACCCCAATTCCCTTTCAAGCCGGCATGATCGCTCGATCCCAGCAGTGCTGACCTTATTTGATAGGCGTAAATGTACCTTGAATAGCACTGCTTGGGTGAAGTGCAGCTGCTCCCCCTCTCATAGCGCTTTAAGGCGTCAGGTGCTGCGCAGTTAGTGAGATCAAAAGCAGCGCGGTGGTCAGTGGTTGCGAAGTCTTGATATCTACTTATCCACCACTACGGTGGATACATCTGTGGATAAAGCTCTACGCGCATTAAGATGCATGACTGCGATGTGTTGATCAAAAAACAATCAAAATCAGGGCCAATTGCGCAGCTTGACGCCAACGCCGAATTGACCCACGTGCTGACGCAAGACTGACCCACCTCCAAATCTACACAAACTCAGCAAAGGCAATGGTTCGCGAGGAACAGACTGGATCAGTGACATCTCGGCAACTGTCAGTGGTTGCGAAGTCTTGAATCTAGTTATCCACCGAAACGGTGGATACCACTGCGGATAACGCTCTATGCGCCTCAAGAAGCATGACTGTATGAGTTGATCAACAAACAATCAAAATGAAGGCCAAGTGTGCAGCCCCTCAGCCGTACGGAATGGTCCCGCCTCGCCGCAAGAAGCCTCATCGAACACGCTGTAAACCTGCTTTTTGCACTGTTAACCACTGCGGTTAACACGGTAAAAAATAGTTTTCACTCGCACCAGAGTGGCTGATGTTCAGTCGCACAGATTCACCCCTCTCCGAAATTTGAAATTAAGAAATCGTATAGTTTGTCAGTTCGTTTCCAAATGTAGTGCCTACACGGGTGGTTTAATACATGCGGCCCTGCTGCTGGCCTAAACTTATCTTCCGAAAGACAAGCCACTACCATCTTCGGAGACATGCGAAATTGATCGGCTATTTCACGATTGAATACATACTTTTCACGAAATTGCTTAAGCGCGGATGGCTTGACCATACGCTGCTTGCCAACGACCACATGCGCAAGTAGACCATTGTTAATCATCGCATAAACTACATTGTCTTTAACGCCTAATACGCTAGCAACCTCCCGGGCACTCAGAGATTTCGTTGTATGATGTTTTTTTAGCCATTGACACTTCCAAGAAAAATAGTCACTTGCAATTAATTTATAATCAGAAAATGATGTGTCTTCCGTACCGCCATACAACACCACTACCCCTCTTATAAGAGATTTTATAAAATCTAAAAACTGAGTCTCCTCTCGCAGATGAAAAGTTAGAATCTTACGTATTGTAAGACACTCATCACCATCAATTGTCATAGCCGACAACGAAAATTTATTGAGAAATTTATCACAGTCTAGAATCCATGGAGCTTGGGGTTTAGTATTTGAACGATAGCCAACAAGTAAATCACCGTTAACGAGTGATTTAATTCTACGCTCATTGATCCCCAACTGCTTTGCGGCATCCTTCAAGCTTCGTGACCTGGCAGCATTCTCCACAAAAGCTTTAGCTTCTTCAATATCTACTACAGTGGATATTTTTCCGCAGTCATGACGGAGTGCGCTGGATGAGACAAGCCCCTTTTCCAGAAGTACTTTAATTTTTGAGGGAGCCAATCCTAGAGAGTTAGCAACCGCTTTGATCGGTTTCCAACGATGAGATTGAATGGTCTCATATGAAAATGTAGTAGCCCTGGGATTGAGCGGTCCTCGCCAGTTTGAAAGTAAGTAATGCTCGAATTCCTCCCGAAGAAAATCGTAGGCATCGCTTTTCAGTTTCTGGAAAGAAATCCGGTATATCTTTCTATAACAGGTTTTCGGGTGCCATTTGTCGTTACCTACACTACTTTGGCAAATATTCAAATAGTCGTAAAATGAACCAGGCCAGCCAAAAGCAATTTTCCCCGCGCTGTGGCTAATTTTGGAGAGTTCTGATGACATGAACACGTCATTACACCTTTTCCCCTTAAGATTTGAAACAATGAAACCTAGATTTAGAAACAGCTCATGCAAATTCAAAATCGATAGCTTGCACAAAATAGAATCATTCAGCGGAGGCCTGGAAAGCGCCCGATTTTCCAATAACTTTGAGAACCAAACATCTGAAGTCGAGGCCAGCGAGAAAGTTTGATTTTTACGAATGTCCCGATGACATAAACTGCACCGAAATGTGGTAAATGCCGCAAAACATAACCTCATCCCGCAGTGATGACAGGTATCAGCCAATTGCATCGAATGTTCAACACAAAAATTATAAAGCTTAAGCCCCCACACGTACTTCCAATATCGCCCCTCACTTAAACATTTCGGACAATGCTTTGGGCAGTACGTTGACAGAGGATCAAGGCTGCCTCTGGTTTTGCTTAACGCTTTAATCGAAGAAACCCATACGAAGGGCACATCGTTTTTTCTGTAAAACGACTCCACCTCTTCATCGGTTAACTCCCTGCACTTTTTTATTAGAAAAGAATGAGAAAAACCATTGGCAGTGGCTAAACGGCCTAAGAATCCGACCAGGCTTTCATCATGATGCGGGCGCACTTTTACTGGCAAATTAAGCATATTATCCTCAAAGTGGTCGCCAGAAGAACCTGGCGACCCACCAACGTTACTTAATTATTTCGTAAGGCTCACCTGGACCAATCAGCCGCTGGAAATCAAACTCAGCATCAAACGGGTTGCGATTCCTTGGGGCCAACTGCCAGACTTCATCTTTGAATGCTGTACCCAATGCGGCAAGATTCACACCTTCGAATCGCCCACTCCTCACCAAACGAACCGCTCTTTCCAATACTTTTACGAGATAGTCCAATATGCCAAAGGAAGCGAAATAGAGCCTCTGTATCATGTCATCGGTCACTAAACTCACTGAGTCGACTGCCATCATTTTCTGCAGGGCCTTTATAACTCCAGCAAATTCTGGCCAAAATTCGCTGCCTGGTTCGAATGGCACAAGTGTGTACGATGCAGAAAACCTCCTGCGAAATTGGGAATTAGCTTTTTTTAAGCCCTCTAGGCGTGTCATTCCGATCAATACAACGGATACTTTCGAAGTATTCAACAGGCTCTTTATCCAGTCGCCCGCCTCGAGCATATCGCTATGCTTATAGTCCACCAAGTGTTGAGCCTCATCCAAAATAACGAGTTCGACATTCAAGTTTTCCAACAATGTAACCACACGAGAAAATTTAACCTCGGCTGATTCACTGTTGGTACTCGCATAGGGATCTTTCAGGGCTTTCAGCAACGTTAAACCCAGATTCTTTTTCGTAGGTCCGGATGGCATATCCAAATAAAGAATAGGTAAGCGTTCCATTTCAATAGCACGTTCGGCGTTCACTGAATTAACGTACTTCTTCACTAAAGCACTTTTCCCAACACCACTTGGACCCATGAGGAGAAATCCCTGATTGGTCCCCGTTCGTAGGTTTTCGTTATGGATATCCTTTAGCCTTGAAGCGGCTGCACTCGCTATTGAGGTATTTATGAAAACGTTTCGGAGCGAAGTATCATCAATACCATTCAAAGACACGTTCATTTCACACCCTCCTGTCTAGCCACGATTGGCTGCTCGTGGTTTCGACGACCAGGTCAGGGATTTCAGATAGATTCGCCCCAATTGGTATAGGTACATTCTCGAGCACCGTGGCAGAGTCAATAGGTGCTACAGGTACACCGCTTCGATGACGAGCCAAAGCAGCATTTCGGCGTCGATCAAAAGCCGCTTGGAGTCTTTAGCACGCTGGATGTCCTGTTGTATTTCCCGCGAAGCGCGGAGGAGGGCATCTACATCGGGATTGAGAACGCCACTCTGACGGAGTTGCTTTTTAGCCTCGTTGTACAAGTCTCGGCTAACACCAACCAGGCGCTTATCTTTACAGGGCACCTGGAAAAATATTCTCCGCAGGTCGTCATACACCCAAACGTGACCCATATCATCACGGTAACGGGCGTCTACAGAAAACGGGTTTTTGCGCTGTAGTTTCAAATCCGCGAGCAAATCCGAGTGATAATACTGGCCGCCAACTTCGATACCATAGTGATGTAACTTCGGGTTTTTTCGGCAGGCAAGGATTGCTTCCAGTGCGTCCAGGTCTACAGGCATCTGAAGCACGGCCTTAGCCTCTGCCCCACGCCACACCTGGTCAGGTGTTCTATCCTCCAACCCCCGATGTGGGCTCTGATGATAGATATCCACAATCCATTTCATCACCAATGCGTCAAGATCTTCGAATGTGAGGCATGCGTTGGCCACAGAGTCGTACTCTCCCTTCTCCTCAATATTCGCAAAAGTGGTCCCGGGCAATCGATGGACGAACCCTCGCGCAGTGGTACCAAAAAATCGCTCCACTGCGCCCTTCATTTGTGGCCCGCGCGACCTGGGGTACAAAACCTCAATTCCCAAATCATCGAAAGCCGCCATCAGGTCTCCTGCGTGGAACTCCGCCGCATTGTCAGGAACAATCTGACGGGGAAGCCCTTGCGCCGGCCAACTGCAAACCACTTTTGGATAGTTCTGGAGTAATGCTTCCTTGGGACAAATGGCTTTCTCGATCACCGTCAGCACGCTCTCCGTATTGGGAGCGGCAAAATGCAGGAGATAAGCCATCACCATTCGGGAAAAACGGTCCAGAACCACCGTCAAATAAGGCCGACCGATTACTAGACCCGTCTCAGGGTCAATCAACATTACATCCAAGTGGGTGTGGTCGATTTCCCAGCGATGACATAGTCCAAATACCTGAAGCTGACCAATTGCACGCCTGTGTTTTTGATTGGCCGTATGCTTGCCTAATCTGGCGGAGTCGACCAAATATGGGTCTAGCCTTTGTATATATCGATACACCGTCATGCTAGAGGGACAGGATAAATGTTGAGCACTCAACCTTTTCAGATTGTGCTCTTTAATCCTGCCTTTGAATTCTTCAATGACTGTGGTAACCGGTTCCCTAGTATCATCCAAGTAATGCTCGTTAATCACACACAATAGCAACTCTTCGAGCTCCCCATATATTAATCGGTGGCGACCTTTTTGCTCATGCAGCGGAACTAGCGCTGTGACAGACTTCCATTGATATCTGCTTAACCAGCGTTTAACAGTATCAACAGAAGGCGCCTTGGCACTGCTTTTAACTTCCTCCCACACAGAGGCGATAACCTCCTTGAGTTCTTCTTTCCCAGGAAGCTTTCCAGAGTAGGCCAGCAGGGCTTCTACGTATGGTCGCCGTCTTAAAGCCTCCTCCTTATGCTCAGGCAGATAAGTGGAGAGGTCTCGTGGCGCATTTTTTTGAAGCGGAATATATCCGAGCTTTGGTTGATCAGGAGTTACACATATTGATCGTTGAACATAGCCCACATAAAAGTCTTTCTCCTTCATTAGAACGGGCTCGCCCAGCTCATCCGCAAAATTAAGCCGCCGATCCACAAGGCGTGATCGAAACACCAGGTGCCGATCATTCATTGTTACAGCCAAGCATGGTTTAAGAGTAAAAATCTGCATGGCGATGCCCTCCCTCAATGTAGATAGGCGATTTAGAACTGAGCGTTTTCTCCAGATCGACACCAATTTTCCCGAGGCCCAAAAGGCGCCAAGCCTGAGCTTCACCCACTACCGAGCACAGCTCCGCGATGGTCTGTGGGCTTTCGATCTTGATCCGTGAGAAAAGGCCCAGCCACTGAGGCGTCGTGAGGCTAGGCCCGCGGCGATGGTAAAGAATCTCCAACACTGTGGTGCTCCGCGGCTCAGCCCAAATAACTTCATCTGTTACCACTTCGAAGCGACGGTTGGTGACACCGAAATGGGTCGCGGCTGCATCCAAACGAGCGGCTGTGGCGTGATTTTTGGTGTGCGGTGCTGGCTTGATTTCCACCCAAATCCTGTTGCCGTCATACAGTTCTACTTCGACATCTGGTACGTACTGAGCAGGCTCGCCTTCGATTTCGAAAGACTCACGAACCGGCTGCACTTCATAGCTGCGTACGTCCGGTGAAAGCTCCAGCAAACGGAAAAATCCACTTTCCAGGATTGATTCAAAGGGTACGGAATGGCCATTCTTGAGGGACGGGAAGTAACCTCTGAAATGCCAAGATCTTCTGGTGACAACCTTGCGTACTGCCATGTCACTTTCCTCAAAGCGATCGAGTTTCCGAGCGGCACGGGGCGTGGCGCTCTACAGGAACGTAGGAGTTTCCTGAAGAGAACACTCCCCCCTCGAGATCACTCGCTACAGTCGAAATGATGGGAAGGGATTGACAGGGCAAGAAAAAAAGAAGAAATTGCGCGTGTTGTGGTCTAAGCAACGACGCGCTGGGATTGCTCTTTCTGTTGCCCTATCAGCCCTAAGCTGAGGTTTTCTACATTTGGTTTGCTCCTTTTGTAGTCAAAATAGATATCAGTTACTTAGCGTAAGCGACTTATGATTTTGCTCGAACAAAATCGTTTAAGTGCTTGAATAAAGCGAGCTTCCGGAAACGGAGCTCGCTTTATTTTTAACCGCCCGATTCTAATCCAGTCTATTAAACCGCGCAAACTTTCGCGCGTCAGATTTTCATTCAGAAAACCCTAAACCTAATAGGGAAATCACAGACAAACTTACGTCAAATGATTAACAACTAACACTAATAGGATTAGTCTTACGTGTAGTCGACATAAGTTGTAGATAGTTAGTATCGGCTTTTTGCGCTCAACGAAGTTTTCGCCTCAGGAGTTAAGCCGTCACGCAAATGCCCTCACCCTGACTTAGCGGCTTCTATCGCCCAGCTGTAAACCTGCGCCATGCTCAGGGCATGCGTAGTTTCTTCAGTAGCCCTCCAACATTTCGCCACAACAAACTGAATACCTTCATACGATATCCACCACGCGGTCCCCACTGAATTGCTTCCGACACATTTCTCCAGCCGAAACGCCTATTGGAGCTCCCAGCACGATCGCGTCATCGGTGATGATCCCAATGAATCTTGGGGAATGAAGGCGAGGCGCCTATACGAGAAATTGTCAGTCTGCATGAACTGCTCAATCCAACGGGCATGGCTCTTGGGCGAGGAGGGCTCCAGCTAGCTCCCAAAAAAAGGCCAACCCGCATGGGTTGGCCTTTTTTTCAGCGCGGCGAAAGCAGCATATTGTGATTTTCAGCAGCTTTTTTGTGATCCTACAGACGGGATCAGAAGTCCAGGTTAGACACCGCCAAGGCATTGCTTTCGATGAAGTCACGACGAGGCTCGACCGCATCACCCATCAGGGTGTTGAAGATCTGGTCTGCGCCAATGGCGTCTTCGATGGTTACTTTGAGCATCCGGCGCTGGCTTGGGTCCATGGTGGTTTCCCACAGCTGATCCGGGTTCATTTCGCCCAGACCTTTGTATCGCTGGATGGTATGGCGCTTGGTGCTTTCAGCCATCAGCCATTCAAGGGCTTCCTTGAACTCGGTCACCGGCTTCTTGCGCTCACCACGCTGGATGTACGCGCCGTCGTCCAGCAGGGTGCTCAGTTGGGCGCCTAGCGAAACGACCGTCTTGTAATCGTTACTGCCGAAGAAGTCCCGGTTGAAGGTGACGTAGTTCGACAGGCCGTGGGAGATCAGTTCGACCTCTGGCAGCCAGACGTTACGTTCACGATCTTCACGCAGGCTGGCTTTGTAAACCAGGCCGGACTTCTCGACGGTGCGCAAGCGAACTTCGTACTGAGCCAGCCAATCTTGCATTGCTGCGTGATCGGACAGCTGCTCCATGCTCACCGCTGGCAGGTAGATGAAGTGCTCGGTCAGCTCCTGCGGGTACAGGCGCGACAGACGCTTGAGGGTCTTCATCACCAGACGGAAATCAGTCACCAGACGCTCAAGCGCTTCACCGGAGATGCCAGGAGCTTCTTCGTTCAGGTGCAGGCTCGCATCTTCCAGGGCCGACTGCGTCATGTACTCTTCCATGGCGTCGTCGTCTTTGATGTATTGCTCTTGCTTGCCTTTCTTCACTTTGTACAGCGGTGGCTGAGCGATGTAGATATAGCCGCGTTCGATCAGCTCCGGCAACTGACGGAAGAAGAAGGTCAGCAGCAGGGTGCGGATGTGCGAACCGTCGACGTCGGCATCGGTCATGATGATGATGTTGTGATAACGCAGCTTATCGATGTTGTACTCGTCGCGGCCGATACCGCAGCCCAACGCGGTGATCAAGGTACCCACCTCTTGCGAAGAGATCATCTTGTCAAAACGCGCCTTCTCGACGTTCAGGATCTTGCCCTTCAACGGCAGGATGGCCTGGGTCCGACGATTGCGTCCCTGCTTGGCAGAGCCGCCAGCAGAGTCACCTTCCACGAGGTACAGTTCGGAAAGGGCAGGGTCTTTTTCCTGACAGTCAGCCAGTTTACCCGGCAGGCCGGCGATATCCAGCGCGCCTTTGCGGCGGGTCATCTCACGGGCTTTACGCGCCGCTTCCCGCGCACGGGCCGCGTCGATCATCTTGCCGACGACCAGCTTGGCTTCGTTCGGGTTTTCCAGCAGGAAGTCGGAGAAGTACTTGCCCATTTCCTGTTCGACAGCGGTCTTCACTTCGGAAGACACCAGCTTGTCTTTGGTCTGGGAGCTGAACTTCGGATCCGGCACCTTCACCGAAATGATCGCGGTCAGGCCTTCACGGGCATCGTCACCGGTGGTGGCGACTTTGTGCTTCTTGGCCAGGCCTTCGGCTTCGATGTAGGTGTTCAGGTTGCGCGTCAGTGCGGAACGGAAACCCACCAGGTGAGTACCGCCATCGCGCTGGGGAATGTTATTGGTGAAGCACAACAGGTTCTCGTTGAAGCTGTCGTTCCACTGCAGGGCGATTTCCACGCCGATGCCGTCTTCGCGCTGAATGTTGAAGTGGAACACTTGGTTGACCGCAGTCTTGTTGGTATTCAGGTATTCAACGAACGCACGCAGGCCACCTTCGTACTTGAACAGCTCTTCCTTGCCGCTGCGCTCATCCTTAAGGACGATGCCGACACCGGAGTTGAGGAAGGACAGTTCACGTATCCGCTTGGCCAGGATGTCCCAGCTGAAGTGGATATTCTTGAAGGTTTCTGCCGATGGCTTGAAGTGAATCTGAGTGCCCGTGGTTTCGCTCTCACCGACGATTTTCATCGGCTCTTGCGGAACACCGTGGACGTAAGTCTGTTCCCAGATCTTGCCACTGCGGCGAACAGTCAGGACCAGTTCTTTGGACAGGGCGTTCACCACCGACACACCTACACCGTGCAGGCCGCCGGATACTTTGTAGGAGTTGTCGTCGAACTTACCGCCGGCGTGCAGCACGGTCATGATGACCTCGGCTGCCGAAACGCCTTCTTCTTTGTGCACGTCCACCGGGATGCCACGGCCGTTGTCGCGAACGGTGATGGACTCATCCGGGTGAATGATGATGCTGATGTCATCGCAGTGGCCGGCGAGCGCTTCGTCGATCGAGTTATCGACTACTTCGAACACCATGTGGTGCAGACCGCTGCCATCGTCGGTGTCGCCAATATACATACCGGGACGTTTGCGTACGGCATCCAGGCCTTTCAGCACTTTAATGCTCGTTGAGTCGTACGTATTTTCTTCGCTCAATGCCTTCACTCCCGATGGTCGTGGGTCTGGGTGATACGGCCCTGTTCCACGTGGAACAGAGCGACTGGCGTTTCCGTCTGCCAGCCTTCCCTCAATAATTCGTGATCTACACAGGTGATAAAGACCTGGCAGCGTAAGTCTTCCAACAAGCGGCAAAGTGCGCGACGGTGGTGCTCGTCCAGCTCGGACGGCAAGTCATCCACCAGATAAATACACTGACCGCGCCGAGCCTGGCTGACCAGGTGCCCCTGGGCAATCCGCAATGCGCAAACCACCAACTTCTGCTGACCGCGGGACAAGATGTCCGCTGCGTTATGTGCGCCCAGTCTAAGGCGCAGATCAGCGCGTTGTGGTCCGGCCTGGGTATGCCCTATTTGCTGGTCCCGTTGCAGGGAGCCAGCGAGCACAGCACTCAGTTCACGGTCCTTGTCCCAGCCGCGGTAATAGCTGAGGGTCAAGCCTTCCAGCTCAACCAGATCGCTCAAGGTTTGTTCAAAGACTGGTTTCAAGGCTTTGATGTAGGCGCGGCGGTATTCATCAATTTCAGCGCTGGCCTGGCACAGTTCCCTGTCCCAAACCGCTTGCGAAACGGCGTCAAGTGTACCATGCCGCAGCCAAGAGTTTCTCTGGCGCAGGGCCTTCTGCAAGCGCTGCCAGGTTGACATGAAACGCGGTTCCACGTGGAACACACCCCAGTCGAGAAACTGCCGACGAATCTTAGGCGCACCTTCCAGTAGCCGGAAACTGTCAGGGTTGATCAGTTGCAGTGGCAGGATCTCTGCCAGTTGCGCAGCACTGCGGGCGTTCTGCCCGTCGATGCGGATCTGGAACTCACCTTGGCGGTCCCGGGATATCCCCAACGCACTGCTGCCGCCTTCAGCCAATTCAACCTGGCCAAACACGGTGCAGGCCAGTTGCTCGTATTGAATGACCGGAAGCAGGCGGGTGCTACGAAACGAACGGGCAAGCCCCAGCAGGTGAATGGCTTCCAGAACACTGGTTTTGCCGCTGCCGTTGGCGCCGTAAAGAATATTGATGCGGGGGGAGGGGGAGAAGGTCACCGGGTGCAGATTGCGCACCGCGGTGACCGAGACGCGACTTAAGGACATCTAGTGGCCTGTACGGTTAATTCGAGTACTCAAATTCGAGTGCCAGGGCTTGCCAAGGCAAGGCGCCATGACGAGTCGTTGCCCGCTACGGCGAGGAATGGCAACGCAGTCTGGCAAGTACTGGCGCCGAAGTTGAGTGCACGAATTAGCCACACAGGCCACTAACATCTGCTGAACATGATTACAGACGCATCGGCATGACAACGTAGGCCGAATCATCGTTGTCGGACTCTTGCACCAGCGCACTGCTGTTGGAGTCGGACAGGATCAGGCGAACCTGCTCGGTGGTCATCACGCCCAGCACGTCGAGCAGATAGCTCACGTTGAAGCCGATTTCCAGGGAGCCGCCGTTGTACTCAACACCCACTTCTTCTTCCGCTTCTTCTTGCTCCGGGTTGTTCGCCTGGATCTTCAATTGACCGCTGGCCAGTTGCAGACGGATGCCACGATACTTCTCGTTGGACAGAATCGCGGTGCGGCTGAATGCTTCGCGCAGCGCTTGGCGATCGCCCAGTACCAGCTTGTCACCACCTTTAGGCAGCACACGCTCGTAGTCCGGGAACTTGCCGTCGACCAGTTTCGAGGTGAAGGTGAACTCGCCGGTGGTAGCACGGATGTGGTGCTGGCCCAGCACGATGCTGACATTGCCGTCCGGCTCGGTGAGCAGGCGCGCCAGTTCGAGAATACCCTTGCGCGGCACGATGACCTGGTGGCGATCCGGCTGACCGATGTCGGCCTGCATCGAGCACATGGCGAGGCGGTGACCGTCGGTGGCCACGGCGCGGATCACGCCAGCGGACACTTCCAGCAACATACCATTGAGGTAGTAACGCACGTCCTGTTGGGCCATCGCGAAGCTGGTGCGCTCAATCAAGCGGCGCAGCTTGCTCTGCTCCAGGCTGCAGGTCAGCGAACCCGGGCCTTCTTCTACCGTCGGGAAATCGTTGGCCGGCAGGGTCGACAGGGTAAAACGGCTACGGCCAGCCTTGACCACAAGCTTCTGCTCATCGACCTTGATGTCGATCAGGGCATCGTTCGGCAGGCTCTTGCAGATGTCCATCAGCTTGCGCGCAGGCACAGTGATGGAGCCTGGATCCGCCGGTTCTTCGAGTTGAACACGACCGACCAGCTCGACTTCCAGGTCGGTACCGGTCAGCGACAGTTGCTGGCCTTCGACAACCAACAGCACGTTGGAGAGCACCGGCAAGGTCTGGCGGCGTTCGACGACGCCTGCGACCAGTTGCAGGGGTTTCAACAGGGCTTCGCGTTGAATGGTGAAATGCATGGTCTAGTCCCTTGCCTTAATAAGCTGCGTGTTCATCAAGTGGTCAGCGTTCGCAGCAGGTTCTTGTAGTCCTCGCGGATGTCCGCGTCGGATTCCTTAAGTTCGTTGATCTTGCGGCACGCGTGCAAGACCGTCGTATGGTCGCGGCCGCCAAACACATCGCCGATTTCCGGCAGGCTGTGGTTGGTCAGTTCCTTGGACAACGCCATGGCGACCTGACGCGGACGAGCGACCGAACGCGAACGGCGCTTGGACAGCAAGTCGGAAATCTTGATCTTGTAGTACTCGGCGACGGTGCGCTGAATGTTATCCACAGAGACCAGTTTATCCTGCAACGCCAACAAGTCTTTCAGGGATTCGCGAATCAGTTCGATGGTGATGTCGCGACCCATGAAGTGCGAGTGAGCGATCACGCGCTTGAGCGCGCCTTCCAGCTCACGCACGTTGGAGCGAATGCGTTGGGCAATGAAGAACGCCGCGTCGTGGGGCAACTCGACTTTGGCCTGATCGGCCTTCTTCATCAGGATCGCCACGCGGGTTTCCAGCTCCGGCGGCTCGACCGCTACGGTCAGGCCCCAGCCAAAGCGGGATTTGAGGCGCTCCTCAAGGCCTTCGATTTCTTTCGGGTAGCGGTCACTGGTGAGAATGACCTGCTGGCCACCTTCAAGCAGGGCGTTGAAGGTGTGGAAAAACTCTTCCTGGGAACGCTCTTTGCGGGCGAAGAACTGAATGTCATCGATCAGCAACGCATCCACCGAGCGGTAGAAGCGTTTGAATTCGTTGATTGCGTTCAGTTGCAGGGCCTTGACCATGTCCGCGACGAAACGCTCGGAATGCAGGTACACGACCTTGGCATTCGGGTTCTTCTTTAATAGATGGTTACCCACAGCGTGCATCAAGTGGGTTTTACCCAGGCCGACGCCGCCATAAAGGAACAGCGGGTTGTAGCCGTGCTTGGGGTTGTCGGCCACCTGCCAGGCGGCGGCGCGCGCCAGCTGGTTGGATTTACCTTCGACGAAATTCTCGAAGGTAAACGTGCGATTCAGGTAACTGGTGTGCTTGAGCGCGCCTTCGACCTGCACGGTACGTTGCTCAGAACGCACGGGGGCCTGCTGCGAGCTGGCGCCGGCCATCGGGTCGAAACTGTCGCGGGACGGTTCTTCCTCGGTGAGCTGGGCCACTTTTTGCGTAGAACGCTTGGTCGAAGCGGCGGCCGGTGCTGGCGGTGGCGCACTGGCAGGCGTTTGAGCCGCCTGCGCCTGGGAGGCCGCGGCAGCCAACGGAGCGTTTGGCGCGGCACGCGGAGCCGAACTGCGTTTGCTGCCTATTAATAAGGAAAGCGCAGGCGCCATGCCGTTGCCGTGTTCATCGAGCAACTCGAGAACACGCCCCAGGTACTTTTCGTTGACCCAGTCCAGAACGAATCGGTTGGGCGCATAGACACGCAACTCGTCGCCTTCGGCTTCGACCTGTAGTGGACGGATCCAAGTGTTGAATTGTTGGGCAGGCAGCTCATCGCGCAAAAGCTCCACGCACTGCTGCCAAAGTTCCACTGACACGGATATCCCCTAAGTTGAAAGCCGGTGAGGCAAAAACAAGCGGCCATTGTAGCGACCAGACGCTGACTTATCCACATGTAGCTGGGTCATCAACCAAGAAGAATCAACGTTTTATACGCAAAAAAGACGACCAGCGGTCTGTGCATAAGCTCTGTGGATAACCGGGGTTAAGGTCTTTGCACAACTGGGGACGAAACTCGGTGGATAACCCGCCTGTGGATAAAGCGCCTTTCCACACACAGGTTATCCGACAGTGCAGCACAGGCTGAACACGGTTTTCCACTGTAGTTGTCCTTCTCTGTACATTACGGAAAACAAGGGCTGAATAGACTTATCCACAGAACGAGTCGAGCCTAGCTTTTATAAGCTTTACAGAAAAGCTTTAAATACTTTCCTTTCTTATTCTTATATCTACCGGTGGATTGCACAGCGCAAAACGGCTTGAGATCTATTTATAAGGAAACGTTGGTTGGAAATTGACCTGAGGGCTTGCTTTCTCTAGAATCCCCGGTCTCTTAAAACGGGGGCCATTCCGGCCCGTTGTGGACGAACCAGGTAACACGACAATGAAACGTACTTTCCAACCAAGCACTATCAAACGCGCTCGTACCCACGGTTTCCGTGCTCGCATGGCTACCAAGAACGGGCGTGCCGTTCTGTCGCGTCGTCGCGCCAAAGGTCGTGCGCGTCTGGCAGTTTGATAAGCCGGCACTGGAGGTGAGTCAGGACTTCAGTCGGGAAAAGCGTTTGCTTACCCCCCGGCATTTCAAGGCAGTCTTTGACTCCCCTACCGGCAAGGTTCCGGGGAAAAATCTCCTGCTCCTTGCGCGCAACAACGATCTTGATCACCCCCGTCTCGGGTTGGTTATCGGGAAAAAGAGCGTAAAGCTCTCCGTCGAGCGCAATCGCCTCAAACGTCTGATGCGCGAATCGTTTCGCCTGAACCAGGATGCTCTGGCGGGCTGGGACATTGTTATCGTCGCGCGCAAAGGTTTGGGTGACGTAGAAAACCCCGAATTGATTCAGCATTTCGGCAAACTCTGGAAGCGTCTGGCTCGCAGTTCGCCGGTACCAGCAGTCAAAACCGAAACTGTAGGGGTAGACAGTCCAGATGCGTAAACTGGCACTCGTTCCGATCCAGTTTTACCGCTATGCCATTAGTCCCCTGATGGCCAGTCACTGTCGTTTCTACCCCAGTTGTTCCTGCTACGCGTTAGAAGCCATCGAAAATCATGGCCTTCTTCGCGGTGGCTGGCTGACCTTTCGTCGTTTAGGTCGCTGTCATCCGTGGAATCCCGGTGGTTATGACCCGGTTCCACCTATCCCTACCTCCCGTTCTTCTTCGATGGCCGAGTAATCATGGATATCAAACGCACGATCCTGATCGTCGCCCTGGCAATCGTGTCCTACGTTATGGTTCTTAAATGGAACCAGGACTATGGCCAGGCTGCCCTGCCGACTCAGAATGTTGCTTCCAGTACGACTACATCCGGTTTGCCGGACACCGCCACTGGCAATAATGCTTCTGCCAGTGACGACATTCCGCGCGCCGCAAGTGATACCAGCGCTCCAGCCGAAACGCCGGTGGCCGCCAGCAAGGACCTCATCCAGATCAAAACGGATGTACTGGACCTGGCTATCGATCCACAGGGTGGCGATGTTGCGCAGTTGACCCTGCCGCTGTATCCGCGTCGTCAGGATCACCCGGAAATTCCGTTCCAGCTGTTCGATAACGGCGGCGAACGTACGTATCTGGCGCAAAGCGGCCTGATCGGCACCAACGGTCCGGATGCAAGTTCGGCCGGTCGTCCGGTTTATTCCTCGGAGAAGAAGGTTTATCAACTGGCTGACGGCCAGGACCAATTGGTCGTGGACCTGAAGTTCAGCAAGGACGGCGTCAACTACATCAAGCGTTTCACCGTGAAACGTGGACTGTATGACGTAACCGTTTCCTACCTGATCGACAACCAGAGCGCCCAGCCCTGGACCGGTGCAATGTTCGCCCAGCTGAAACGCGACGCCAGCGCCGATCCATCGTCGACCACCGCCACCGGCACCGCGACTTACCTGGGCGCTGCCCTGTGGACAAGTTCCGAGCCGTACAAGAAAGTGTCCATGAAGGACATGGACAAGGCGCAGCTCAAAGAAACCGTCAATGGCGGTTGGGTTGCCTGGTTGCAACACTACTTCGTGACGGCATGGGTCGCTCCGAAGGGTGAAAGCAACGTCGTTCAGACCCGTAAAGACAGCAAAGGCAACTACATCATCGGTTACACCGGCCCGGCAATCACAGTTGCTCCAGGTGCCAAGGCTGAAACCAGTGCTGTCCTGTACGCCGGTCCGAAAAGCCAGGCCGTGCTGAAACAGTTGTCCCCAGGCCTGGAACTGACGGTCGACTACGGCATTCTGTGGTTCATCGCCCAACCGATCTTCTGGTTGCTGCAGCATATCCACGCGATTGTGGGTAACTGGGGTTTCTCGATCATCTTCCTGACCATGCTGATCAAGGGTATTTTCTTCCCGCTGTCGGCAGCCAGCTACAAATCCATGGCGCGCATGCGTGCAGTGGCGCCAAGACTGGCCGCGCTGAAAGAGCAACATGGCGATGACCGGCAGAAAATGTCGCAAGCCATGATGGAGCTGTACAAGAAAGAGAAGATCAATCCGCTGGGTGGTTGCTTGCCAATCCTTGTGCAGATGCCGGTTTTCCTCTCGCTGTACTGGGTTCTGCTGGAAAGCGTAGAGATGCGTCAGGCACCGTTCATCCTGTGGATTACCGACCTGTCGATTAAAGATCCGTTCTTCATCCTGCCGATCATCATGGGTGCAACCATGTTCATCCAGCAGCAGTTGAACCCGACACCTCCGGATCCGATGCAGGCGAAGGTAATGAAGCTGATGCCAATCATCTTCACCTTCTTCTTCCTGTGGTTCCCGGCCGGTCTGGTGCTGTACTGGGTAGTGAACAACTGCCTGTCGATCGCCCAACAGTGGTACATCACGCGTAAGATCGAAGCGGCTACCAAAGCAGCTGCCTGATTTACACTGTGGATAACCACTCAAGACGCCCCCTAGTGGGGCGTTTTGCTATCTGTCACTTTTGTCTGGATACCGGTTTATGAGCGTTCCTCGTGAAACCATCGCCGCCGTTGCCACCGCTCAAGGTCGCGGCGGTGTCGGCATCGTCCGTATTTCCGGGCCGTTGGCCAGTGTTGCCGCCAAGGCTTTCAGTGGTCGCGAGCTCAAGCCGCGCTTCGCGCATTACGGGCCATTCTTCAGTGAAAACGACGAGGTGCTCGACCAGGGCATCGCCTTGTATTTCCCGGGTCCGAATTCGTTTACCGGCGAAGATGTGCTGGAACTGCAAGGTCACGGCGGTCCGGTTGTCCTGGATATGTTGCTCCAGCGTTGCCTGGAACTGGGTTGCCGACTCGCACGACCGGGGGAATTCAGTGAACGTGCGTTCCTCAACGACAAGCTGGACCTGGCCCAGGCCGAAGCCATTGCCGACCTGATTGAAGCCAGTTCTGCCCAGGCTGCGCGAAACGCGTTGCGCTCCCTGCAGGGCGCTTTCTCGTCACGTGTGCATAACCTCACCGAGCAACTAATCGGCCTGCGGATCTATGTCGAAGCTGCCATCGACTTCCCGGAAGAAGAAATCGACTTCCTTGCCGATGGCCATGTGTTGAGCATGCTCGACAAGGTGCGCGACGAGTTATCCACCGTGATGCGCGAGGCCGGGCAGGGTGCCTTGTTGCGTGACGGCATGACCGTGGTGATTGCCGGCCGTCCGAATGCCGGTAAATCCAGCCTGCTCAATGCACTGGCCGGACGTGAAGCAGCGATCGTGACCGAAATAGCCGGCACCACTCGGGATGTGCTGCGCGAACATATCCACATCGATGGCATGCCGCTGCACGTGGTGGATACCGCTGGGCTGCGCGACACCGATGACCATGTGGAAAAAATCGGCGTTGAACGGGCATTGAAAGCCATCAGCGAAGCGGATCGGGTATTGCTGGTGGTCGATGCGACCGCACCGGAAGCCCTGGATCCGTTCGCACTTTGGCCGGAGTTTCTGGAAATCCGCCCGGATCCGGCAAAAGTGACCCTCATCCGCAATAAGGCCGACCTCACTGGCGAAGCCATTGCCTTGGAGGTCAGCGAAGATGGCCACGTCACCATCAGCCTGAGTGCTAAGTCCGCGGGTGAAGGCCTGGATCTGCTGCGCGAGCATCTGAAAGCCTGCATGGGCTACGAACAGACCTCAGAAAGCAGCTTCAGCGCCCGCCGGCGGCACCTTGAGGCCCTGCGTCATGCCAGTGCCTCCCTCGAACATGGCCGCGCTCAGCTGACACTGGCCGGTGCAGGCGAATTGTTGGCCGAAGACCTGCGTCAGGCTCAACAGTCGCTGGGCGAAATCACCGGTGCTTTCAGTTCCGATGACCTCCTGGGGCGGATTTTCTCCAGCTTCTGCATCGGCAAGTAACGCAACTCCCCTCCTCAGACAGGCCATTTGTGCCTGTCTGCTCTCATCCTTTGTGAAATAACCCGACAGTGCCGAGCGGACTTTGTCTGCTTGAGCGGAATGCCTGTGCCCGGAATTCGACTGAACGACGCTTTTCTGTGGATTAAGCCCTGTGAATAACCGCGGCTAAGGTCAGTTGATAACAGGGCCTCAAAACTGAACATAACTGCCTCTGTGGATAACCACCCCTTTCATCCACAGGCTTACACCGGTTATCCAAGGGCCTCATTGGCACATGAACACAGGGTTTTGAATCTCTGTACACGTTGAAAATAAAGGCCTGTATCAATCTATCCACAGAAAGTAGGTTGCATAGAAATAAACATAAAAACAAAGATTTAATAAATTTCTCTCTTTTTAATTTCTATAACTCCGACTTTTCCACAGCTGGTTAAATTTTGTGCAAAGGGTTCTTTAGGAAGGGCGAAGTCCCTATACTTGTCGACCAGGTCCAAAAACCTGAGCTCAAACTATTCCTGAATTACCTACTTAAGCAGGCACGAGGTGCGTGGTGGATTTCCCTTCCCGTTTTGAAGTGATCGTCATCGGCGGCGGTCATGCCGGTACCGAGGCAGCACTGGCCTCAGCTCGTATGGGGGTCAAAACCCTGTTGCTGACGCATAACGTGGAAACCCTCGGTGCCATGAGTTGCAACCCGGCCATTGGCGGGATCGGCAAAAGCCACCTGGTCAAGGAAATCGACGCCCTCGGCGGTGCGATGGCCGTGGCAACCGATAAAGGCGGCATCCAGTTTCGCGTGTTGAACAGCCGCAAAGGCCCGGCCGTGCGCGCCACCCGTGCACAGGCAGACCGGATTCTCTACAAGGCCGCTGTCCGCGAAATCCTGGAAAACCAGCCGAACCTGTGGATATTTCAACAGGCCGCTGACGACCTGATCGTCGAACAGGAACAAGTGCGTGGTGTCGTCACCCAAATGGGTCTGCGTTTCTTCGCCGATTCCGTGGTGCTGACCACCGGTACCTTCCTCGGCGGACTTATCCACATCGGTTTGCAAAATTTCTCCGGCGGCCGCGCCGGTGATCCACCGTCGATTGCCCTTTCACATCGTCTGCGTGAGTTGCCATTGCGTGTAGGTCGCCTGAAAACCGGTACGCCACCGCGTATTGATGGCCGGTCTGTGGATTTCTCGGTGATGTCCGAGCAGCCAGGCGATACGCCAATCCCGGTGATGTCGTTCATGGGCAACAAGGAACAACATCCACGGCAGGTCAGTTGCTGGATTACCCACACCAACGCTCGCACCCACGAAATCATTGCCGCGAACCTCGATCGTTCGCCGATGTATTCCGATGCCGGGGAAATCGAAGGGATCGGCCCGCGCTACTGCCCGTCGATCGAAGACAAGATCCATCGCTTTGCCGACAAGGAAAGCCATCAGGTGTTCATCGAGCCGGAAGGCTTGACCACCCATGAGCTGTATCCGAACGGGATATCCACAAGCTTGCCGTTCGACGTGCAATTGCAGATCGTGCAATCGATCCGCGGCATGGAAAACGCGCACATCGTGCGTCCGGGCTACGCCATCGAGTACGACTACTTCGATCCGCGTGACCTGAAGTACAGCCTGGAAACGAAAGTGATCGGCGGCCTGTTCTTTGCCGGGCAAATCAACGGCACCACCGGTTACGAAGAAGCCGGCGCCCAGGGTTTACTGGCCGGGACCAACGCCGCACTGCGTGCGCAAGGCAAAGACGCCTGGTGTCCGCGTCGCGACGAGGCGTACATCGGCGTGTTGGTCGACGACCTGATTACCCTCGGTACCCAAGAACCGTACCGGATGTTCACCTCCCGTGCCGAATACCGTCTGATCCTGCGCGAGGACAACGCTGACCTGCGCTTGACCGAAAAAGGTCGCGAACTGGGTCTGGTCGATGACGCGCGCTGGGCAGCGTTCTGCAAAAAACGCGAAAGCATCGATCTGGAAGAGCAGCGCCTGAAAAGCACCTGGGTACGCCCGGGCACTGAGCAGGGCGATGCGATTGCCGAAAAATTCGGCACGCCGCTGACCCACGAATACAACCTGCTCAATCTCTTGAGCCGTCCGGAAATCGACTACGCTGGTCTGATTGCCGTGACCGGTGGGGGCGCAGAAGATCCACAGGTCGCCGAGCAGGTCGAGATCAAGACCAAGTACGCCGGCTACATCGATCGTCAACAGGATGAAATCGCCCGCCTGCGCGCCAGCGAAGACACCAAACTGCCTGTGGATATCGATTACACGAACATTTCCGGTCTCTCGAAAGAGATCCAGAGCAAGCTCGGCGCGACCCGTCCTGAGACCCTGGGCCAGGCCTCGCGGATCCCGGGCGTCACCCCGGCAGCCATTTCGCTGTTGATGATTCACTTGAAAAAACGCGGCGCGGGCCGTCAGTTGGAGCAAAGCGCTTGAGTTCGTTGGTCACTTCGCAACACGCAGAAGAGTTATCCACAGGTGCTCGCCAACTCGGTGTCACGCTGACAGAAACCCAGCACGCGCAGCTGCTGGGTTATCTGGCCCTGTTGATCAAATGGAACAAGGCTTACAACCTGACCGCGGTGCGTGATCCCGACGAAATGGTGTCGCGTCATTTGCTCGATAGCCTGAGCGTGATGTCGTTCATCGAAAACGGTCGCTGGCTCGACGTTGGCAGTGGCGGCGGCATGCCAGGCATCCCGCTGGCCATCCTGTTTCCCGCGTCCCAGGTGACGTGCCTGGACAGCAACGGCAAGAAAACCCGCTTCCTGACCCAGGTCAAACTCGAACTCAAACTGGATAACCTGCAAGTTATCCACAGTCGCGTCGAAGCCTTCCAGCCTGCCCAGCCGTTCAACGGGATCATTTCCCGGGCGTTCAGCAGCATGGAAAACTTCAGCAACTGGACCCGCCACCTCGGCGACACTGAAACACGCTGGCTGGCAATGAAGGGCGTTCATCCGGCCGATGAGCTGGTAGCATTGCCGACAGACTTCCACCTCGATAGCGAACACGCCCTGGCCGTACCTGGTTGCCAAGGCCAACGCCATCTGCTGATACTGCGCCGCACGGCATGATTGGGAACACAAGCAAGAATGGCTAAGGTATTCGCGATAGCGAACCAAAAGGGTGGCGTGGGCAAAACCACCACCTGCATCAACCTCGCAGCATCCCTGGTCGCGACCAAGCGCCGGGTGCTGTTGATCGACCTTGATCCACAGGGCAACGCCACCATGGGTAGCGGTGTGGATAAACATGGCCTGGAAAACTCGGTCTACGACCTGTTGATCGGTGAGTGCGACCTGGCCCAGGCCATGCACTTTTCCGAACACGGTGGTTACCAGTTGTTGCCGGCCAACCGCGATCTCACCGCGGCCGAAGTCGTGCTGTTGGAAATGCAGATGAAGGAAAGCCGCCTGCGCAGCGCGCTGGCGCCGATCCGGGAAAACTACGATTACATTCTGATCGACTGCCCGCCGTCGCTGTCGATGCTGACGTTGAACGCACTCGTTGCCGCCGACGGGGTGATTATCCCCATGCAGTGCGAGTACTTTGCACTCGAAGGCTTGAGCGACCTTGTGGATAACATCAAGCGTATCGCTGAACTGTTGAATCCGAACCTCAAGGTCGAAGGCCTCCTGCGCACGATGTACGACCCGCGCCTGAGCCTGATGAACGATGTCTCGGCGCAGCTCAAGGAACACTTCGGCGAACAGCTCTACGACACCGTCATTCCACGCAACATCCGCCTGGCCGAAGCGCCAAGCTATGGCATGCCGGCGCTGGCGTACGACAAAGCCTCGCGAGGCGCCGTTGCCTATCTGGCATTGGCGGGCGAAATGGTTCGTCGTCAACGCAAAAACTCACGCATCGCCGCCGCTCAGGCAACTTAAGGAATCCCCATGGCCGTCAAGAAACGAGGTCTCGGACGTGGACTGGATGCTCTGCTGAGTGGTCCGACTGTCAGCTCGCTGGAAGAACAAGCGGCGCAGGCTGATTCGCGTGAGCTGCAACACCTTCCCCTGGACCTGCTCCAGCGCGGCAAGTACCAGCCGCGTCGCGACATGGACCCGCAGGCGCTCGAAGAGCTGGCGCAGTCGATCAAGGCCCAAGGCGTCATGCAACCTATCGTGGTGCGCCCGATTGGCGGTGGTCGCTTCGAAATCATTGCCGGTGAACGCCGCTGGCGTGCCAGCCAGCAAGCCGGGCAGGAAACCATCCCGGCGATGGTGCGCGATGTCCCCGACGAAACCGCGATTGCAATCGCGCTGATCGAGAACATCCAGCGCGAAGACCTGAATCCGATCGAAGAAGCGGTCGCCCTGCAGCGCTTGCAGCAGGAATTCCAGCTGACTCAGCAACAAGTGGCCGAAGCCGTGGGCAAGTCCCGGGTGACCGTGGCCAACCTGTTGCGCCTGATTGCCCTGCCGGAAGTCATCAAGACCATGTTGTCCCATGGCGACCTGGAAATGGGTCACGCGCGTGCTTTGCTCGGTTTGCCGGAAAATCAACAGGTTGAAGGGGCGCGACATGTTGTCGCACGCGGCCTTACTGTGCGCCAAACTGAAGCACTGGTTCGCCAGTGGTTGAGTGGCAAACCGGAGCCTGTTGAAGCGCCAAAACCAGACCCGGATATTGCTCGCCTGGAACAGCGCCTGGCCGAGCGCCTAGGCTCTGCGGTGCAGATTCGGCACGGTAAGAAGGGTAAAGGGCAGTTGGTCATTGGCTACAACTCCCTGGATGAACTCCAGGGCGTACTCGCACATATTCGCTGAAACATTTCCTCATGTAGCGCGCAGTCGGAAATCACTACCTGACAGTTGAATAGGGGCTGAACCGCCCCTATACTCTGCGCGCATTTTGTCGGCACAAATTATGCCAAGTTATTGAATTTCGGCAGCCGACCATTGGAGAGTAAAAGTGATGGAAACCCGCACGCCAAACCGCTTGCCGTTCCATCGCCTGGCAGTTTTTCCGGTGTTAATGGCTCAACTTGTCGTTTTGCTCATTGCCGCTCTGGCGCTCTGGCAACGGTATGGAGTCGTTGCCGGGTACTCGGGACTCTGCGGAGGCCTGATAGCCTTGCTTCCCAATGTTTATTTCGCTCACAGGGCATTTCGGTTTTCCGGCGCCCGGGCAGCTCAAGCCATCGTCCGGTCTTTTTATGCCGGCGAGGCGGGCAAACTGATTTTGACGGCGGTGCTTTTTGCATTGACGTTCGCAGGTGTGAAGCCACTGGCGCCGCTGGCTGTATTCGGCGTCTTCGTGCTGACCCAACTGGTCAGCTGGTTCGCTCCCCTGCTGATGAGAACAAGACTTTCGAGACCTTAGGGCGTTTGAGGCAACCATGGCAGAAACAACCGCTTCGGGCTATATCCAGCACCACTTGCAGAACCTGACTTTCGGTCAGCACCCTACCGGCGGCTGGGGCTTTGCCCACACCGCAGCAGAGGCCAAGGAAATGGGCTTCTGGGCTTTCCACGTCGATACCCTCGGCTGGTCGGTCGCTTTGGGTCTGATCTTCGTTCTTCTTTTCCGCTTGGCGGCAAAGAAAGCGACTTCCGGTCAGCCTGGTGCTCTGCAGAACTTCGTTGAAGTATTGGTCGAATTCGTCGATGGCAGCGTGAAAGACAGCTTCCATGGCCGTAGCCCGGTGATTGCACCGCTGGCACTGACCATCTTCGTCTGGGTGTTCCTGATGAACGCCGTCGACCTGGTACCGGTCGACTGGATTCCTCAGCTGGCCATCCTGATCTCCGGCGACCACCACATCCCGTTCCGTGCCGTGTCGACTACCGACCCGAACGCGACCCTGGGCATGGCGTTGTCGGTGTTCGCACTGATCATTTTCTATAGCATCAAGGTCAAGGGCATCGGCGGCTTCATCGGCGAACTGACCCTGCACCCGTTCGGCAGCAAGAACATCTTCGTTCAAGCCCTGCTGATCCCGGTGAACTTCCTGCTGGAATTCGTGACCCTGATCGCCAAGCCGATCTCCCTGGCGCTGCGTCTGTTCGGCAACATGTATGCCGGCGAGCTGGTGTTCATCCTGATCGCCGTGATGTTCGGCAGCGGTCTGCTGTGGCTCAGTGGCCTGGGTGTTGTCCTGCAGTGGGCGTGGGCTGTGTTCCACATCCTGATCATCACCCTGCAGGCGTTCATCTTCATGATGCTGACCATCGTCTACCTGTCGATGGCGCACGAAGAAAACCATTAAGACCAGTCTCGACTAGTCTGATGTCCTTCCCGGTCAAACGGGAAGGGGCTCTTCGGGGCCTCTGAAACGATTTGTTTTACCGCTTTAAATTAAAAAAACCTAAACCATACGACGTAAAAGTCGGGAGGAAAGATGGAAACTGTAGTTGGTCTAACCGCTATCGCTGTTGCACTGTTGATCGGCCTGGGCGCACTGGGTACCGCAATTGGTTTCGGCCTGCTGGGCGGCAAGTTCCTGGAAGGCGCAGCGCGTCAGCCAGAAATGGTTCCAATGCTGCAAGTTAAAATGTTCATCGTTGCCGGTCTGCTCGACGCCGTAACCATGATCGGTGTTGGTATCGCTCTGTTCTTCACCTTTGCGAACCCGTTCGTTGGTCAGATCGCTGGCTAATTACTCGGATCTTCCGGGTAATTTGGTGTGATGGACAACGTAACTGCGAGGTGTTGGCGTGAACATTAATGCGACCCTGATTGGCCAGTCCGTTGCGTTCCTGATTTTTGTACTGTTCTGCATGAAGTTTGTATGGCCTCCGGTCATCGCAGCTCTGCACGAACGTCAAAAGAAGATCGCTGATGGTCTGGACGCTGCCAGCCGTGCAGCTCGCGACCTGGAGTTGGCCCAAGAAAAAGCGGGTCAGCAACTGCGCGAAGCGAAAGCTCAGGCAGCTGAAATCATCGAGCAAGCCAAGAAACGCGGTAACCAGATCGTCGAAGAGGCTGTTGAAAAAGCCCGTGTCGACGCTGACCGTGTGAAGGTTCAGGCTCAGGCCGAGATCGAACAGGAACTGAACAGTGTCAAAGACGCGCTGCGTGCCCAAGTGGGCTTGCTGGCAGTCGGCGGCGCCGAGAAGATCCTGGGTGCCACAATCGATCAAAACGCGCACGCAGAGCTGGTTAACCAACTGGCTGCTGAAATCTAAGCGAGGGCGATCATGGCAGAACTGACCACGTTGGCCCGACCTTACGCTAAGGCGGCCTTCGAGCACGCTCAGGCCCACCAGCAACTGGCCAATTGGTCAGCCATGCTCGGCCTGGCTGCAGCGGTGTCGCAAGACGACACCCTGCAGCGCGTGCTCAAGGCCCCGCGACTGACGAGCGCAGAAAAGGCCGCCACGTTCATTGACGTGTGCGGCGACAAGTTTGATGCCAAGGCACAGAACTTCATCAACGTCGTTGCCGAAAACGACCGTCTCCTGCTTCTGCCGGAGATCGCCGCTCTGTTTGACCTGTACAAGGCCGAGCAAGAGAAATCGGTAGACGTAGAAGTGACCAGTGCTTTTGCATTGAACCAAGAACAGCAAGACAAACTCGCCAAGGTTCTCAGTGCACGACTCAACCGGGAAGTGCGCCTGCAAGTTGCGGAGGACGCTGCCCTGATAGGGGGTGTCGTGATCCGCGCCGGCGACCTGGTTATCGATGGCTCGATTCGCGGCAAAATCGCGAAACTTGCCGAAGCATTGAAATCTTGAGTTTGAAGGGGCAGCAGAGCAATGCAGCAACTCAATCCTTCCGAAATAAGTGAAATTATCAAGGGCCGCATCGACAAGCTCGATGTGACCTCCCAAGCCCGTAACGAAGGCACTGTCGTCAGCGTATCTGACGGTATCGTGCGGATTCACGGTCTGGCCGACGTCATGTACGGCGAGATGATCGAGTTTCCGGGCGGCGTCTTCGGTATGGCACTCAACCTGGAGCAAGACTCCGTAGGTGCCGTTGTATTGGGCGCCTACCAGTCTCTGGCTGAAGGCATGAGCGCCAAGTGCACCGGCCGCATCCTCGAAGTTCCGGTGGGTAAGGAACTGCTGGGTCGCGTAGTCGACGCACTGGGTAACCCAGTTGACGGCAAAGGTCCGCTGAACAACACCGAGACCGACGCGGTCGAGAAAGTTGCTCCAGGCGTGATCTGGCGTAAGTCGGTAGACCAGCCTGTACAGACTGGCTACAAGGCTGTCGATGCCATGATCCCGGTCGGCCGTGGCCAGCGTGAGCTGATCATCGGTGACCGTCAGATCGGTAAAACCGCTCTGGCGATCGACGCGATCATCAACCAGAAAGACAGCGGCATTTTCTGCGTCTACGTAGCCATTGGTCAGAAGCAATCGACCATCGCCAACGTGGTTCGCAAGCTGGAAGAAAACGGCGCCCTGGCTAACACGATCATCGTGGCTGCCAGTGCTTCGGAATCTCCTGCGCTGCAATTCCTGGCTCCGTACTCCGGTTGCACCATGGGCGAATACTTCCGCGATCGCGGTGAAGACGCGCTGATCGTTTATGACGATCTGTCCAAGCAAGCAGTGGCTTACCGCCAGATTTCCCTGCTGCTGCGCCGTCCACCAGGCCGTGAAGCTTACCCAGGCGACGTGTTCTATCTCCACTCCCGTCTGCTGGAGCGCGCATCCCGCGTATCCGAAGAGTACGTAGAGAAGTTCACCAACGGCGCAGTGACCGGCAAAACCGGTTCCCTGACCGCACTGCCGATCATCGAAACCCAGGCTGGCGACGTTTCCGCGTTCGTTCCGACCAACGTGATTTCCATCACCGACGGTCAGATCTTCCTGGAATCGGCCATGTTCAACTCGGGCATCCGTCCTGCAGTGAACGCCGGTGTTTCGGTATCCCGTGTGGGTGGTGCCGCTCAGACCAAGATCATCAAGAAGCTGTCCGGTGGTATCCGTACCGCCCTGGCTCAGTACCGTGAACTGGCGGCATTCGCCCAGTTCGCTTCTGACCTGGACGAAGCGACCCGTAAGCAACTTGAGCATGGTCAGCGCGTTACCGAGCTGATGAAGCAGAAGCAATACGCACCAATGTCGATCGCTGACATGGCGCTGTCGCTGTATGCCGCTGAGCGTGGGTTCCTGACTGACGTTGAAATCGCCAAGATCGGCAGCTTCGAACAAGCGCTGATTGCTTTCTTCAACCGCGATCACGCCGACTTGATGGCGAAGATCAACGTGAAGGGTGACTTCAATGACGAAATCGACGCTGGCATGAAAGCCGGTATCGAGAAGTTCAAGGCCACCCAAACCTGGTAAGCCGCAGCGGGAGCCGCAAGGCTCCCGCTTGCTAACCTGATAGGTGTTACATGGCAGGCGCAAAAGAGATTCGCAGTAAGATTGCGAGCATCAAAAGCACGCAAAAGATTACCAGCGCCATGGAAAAAGTGGCGGTCAGCAAAATGCGCAAGGCACAAATGCGCATGGCTGCTAGCCGTCCTTATGCGGAGCGCATCCGCCAGGTTATTGGGCATCTGGCCAACGCCAACCCGGAATACCGCCACCCGTTCATGATCGACCGCGAAGTCAAGCGTGTCGGCTATGTCGTGGTGAGCAGTGACCGTGGTCTGTGCGGCGGCTTGAACACCAACCTGTTCAAGGCCCTGGTCAAGGACATGGCGGTAAACCGCGAAAACGGCGTCGAGATTGATCTGTGTGTCGTTGGTAGCAAGGGTGCGGCCTTTTTCCGCAACTTCGGCGGTAACGTCGTTGCAGCTATCAGCCACCTGGGTGAAGAGCCGTCGATCAATGATCTGATTGGCAGCGTCAAGGTGATGCTGGATGCCTACCTGGACGGCCGTATTGACCGCCTGTCCGTGGTGTCCAACAAGTTCATCAACACCATGACGCAGCAGCCTACCGTGGAGCAGTTGATTCCACTGGTGGCGACCCCGGATCAGGATCTCAAGCACCACTGGGACTATCTCTACGAACCGGACGCCAAAGAGCTGCTTGACGGCTTGATGGTCCGTTACGTCGAGTCGCAGGTCTACCAGGCGGTGGTCGAGAACAACGCGGCTGAACAAGCTGCGCGGATGATCGCGATGAAGAACGCTACCGACAACGCCGGTGATTTGATCAGCGATTTGCAGCTGGTCTACAACAAGGCGCGTCAGGCTGCGATCACCCAAGAGATCTCGGAAATCGTCGGCGGCGCTGCCGCGGTTTAACGGTTCAAATATTCAGAGGATCCAGCTATGAGTAGCGGACGTATCGTTCAAATCATCGGCGCCGTTATCGACGTGGAATTTCCACGCGACAGCGTACCGAGCATCTACAACGCGCTGAAAGTAGTGAGCGCGGCTGAAACCACTCTGGAAGTTCAGCAACAGCTGGGCGACGGCGTGGTTCGCACCATTGCGATGGGTTCCACCGAGGGCTTGAAGCGCGGTCTGGAAGTTACCGATTCTGGCGCAGCCATCTCCGTACCGGTCGGTAAAGCGACTCTGGGCCGGATCATGGACGTCCTGGGTAACCCAATCGACGAAGCTGGCCCGATCGACACCGAAGAGCGCTGGGGCATTCACCGTCCTGCGCCAAGCTTCGCTGAACAAGCTGGCGGCAACGACCTGCTGGAAACCGGCATCAAGGTTATCGACCTGGTTTGCCCGTTTGCCAAAGGCGGTAAAGTCGGTCTGTTCGGTGGTGCCGGTGTAGGCAAGACCGTAAACATGATGGAACTGATCCGTAACATCGCCATCGAGCACAGCGGTTACTCCGTGTTCGCCGGTGTGGGTGAGCGTACCCGTGAGGGTAACGACTTCTACCACGAGATGAAGGACTCCAACGTTCTGGACAAAGTGGCACTGGTTTACGGTCAGATGAACGAGCCGCCGGGTAACCGTCTGCGCGTAGCACTGACCGGCCTGACCATGGCCGAGAAGTTCCGTGACGAAGGTAACGACGTTCTGCTGTTCGTCGACAACATCTATCGTTACACCCTGGCCGGTACTGAAGTATCCGCACTGCTGGGCCGTATGCCTTCGGCAGTAGGTTACCAGCCGACCCTGGCTGAAGAGATGGGCGTTCTGCAAGAACGTATCACTTCGACCAAGGAAGGTTCGATCACCTCGATCCAAGCGGTATACGTACCTGCGGACGACTTGACCGACCCGTCGCCAGCAACCACCTTCGCCCATTTGGACGCCACCGTCGTTCTGTCCCGTGACATCGCCTCCCTGGGTATCTACCCAGCGGTCGATCCACTGGACTCGACTTCGCGCCAGCTGGACCCGAACGTAATCGGCCAGGACCACTACGACACCGCTCGCGGCGTTCAGTACGTTCTGCAACGTTACAAAGAGCTGAAGGACATCATCGCGATCCTGGGTATGGACGAACTCTCGGAAGCCGACAAGCAGTTGGTTAACCGTGCTCGTAAGATCCAGCGCTTCTTGTCGCAACCGTTCTTCGTGGCTGAAGTCTTCACCGGTGCCTCGGGTAAATACGTTTCCCTGAAAGACACCATTGCTGGCTTCAAAGGCATCCTCAACGGTGACTACGACCACCTGCCAGAACAAGCGTTCTACATGGTTGGCGGCATCGAAGAAGCGATCGAAAAAGCCAAGAAACTGTAATCCCGGCGCCCGGCAACGGGCGCTAATTTAGGTTGAGGCAATCAGATGGCTATGACAGTCCATTGCGATATCGTCAGCGCGGAAGGGGAAATCTTTTCCGGTCTGGTCGAGATGGTGATTGCGCACGGTGCACTGGGTGATCTTGGTATCGCCCTGGGTCACGCGCCGCTGATCACTAATCTGAAGCCAGGTCCGATCCGCCTGGTCAAGCAGGGCGGGGAAGAGGAGGTGTATTACATCTCCGGTGGTTTCCTCGAGGTTCAGCCGAACATGGTCAAGGTTCTTGCCGACACCGTGCAACGTGCTGCCGACCTGGACGAAGCCGCAGCTCTGGAAGCCGTTAAGGCTGCCGAGAAAGCCTTGCACGAGCGGGGCGCGGAATTCGATTACGGTTCTGCTGCCGCACGTCTGGCCGAGGCTACAGCTCAGCTGCGCACCGTCCAGCAGATCCGCAAGAAGTTCGGCCACTAAGGCGACGCTTGTTGTGCGATTGATTAAAAAGGGTAGCCTCGGCTACCCTTTTTTATTTTCCGATATTCAACCCCGGTCGCAGCCGCTGACCACCCAGGATTGGTAGCCAGTCATGTCTCTTGAAATCGTTATCCTCGCTGCCGGCCAAGGCACGCGCATGCGTTCGGCCCTGCCGAAAGTCTTGCACCCGATTGCCGGCAACTCCATGCTCGGCCATGTTATCCACAGCGCCCGGCAACTTGATCCACAGCGCATCCACGTTGTCATCGGCCACGGTGCCGATGCCGTGCGCGAACGCCTGGCGGCGGATGACCTGAATTTTGTCCTGCAGGACAAACAGCTGGGGACTGGCCATGCCGTTGCTCAAGCTGTGCCCTTCATCAAGTCCGACACCGTGTTGGTGCTCTACGGCGATGTGCCGTTGATCGAAGTCGACACCCTGCAACGCCTGCTCAAGCAGGTCGGCCCAGAGCAATTGGGCTTGCTCACGGTTGAACTGGATGATCCGACCGGTTATGGCCGCATTGTTCGCGATGCCGACGGCAAGGTCACCGCCATCGTCGAGCAGAAAGACGCGAACGAAACCGAGCGCAAGATCACCGAAGGCAACACCGGCATCCTGGCGTTGCCTTTTGCCCGTCTTGGCGACTGGATGAGCCGCCTGTCCAACAACAACGCCCAAGGCGAGTACTACCTGACCGACATCATTGCCATGGCAGTCAGCGACGGTCTGGTGGTAGCCACCGAGCAGCCGCACGACGCCATGGAAGTGCAGGGCGCCAATGACCGCAAACAGTTGTCCGAACTGGAGCGGCACTATCAGTTGCGCGCCGGTCGTCGTCTGATGGCGCAAGGCGTGACGTTGCGCGACCCGGCGCGTTTCGACATTCGTGGTGAAGTCACCGTCGGCCGCGACGTAATGATCGACATCAACGTGATCCTCGAAGGCAAGGTGGTTATTGAGGATGACGTGGTAATCGGCCCGAACTGCGTGATCAAGGACAGCACCCTGCGCAAAGGGGTGATCATCAAGGCCAACAGCCATATCGAAGGCGCCATTTTGGGTGAAGGCAGCGATGCCGGGCCGTTCGCGCGTCTGCGTCCCGGTACCGTGCTTGAAGCCCGGGCTCATGTGGGTAACTTCGTCGAACTGAAAAACGCGCACCTGGGCGAAGGCGCCAAGGCCGGCCACCTGACGTACTTGGGCGATGCGGAAGTCGGCGCCCGCACCAACATCGGCGCCGGCACCATCACCTGCAACTACGATGGCGTCAACAAGTGGAAAACCGTGCTGGGCGCGGACGTGTTCATCGGCTCCAACAACTCGTTGGTTGCGCCTGTGGATATCCTGGACGGCGCGACCACGGCGGCCGGTTCGACCATCACTTCGACTGTGGATAAAGCGCAGTTGGCCGTGGGGCGTGCCCGGCAGAAGAACATCGATGGCTGGAAGCGGCCGGAGAAGGTCAAGAAGGGCTGAGTTACCCACAACCCCTTGTAGGAGCGAGCCTGCTCGCGATGAATTCGAGCGCGACGCATTTTTTCAAGAAGGAATGCGTCATCGTTCACGTCCATCGCGAGCAGGCTCGCTCCTATAGGTTATCCACAGTGCTTTTTATCGCACAGCGCTTGACTAAATTTCGATGATCGGCTTTCATTGCTTTCGTTATCTTTCGAATCGAAATTTACCAGCCCATGTCGAAGCGCAACACACCCCAGCGTCGCCACAATATCCTCGCCTTGCTCAATGAGCAGGGCGAAGTCAGTGTGGATGAGCTGGCCAAGCATTTCGAAACGTCGGAAGTTACGATTCGCAAGGACCTGGCGGCACTTGAAAGCAATGGCCTGTTGCTGCGTCGTTATGGCGGGGCGATCACCATGCCTCAGGAGCTGGTCGCCGACGTCGGTCAGCCAGTGTCCAAATACAAGCAAGCCATCGCCCGTGCCGCTGTGACGCGGATTCGCGAGCATGCGCGCATCATTATCGACAGTGGCAGTACCACCGCCTCGATGATCCCGGAACTGGGGCAGCAACCCGGCCTGGTGGTGATGACCAACTCGCTGCATGTCGCCAACGCCCTGAGCGAACTCGAGCACGAGCCGGTGCTGTTGATGACCGGTGGCACCTGGGACCCGCATTCCGAGTCCTTTCAGGGCCAGGTCGCCGAGCAGGTGTTGCGCTCCTACGACTTCGACCAGCTGTTTATCGGCGCCGATGGCATCGATCTGGTCCGTGGTACTACCACCTTCAACGAACTGCTCGGGCTGAGCCGTGTCATGGCCGACGTCGCCCGCGAAGTGGTGGTGATGGTGGAGGCCGACAAGATCGGCCGCAAGATCCCAAACCTGGAGCTGCCATGGAGCAGCGTCCATACCCTCATTACCGATGAACGCCTGCCGCTGGAGGCTCGCGCTCAGATTCAGGCCCGCGGAATCACACTGATTTGCGCGGCTGTCAGTCAGGAGAAATAGTATGTGTGGCATTGTCGGCGCAGTCGCAGAACGTAACATCACCGCCATCCTGGTCGAAGGCCTCAAGCGCCTTGAATACCGCGGGTATGACAGCGCCGGCGTGGCGGTCTATACCAACGACGAAAAACTCGAGCGCCTGCGTCGCCCGGGTAAAGTCAGTGAGCTGGAGCAGGCATTGGCCACCGAACCACTGGTCGGTCGCCTGGGCATTGCCCACACCCGTTGGGCCACCCACGGGGCGCCGTGCGAGCGCAACGCCCACCCGCATTTCTCGGGTGACCTGGCGGTGGTGCACAACGGCATCATCGAAAACCACGAAGCCTTGCGTGAACAACTCAAGGCCTTGGGTTATGTCTTCACCTCGGACACCGACACCGAAGTCATCGCGCACCTGCTCAACCACAAACTGAAAGATCTGCACGATCTGACCGTGGCCCTCAAAGCCACCGTCAAAGAGTTGCACGGTGCCTACGGCCTGGCGGTGATCAGCGCGCAACAACCGGATCGCCTGGTGGCAGCCCGCAGTGGCAGCCCGCTGGTGATTGGCCTGGGCCTGGGCGAAAACTTCCTGGCCTCCGACCAGTTGGCCCTGCGTCAGGTCACCGACCGTTTCATGTACTTGGAAGAAGGCGATATCGCCGAAATTCGCCGCGACAGCGTGCAGATTTGGGACGTTGACGGTAAAGCCGTCGAGCGCGAAGCCGTGCAGTACCGCGATGGCGCCGAAGCCGCTGACAAGGGCGAATTCCGCCACTTCATGCTCAAGGAAATCCACGAGCAGCCGTCCGTGGTGCAGCGCACCCTGGAAGGTCGCTTGAGCCAGAACCAAGTGCTGGTGCAGGCATTCGGCCCACAGGCGGCCGAATTGTTCGCCAAAGTGCGTAATGTGCAGATCGTTGCGTGCGGCACCAGTTACCACGCCGGTATGGTCGCCCGTTACTGGCTCGAAGAGCTGGCCGGGATTCCTTGCCAAGTTGAAGTCGCCAGCGAGTTCCGCTACCGCAAGGTGGTGGTGCAGCCGGACACGTTGTTCGTGACCATTTCCCAGTCCGGCGAAACCGCCGACACCCTGGCTGCGCTGCGCAACGCCAAGGAACTGGGTTTCCTTGCCAGCTTGGCGATCTGTAACGTCGGCATCAGCTCACTGGTGCGTGAATCCGACCTGACCCTGTTGACCCAGGCCGGTCGCGAAATCGGCGTGGCGTCGACCAAAGCCTTCACCACGCAATTGGTTGGCCTGTTGTTGCTGACCCTGTCCCTGGGCCAAGTGCGCGGCACTTTGGCCAAAGGCGTGGAAGCAACGCTGGTCGAAGAACTGCGCCGCTTGCCGACCCGTCTGGGCGAGGCGCTGGCGATGGACAGCACCGTGGAAAAAATCTCCGAGCTGTTCGCCGAGAAAAACCACACGCTGTTCCTCGGCCGTGGCGCGCAATTCCCGGTAGCGATGGAAGGGGCCCTCAAGCTCAAGGAAATCTCCTACATCCATGCCGAAGCCTACCCGGCCGGTGAGCTGAAGCACGGTCCGTTGGCGCTTGTGGATAACGACATGCCCGTGGTGACCGTGGCGCCGAACAACGAACTGCTGGAGAAGTTGAAGTCCAACCTCCAGGAAGTCCGCGCCCGCGGTGGCCAGTTGATTGTCTTCGCTGACGAGAAGGCCGGCATGACCAACGGTGAAGGCACGCACGTTGTCCACATGCCGCACATCCACGACATCCTGTCGCCGATTCTCTACACCATCCCGCTGCAACTGCTGTCGTACTACGTTGCCGTGCTCAAGGGCACCGACGTCGACCAGCCGCGCAACCTGGCGAAGTCGGTGACTGTGGAATAAGTTATCCACAGGTGAAAACCCCCATTGTGGGTAATGCCGTTCACGTACGGACGAACACTGAATCTGTGGCGAGGGAGCCAGCTTCCTCGGCACAGGTTTTCGGTTGTTTGATCTTTCGGTTAATTGAGCAGCATGACCCCCTTCTGGGGGTTTTCTGTTTCTAGGTGGACGAAATCCGACGTTGGCGCCGCGTATCCAGCAGATAGACCATGACGCAGGCGTACAAGGTTACCAATATGAACAAGCCCATGCGGATGGCGAAGGCGGTGTAGACATCTTTGCCCGCGGCGCTGTCCTGTACCGATTGGCCGAGCAGAATGATCAGGGTCGCCAGGCTGTTGAGCCAGAAGCTCGGGGGCTGTCGGGTCTTGGCCAGGCCGTAGAGTTTCCTCGCCACCAGCAAGCCGAACAGCAACATCCACAGAAAGAACATCCACAGGTTGACGAACAGGCTCAACGCGCACCAGAAAAGAATCGCCATCAGGCCGCCAAGCAAAGTCGAGCCGAGCAATTCCTTGCCGGCGCTGCGGGCACTGGTGGCGCAGCTTTGTTGGCCGAGGGTGACGGCTTTCATGATGATCGGCAGGTAGCTGGCCGGGTCGACCATGGCCAGCAGGAACGTCGGCAGCACCACCAGCGTGGCCCGTAGCGCCAGCCAGCTGGTTTCGGTGGGTGTCAGGCTCGGGCCGGGTTTGGCCACGGGGGCGCTGGCGGGGTCGGGAAACAGCCAGTGGCCGATGGTCAGCGTCGTGACGGCGAGGAACAGCCCCTTGACCAGGGCCACGATCACTTCAAGCCCCAAGGCGAATTCAGCGGTCCCCGCTGAGCTGATCAAGGTCAGGCCCACCACCAGGAATGTCGCCACCAGTGGATTGCCGCCGCGCAATCCGTAACCGAAAGCCAGGAACAAGCACAGGCCCACCAGCAACACCCCGCTGACCGGGTAATAACGCAGCAGGGGAATGAGCAGCAGCCCGGTGCCGGTGGTCAGCATCAGGATCAGGATCAAACCCAAACTGGCCTTGAACGGCAACGGTCGGTTCATCGCTGCCAGCATCATCAAGGCCAGCATCGGCGAAAGGAACGGAATCGGCAGGGCCAGGCCAAAGCTTGCCGCCAGACACAGCGCGGTACCGAAGCCCAGTCGCAGCGCGCGCTGAACCCGGGCCGGGCGCTCAATACGCATAGGACAACCAGCTCATCAGGCGCAGGAACACGCGCCCCAGAATATTCAGCGGACTGTTTTCGCTGGGGAATGCCATGACTTCGGCCTGGCCACCGGAGCGGATGCCTTGCGGGCCTTTCAACTCACCGGGTTCGAACTCGATGATGACCGGAAAGCGCTGGGCCGGGCGTAGCCAGTCGCGGCTGTTCTCCACTTTCGGCAGGCTGCCCGGTTGGGTGGTCTGGCCGATATCAACGCCATAACCGACGCTGCGCACATGGCCTTTGAATATCTCCCCCGGCAGGGCGTCGAGGACGATGGACACTGGCGTTCCGGGTTGAACACTGCCCAGATTGTTCTCGGTCATGTCGGCGCTGATCCATACATCGTGGATGGCAATCAGCGTCATCACCGGAGCGCCCGCCGCCGCGAACTGGCCGACGTCGGTGCGCAGGTCGGTGATCAGGCCCGCCGAGCGCGCATGGACCTTAGTATTGCTCAGGTCCAGCTCGGCCTTTTCCAGGTTGCTGGCGGCGCTGAGCAACTGGGCGTTTTCGTCTTCGTTACCACCCTGTGTTTCCCGCGCACGTTGCACTTCGGCCTTGGCCGCGGCGACCTGGCTGATGGACTCCTGGAGAGTGGCGCGGGATATCTCCAGGCGTCGCAGCGAGATAGTCCCCGGGTCTTCACTGTACAAGCGTTCCAGGCGCTGAATATCCTGGCGGGCCTTGAGTTCATTGGCCTGGGAGGCGCGCAGCGACGCCAGTTTGGAGTCGACGCCGGCGGTGTTCGCGCCCACCTGGCGACGGGTCGATTCAAGGTCGGCGCGGGCGCGATCGACGGCAATCTGGTACTGCTCTGGATTGACTTCAAACAGCAATTCGCCGGCCTTCACGTCCTGATTGTTGCGCACATGCACCTTGATCACCCGCCCGGACACTTCGGCGGCCACCGGCACAATGAAAGCCTGGACTCGGGCCTGTTGCGTATAGGGCGTGTAACGGTCGGCCAGCAGGTACCAGACCAGGCTCAGGATGATCAGGATCACTACCCAGTTGATGGCTTTTTTCGCCGGGTCGGCGGCGGGGGCCGGGGTGTTCTCGGCGGCCGGTTGTTGGCTGTCAGTCATGGGCTTTTTCCTTCGGTTCGTCGAGCAGATCGCCCCAATCGGTCCGTTCTTGCATCTGTTTGCGGGTGGCCGGGTCGATCATCGGCTGGTCGCTGTACCAGCCACCGCCCAAGGCCTTGTACAAGGCGATCAGGCTGTTGACGGCGGTGCCTCGGTTGACCAGGTAGATATCTTGCTGGGCAAACAGGGCGCGCTGGGCATCCAGTACGCGCTGGAAGTCCGAATAGCCTTCGCGGTATTGGGCGTTGGCCAGGGTCACCGAACGTTCAGCGGCCACCGAGGCATCGCTGAGGATACGGTCGCGTTCCAGGGACTTGATCAGGCCGGTGGCGGCATCGTCGGCCTCGCGCGCGGCCTGGCGCACGCTGTCCTGGTAGATCACGATCAATTGCTGCAAGCGCGCATCCTGCACGCGTACGTTGTTGGTGATGCGGCCGTGGTCAAAGATGTTCCAGCTCAGGCTGGGGCCGGCCACGAAGTTGACGCTGTTGGGCGCCGCGTTGAGCGAGCTGGCGGACCACACAATGCTGCCCAGCAGGCTGATGGACGGGTACAGGTCGGTCTCGGCCACGCCAATCAATGCAGACTGCGCCGCCACTTGCAGTTCGGCCGCACGCACATCGGGGCGCCGCACCAGCAGGTTGGCGGGTACGTCCTGCAACACGGCGGTATCGAGCAACGGCACGAGCCCGGTGTTGCGATTGAGGTCAGGGATCGAGCCGGGTGGCTGGCCGATCAGGGTCGACAGTGCATTGCGCAAGCTCGCCACCTGGCTTTCGAAATCCGGGATGGTGCTGAGCGTGCCCAGGTACTGGGTCTTGGCTTGTTGCAAGTCGAGTTCGGCTTCGGCGCCGCTGTTGAACAGGCGCTCGGTGATCTCGTAGCTGCGTTTTTGCAATTTGGCGTTGCTGCGGGCGATCGCCAGGCGTGCTTCGGCAGTGCGCAAGGCGTAGTAGTTCTGCGCCAACTGCGCGTGCACCAGTACCAGCGCGTTTTCATGGTTGGCCTGAGCAGCAAACCACGCCGCGTCGGCCGACTCGATGGCCCGGCTGAAGCGACCCCAGAAATCCAGCTCCCAGCCAATATCGAACCCGGCACTGTATTGCCAGAAGTGCGTGTCCTGCGGGTTGGCACCGCCTGATTGCCGTTGGTTCAGGTACAGGCTGTCCGCGTTGGCCTGTTGCACTTGCGGATAGCGTCCGGCCAGGGCAATGCCCAACTGCGCGCGCGATTCCATGACTCGCAGGCCGGCGACTTGCAGGTCGGTATTATGGGCATCGGCTTGGGCCATCAAATGGTCCAGCACCGGGTCGTTGAACACGCGCCACCATTGGCGGCTGTCGGGTTGCGCGTGTTGTTGGCCAGCGATCTCGAGGGCCGGGCTGTTCCAATGGTCAACCCAGGGTTGGGCCGGTGACTTGAAGTCCGGCCCAAGTTGCACGCAACCCCCGAGAACGACGAAGCCACCGATCAGCAGCCGGCTGATGCAAGCAGGGCGTGGCATCAGGCGCTAACTCCTCAGACAGGGTGCTGGTCGTTCAGGGCCTCGATGTGCGGTGTTTCGTTCGTCGTCTCGATCTGCATCGGCTCGTTCACGACCTCGACAGCCGGTTGGTCCAGGACCCATTGCCAGAACAGTTGGTAGCCCACCGCCAGTGCCACTGGCCCGATGAACAGACCGATGAACCCGCCACTGACCATGCCGCCCAGCGCGCCGATCAGGATGACTGGCATCGGTACATCGACGCCACGCCCCAGCATCAACGGCTTGAGGACGTTGTCGGCCATCCCGGCGATTAGGCTATAGATGCAGAACACGATAGTGCCCAGGGTCGTGCCGTCGGTGGCAAAGACATAGGCAATCACCGGGATGGTGATCAGCAGCACCGGTAGCTGCATGATCCCCATCAATAGCGCGACCATGGCCAGCAACCCGGCACCAGGGACGCCCATGAGCACGAAGCCCACGCCGACCAGCAGCATCTGGATGAACGCGATACCCACCACGCCCTGGGCAACGGCGCGAATGGTGGCGGTGCACAGCTCGGTGATGCGTGGGCCACGGTCAGGCCCGGAAAGGCGCGAGGTGATGGCCAGGGCGCTTCTTTCGCCGTTTTCGCCATAGGCCATGAGCACGCCGGCGATGATCAGGGCGCCGATGAACAACAGGAAACCCACGCCGACGTCAGCCATCTTGCCCAACAGGGTCAGGCCGACGGACTTGACGTAAGGCATCACCTTCATCACCACGCTGCTCATGTCGGTCGCGGCTTGCATCCAGTAGCCATAGAGCGGCTTGCCAATGAGCGGCAAGGAAGCGATTTTTTCGCTGGGAAGCGGAATTTGCAGCGTATCGGACTTGAGGATCGCCAGGGTGCCCTGGACCGATTCACTGATCGAGGTGCCCAGCAAGTAGATCGGCACCATGAGCAAGGCCAGGGCGACCACCACGATCAGGGTGGCGGCACGACCGTCCTTGTTGACCAGCTTGCGCTTGATCAGTGCATGCAATGGATACAGAGTGATGGCGAGGATCACCGCCCAGAGCATCAGGTTGAGGAACGGGTGGAAAATCTGGAAACAGAACAAAACCAACACGGCAATCAGCCCGGCGCGTATCAGCACATCGAGAAAACCACCGGAGACGGCTCTAGCAGAAATGTTAGTGCGTAACATTTTTGAACTCCTTGTTGTGTAAAACAGGGTTAGCCAGCCAGTTGAAGTTCAACTCTTCCTTGCTTGCTGCGAACTGAAATCAGGGCCCATGAACCGCCCGTCCAAGCGTTAACAACCCAATAACGCTTTGCTTCAAGCAAGGGAAAATCTCAACGAAGTACCTATCAAAAACCCAATAGATAACAAGGTGGCTTGTAGTATAGGAGCAGTCGTCTATTCCGCCTGTTTATGCACAGGGAATTATGCTGCAGTGAATGGCGTTCGCTGGCTGGCTCTTATCTGGCCGTTGCTGAGTCGCCGTGACAAGGGCTCAGGTTCCTGTCAGATATTAGCCATGGCCGCCGATCGGGCCGGATAATTGCGAACACCCGCCACCGTCGCAAGATAATAAGCCTCAATAATTATCAAACGATCCCGGCGCGTTTATTAAACGCAGGGCAATCAACTAGCGGGGTTCAACACTTGCATTGTAAAAACTCCCGTTTAAATTGCGTTTTTATTAATCTGAAATGAGGCTAGTGCCATGGACCGCTTCCAGGAAATGCAGGTCTTCGTTGCGGTCGCCCAGGAGCAGGGCTTTTCGGCAGCGGCGCGGCGTCTGGGCCTGTCGGCCGCCAGCGTGACCCGGGCGGTGGCGGCACTTGAGCAACGCATTGGCACACAATTGTTCACGCGCACCACGCGCAGCGTGTATTTGAGCGAGGCCGGCCAGCGGTATCTGGAAGATTGTCGGAGAATTCTCGCCGAGGTGCAGGAAGCCGAGGATTCGGCAGCGGGCAGCCATATCCACCCGCGTGGGCAGCTGACCATCACCGCGCCGGTCTTGTTCGGTGAGCTGTTTGTCACGCCGTTGATGGTGAATTACCTGACGCAATTCCCCGAAGTCTGCATCAACGCGTTGCTGGTGGACCGGGTGGTGAGCGTGGTCGAGGAGGGCGTCGATGTGGCGATTCGCATTGGTGAATTGCCCGACAGCAATCAGCATGCGATCCGCGTGGGCGAGGTACGGCGGGTGATCTGCGCCTCACCAGCCTTTCTGGCTGCTCATGGTCGGCCAACACACCCGCAGGCACTGGCGCAGGCACCGATTATCGCGACGTCCGCCATCGGCCAATTGCGCAGTTGGCCATTCCTTGAAAATGGCGAAACCTTGAGCGTGCGGGCCGATCCGCGACTGGTGGTGACCGCGAATCAGGCGGCCATCACCGCGGCCTGCCTGGGGTTGGGTTTTACCCGCGTGCTGTCGTATCAGGTGGCGAGCAAAGTCGCCGCCGCAGAGCTGGAAATCATTCTGGCCGACTTCGAATTGCCGCCGTTACCCATCCATGTGGTGTATCAGGGCGGCCGCAAAGCGCCCGCCCGGGTGCGCAGCTTTGTGGATTTCGCGGTGAAGACCCTGCGCGAGCATCCGGCGCTCACCCGGTGAATTATTTCACCGGGTGAAACAATGGATTGCGTTTGCTGGTGATTCTGTTGTTTTGGATGTCGGTGGAAGATACGACCCACCGGCGCTGCTCGTCCTGATCAGCACCACAGAACCGAGGTGTCGACCATGCAAGCGATCAAACTCTACAACTTCCCGCGTTCCGGCCACGCTCATCGTGTCGAGTTGATGTTGTCCCTGCTGAAATTGCCCACCGAGCTGATCTTCGTTGACCTGGCCAAGGGGGAACACAAGCAGCCGGCGTTCCTCGCGCTCAATGCCTTTGGCCAGGTGCCGGTGATCGATGACGGCGGCGTGGTACTGGCCGACTCCAACGCCATTCTGGTGTACCTGGCGCAAAAGTACGGCAACGGTCGATGGCTGCCGGCCGATCCGGTGGGCGGTGCCAAGGTTCAGCGCTGGTTGTCGGCAGCGGCCGGACCGATTGCCTTCGGCCCTGCCCGGGCAAGGTTGATCACAGTGTTTGGTGCACCTTACAACGCTGAAGAAGTGATTCCCTACGCCCACACCGTGCTCAAGGTAGTTGAACACGAACTGGCCAATACGCCTTACCTGGCTGGCACTGAGCCGACGGTTGCCGATGTGGCCGCCTACAGTTACATCGCCCACGCACCGGAAGGCAATGTGTCGCTGGACGACTACCCCAACATTCGCGCCTGGCTGGCGCGCATTGAGGCGTTGCCCGGTTTTGTCGGCATGCCGCGCACTGTCGCCGGCCTGCAAAAAACTGCCTGATACTGGCGGCCCGGTACTGCCGGGCCGCTCCATTCTGCGCCGATGGCGCACGGGAGAAGCCGTTATGGACCGTTCACCTTGGCACGCCGGCGAGAGACAATTGCAGGCGTATGCAGGCGTTGCCGAACGAATGGAGCAGTTCGGGCGTAAGGTCATTCGCAGGGAGATGCCGGACCAGCACCGCACCTTTTATCAGCAACTGCCGTTCATGCTGTACGGCGCGGTGGATGCCGACGGTCGTCCGTGGGCCAGTCTCCTGGAGGGGCAACCCGGTTTCGCCCACTCGCCGGAACCCGGTTTGCTGCAATTTCGCAGCCTGCCGGCCGTCGACGATCCCGCGCAATTGGTTGATGGCGCGGCCATCGGACTGTTGGGCATCGAGCTACACACTCGCCGTCGCAACCGCCTCAACGGTCATGTCCGCGCCATGACCACGGGTGGTTTCGAGGTGACGGTGGACCAGTCCTTCGGCAATTGCCCGCAGTACATTCAGTTGCGTCAGTTTCGCTCGGTGCCGCTGACCGATCCGGCAACCCGCGTCGCCGAGCACTTCATCGAACTGGACGCGGCGGCCATCGCGATGATTGGCGAGGCGGACACGTTTTTCGTGGCCAGTTATGTGGAGGTCGATGGCGAGCGCTCGGTGGATGTGTCGCACCGCGGTGGTCAGAGCGGTTTTGTCCGCGTGGAAGGCAATCGGCTGATCATTCCGGACTTCGCCGGCAACCTGCATTTCAACACCTTGGGCAACCTGCTGCTCAATCCCCGGGCCGGGTTGTTGTTCGTCGATTTCAATAGCGGTGATGTGCTGCAACTGAGCGGTCGCACCGAAATCATCCTCGAAGGCCCGCAGGTCGAAGCGTTCCAGGGGGCCGAGCGCCTGTGGACATTCGAAGTCGAGCGCGTCGTGCGTCGCCCCGCCGCGTTGGCCCTGCGCTGGCGTTTCGATGGAGTTTCACCCACCAGTTTGCTCACGGGCACCTGGGCGCAGGCCGACGCGCGCTTGCAGGCCAAAGCCTTGGGCGATCAATGGCGGCCCTTGCGGGTGGCGCGGATCGAAGCGCAAAGCCATAACATCCGCTCGATCCATCTGGAGCCTGCCGATGGCGCTGGATTGCCGTTGTTTCAGGCCGGGCAGCATTTGCCGCTGCGCTTTACTATCGACGGCGAGGTGCATATCCGCACCTACAGTTTGTCGAGCGCACCGTCCGATGATTTTTTCCGCATCAGCGTGAAGCGTGACGGGCGGGTGTCGACGCATTTGCACGAGCGGATTCGGGTCGGCGACGTCCTGGAGGCTCGGGCGCCGCAAGGGCATTTCACCGTGGCGCCCCATGAGCGTCGGCCGTTGGTTTTGTTGGCGGCCGGGGTGGGCATCACGCCGCTGTTGTCGATGCTGCGAGAGGTGGTTTACCAGGGCTTGCGCACCCGGCGTATCCGGCCGACGGTGTTTATCCAGAGTTCGCGCACGCTGGCCGACCAACCGTTTCGCCAAGAGCTGGATCGTTTGCTCGAAGACGCTGGCGATGCGGTGCGGGTGGTGCGCTTGCTCAGTCAGCCGGAAGCCGAGGCGTCACTTGGAGAGGATTTCGACCTCAAGGGCCGGATCGACGTTGAGTTGCTCAAGGATCTGCTGACCGTCGAGGACTACGACGAACTTGATTTCGTCGTCTGCGGTCCCGGAAGTTTTACCCAGGCGTTGTACGACGGCCTGCGGGAATTGGACATCCGCGACTCGCGGATTCATGCCGAGACCTTCGGCCCTTCGACCTTGCGTCGTCGCCCGGACCCCGATGCCGTGGTCATCGAGCAGCCGCCAGCGGCCACCACCTCGGTGCCCGTGGTGTTCCAGCGCTCGGCCAAGGAGGCGCGTTGGCAGCCGGACGGCGGCAGCTTGCTGGAGTTGGCGGAAAGCCGGGGCCTGCGCCCGGAGTTCAGTTGTCGCGGCGGTTCGTGCGGCACCTGCAAGACCCGGTTGGTCAGTGGTCAGGTGCATTACCCATTGCCGCCAGCGGAAGTGCCGGATGAAGGACAAGTACTGATCTGCTGTGCGATTCCGGCGCAAGGGGCGCAGCCGTTGGTACTCGATCTGTGAAGGAAGAATGCAGTTGAACGTTGCCCGTCAGCCGATGGCTGGGTAGGGTAGGGCAGAATGAACAAGGGCCGTCGAGGCCCTTTCTGCTTTTCAGGGACAGGCGTTTTAATGGTTTTTCTCACTCGCTCGAGGGCCTTGCTGATGGCGCTGGTGTTCCTCACCGGTTGCCAACAACAGGACGCACCACCGCTCGATCAACAACTTTACGTCTGGCAGCGGCAGTGGACGCCGGCCCACGAGGCTGCCTTGCGCGACAGCCGCGCCGACTTTTCGACGTTGCGGGTTTTGGCCCTGCAGGCCTTCCCCAACGCGGGCTGGAGTCGGGCGCGAATTGGTCCGGCACTGCTCAAGGGTGATGGTCGGCCGCTGATTGCGGTGATTCGCCTGGACGGGCAGCTCAAGGCACTCGATCAGGATGAAGCCACCGCGCAGATTCAGCAGGTGATCGGCGATTGGCAGGCACAAGGACTGAACCTCACGGGCGTGGAAATCGACCACGATGCGGGCAATGCGCGGCTACCGGCGTATCGGCAGTTTCTCGCACGTTTACGTCAAACGTTGCCGGCGTCGCTGGCGCTGAGCATCACCGCGTTGCCGTCCTGGCTCGACAGCCGGGAGCTGCCGGCCTTGTTATCCACAGTCGACAGCAGCGTGTTGCAGGTGCACGCGGTGAGCGATCCGCGTCGCGGCTTGTTCAATGCCGATCAGGCCCGGCAATGGGCGATAGCCTGGAGCCGGCTCACGAGCAAACCTTTCTATCTGGCGCTGCCGGCCTATGGCGTCGCGTTGCTGCCATCGACCGATGGCGCGCCGATCGTGGAAAGCGAAGTGAGCCTGGCGCGCGAAGGCCTGCGTCGGGAGTTGCTCGCCGATCCGCTGTCGTTGCGCACTCTGGGCCGCGAGCTGCGCGCCGACCCACCGAAACACCTGGCGGGGCTGATCTGGTTTCGCCTGCCATTGGCCAACGACCGTCGCGCCTGGAGCTTGACCACCTTGCGTGCGGTGGCGCGTGGGGATGTCCTCGACAGTCAGTTGCAATTGAAACTCTCGGCCGACAATGGCCTCTATGACATCGCCATCAGCAACCAGGGCAACCTCGACCGCGCCTGGCCCGAACGCCTGACACTGGCCGTCAGCGGCTGTGAGGGCGCCGATGCCCTGGCCGGTTATGCGTTGCAACGGCAACCTGATCTGCTTACCTTCACCCGCCTGCGCGACGGCCGAATGCCGGCCGGCGGGCAGCGTGCCATTGGTTGGGCTCGCTGCGCCAACATTGATCAAGGAGGTTCGAATGTTCACCCGTAACTGGCCGCGTCATTTGCTTTGCCTGAGCCTCAGCCTGCCGCTGGGTTCGGCGCTGGCTTGCGGTCCGGACTTCCCGATGCGCCTGCTGGATAACCGAGGCCAGTCGTTGGCGGAGTTGCCGGAAGGCAGCTTCAGCTTTGAAATCAGCCGCCTCGGCCACGCCATCAACGGCTTGAAAAACATCACCGCTCCCGCCAACTACGCCGAAGAAACTGACCCGGTCGCGCTGTGGGACAAGGCCGAGCAAGAGGGACTGTCCGCTGAGCAACAAGTGTTGGTCAAACACCTGCGCAGCCTGACCGATGCCCGTCAGGGGGAAACCGAGGGCGCGACACTGCCGCCTGAGCTCCGGTTGTACCTGGCTGGCGCCGTGGCCTTTGGCGCGGGCGATCCGGCCCTGGCCGCCACCTATTTCAAGAAAGTGCTGGCCTTGCCCGCCGAGCAGCGGGCTTCTCGCAGTACCTGGGCAGCGTACTCGCTGGGGCGCGCGTTGTACGCCATGAGCGCCGAGGCCAATGCCGCCCCGGACCTGCTCGAACAATCCGCCAAGGCCTTCGAACAAGCCCGGCAAATGAGCATCGACGGCTTCAGCGATCCGTTGGAACTGGGCGTCGCCAGCCTCGGCGAAGAAGCCCGGGTGGTGCGCACCGCCGGCGACTGGAACCGCGCCATCGAGTTGTACGCGACACAGAATCTGCACGGCTCCGCCGTGGGCAACGAATCGCTGAAGCTATTGATGACCGACTTGCTGGCGCTGCCAGAAGATCAGGTGGCCGAATTGCTCAAGGGCCAGCCTGTGCAGCAATTAGTGACTGCGTCGTTGATCAGCCGCTTGGGTTGGTCGTTCGGCGATCACCCCCCGAACGAACAGAAAATGATCAAGCTGTTGCAAAACAGCACCCGCGGCAGCCTCGACAACGCCGACCGCCTGGCAGCGATGAATTATCAACAGGGCGATTACGCCAGCGCCAAGGCCTTCCTCGAACACGCCGGCGATGGCGGATTGGCCTGGTGGCTGCGGGCGAAACTGGCGGTGCGCGAGGGCGACAAGGCCGCAGCCGCCGCAGCTTATGCCAAGGCAGCCCAGGCCTTCCCGCAGAATGAATCCTGGGGCGAGCGCCGCACACCGGATTTCGATTATGAAACGCTCCAGCCCAAATGCCGGGTCGAGGGCGAAAGCGCGATCCTGGCCTTGCAACGCGGGGACTACTTGCAAGCCTTCGACCAGTTGTATCGCAGCCAAAGCATCTATTGGTTTGACGCCGCCACCGTGGCCGAGCGCGTGTTGACCCTCGACGAACTCAAGCACTACGTCGACACGCAAGTGCCAGCACCGCCGCCGCTCAGCCAGCAGGACCGCGACAACTATGTGCCCTTGCCGGTGGCGGCGAGCCTGCGCAATCTGCTGGGGCGGCGTTTGTTGCGCGAAGGGCATTACGAGGAAGCGCCGGCGTACTTCGACAACGACGGCTTGCGCCACAAGGCCAGGTTGTATGGCGAGCAACGCTTGGCGGCCGACTCAGCCTGGTGGCCGACCCGTCGCGCCGCGGCGCTGTTTAATGCGGCCTGGACGGCACGTGAGTGGGGCATGGACATTCTCGGCTACGAGATGGCGCCGGATTACGCCACGCTCGGCGGTAACTTCACCCTGGCGAGCGATGAGCTCAAGGTGGGTCCATTGGTGGCCGAGGACGAAGTGAAGCGCCAGCAAGCCAGCGCTGCCCAACCCGATCAGCGTTATCACTACCGCTTTGTCGCCACGGCGCTGGCGAACAAGGCGGCGGACAACTTGCCCCACACCAGTCAGGCGTTCGCGGCGGTGTTGTGCGAGGCCTCGGGGTGGAACAGCAGTGTCGAGGAGCAACGTGCGATTTATCAGCGCTACATCAAGCAAGGGCCTTACGTGCAATGGGCTGCGGATTTCGGTCACCAGTGCCCGTACCCCGACTTCGAGAACGCCGACAAACGCTACGTGACCCAGGTCACCGAATCGGCGCGTTCGGCTTTGCGCCCATACAAGACACCGTTGCAGGTCGGTAGCGTTGTGGCGATCGCCGCCGTGGCGCTATTGATGTTCAAGCGTCGTCGTCGCAAGGCTCAATAAAGGCTCACGCCTGTTGCACAAAGGTCAGCCGCACGGCGAAACCGATCAACAGGCTGCCGAACAACCATTGTTGCAGGCGTTGGGCTGAAGGGCTGCGTTGCAGCCAGCGGCCGAGTGCCGCCCCGGCCAAGGCGTAGGCGCTGTCGAACAGCAAACCGACGCTCACGAGCACCACGCCCAATGTCGCGAATTGCCCGAGCACCGGCCCGGCCTGCGGGTTAATGAATTGCGGCAGCAGAACCGAGCAGAACAACAGGGCCTTGGGATTGAGCAGGTTGGTCAGCAGCCCGCGACGGATGGCGGTGCCCCAATGCGGTTGTTCGACGGCTTTGCCGTTAGCGGTCAGGTTCGGCAACAGGGTGGTGCGAAGGCACTGTATGCCGATCCACAGCAGATACGCGGCGCCTGCCAGGCGCACCCCATCGAAGGTCCAGGGCGCGGCTTTGAACAATGCCGCCAGCCCCAGCGCTGCCAATGCCACATGGCAGCCCCGGGCGATGCCCAGGCCAACCGCCGTGGCCAGCGTGGCGCTTTTGCCCTCGCGGGCACCGGTCTGCAACAGCAGGATCATGTCCGGCCCCGGCAGCAGATAGACCACCGCCAGCGCCATGAAAAACAGCCAGAGTCCTTCCACGTTGCACCCCGTTCGTTGTCGATTTGGTCGTGCCAGTCTATGGCCGAAGGGCAGGGCAGGTGCTTGCGTTGTCAGCTACTATCGGCAGTGCTATTGGCATAATCTGCCCGTTAATGACGCTTGAACCATCAGGATCTGCCAAACCATGAAACTCGACGCCTATGACCGCAAGATCCTCGCTGCGCTGCAGCGCGATGGCCGACTGAGCAATGTGCAACTGGCCGACGAGATCGGCCTGTCGGCATCGCCTTGCTTGCGCCGGGTGCGGATGCTGGAAGAGGCGGGGGTGATCCGCGGCTACCAGGCCAATCTGGATCGTGACGAAGCGGGGTTGGGGCTGACGGTGTTTGTCGGGGTCAAGGTCGAGCGCCATAACGACGAGCAGGCCGAAGCCTTTCGTTTGGCGGTCACGGCGTTGCCCGAGGTGATTTCAGCGTTCCTGGTGTCGGGAGAATCGGATTTTCTGCTGCAGGTGGTGGTGCCGGATTTGCGCGCCTATGACCGGTTTCTCACCGGGCGGTTGCTGAAGCTGCCGGGGGTGAGTGACATTCGCAGTAACTTTGCGATTCATACGGTGAAGGCTCCGGGGGCGTTGCCGCTGGAGCATTTGCCGCTTTAAACCGCATGTACCGCTTTCGCGAGCAGGCTCGCCAACAAGTACTGCGCAATCCCTGTAGGAGCGGGCTTGCCCGCGAAGACGGTGTGTCAGGCACCGACCATTCACGCCATTACATCTGCGTCGCCATCCCCTCTACATTCATCGCCGCCTGGCGCAAGGCCTCGGAGCGAGTCGGGTGCGGGTGGCAGGTCAGGGCGATGTCTTCAGCCGAGGCACTGAACTCCATGGCCACGCAATACTCGCCAATCATCTCACTGACGCTTGGGCCAACGAGATGCACACCCAGCACCTCGTCGGTGCGCTCATCGGCCAGCACTTTGGCGAAGCCCTCAGTCTCATGGTTGATCTTCGCCCGGCTGTTGGCGGTGAAGGGAAACTTGCCGACCTTGTAGGCCCGTCCCTCAGCCTTGAGCTGTTCTTCGGTCTTGCCGACGCTGGCCAGTTCCGGTTTGGTGTAGACCACGCTGGGGATCAGGTCGTAATTCACCTCGCCGGCCTTGCCGACAATTTGCTCGACGCAGGCCATGGCTTCGTCCTCGGCCTTGTGCGCCAGCATGGGGCCGGAGGTCACGTCACCAATCACCCAGACCCCGGCGGCTTCGGTGCGATGACCTTTGTTGGCGAGCATGCCGCGTTTGTCGGTGGCGAGGCCGACGTTCTCCAGGCCCAGGCCCTGTGTATAAGGTCGTCGCCCGATGGCCACCAACACGTAATCGGCTTCCAGTAACTCGGCCGTGCCGCCCGCAGCAGGCTCGATGCTCAGTTGCACGCCATTGGCTGATGTCGTGGCGCTGGTCACTTTGGAACTCAACTTGAAGCTCAAGCCTTGCTTGCTCAAGGAGCGTTGCAGGGTTTTGCCGGCTTCGATGTCCACGCCGGGGCAGATCCGGTCGAGAAACTCGACGACCGTTACCTGTGCTCCCAGACGCCGCCAGACCGAACCCAGCTCCAGGCCGATCACGCCGGCGCCGATTACTACCAGATGCTTGGGCACCTCGGTCAGGGACAAGGCGCCGGTGGAGTCGAGGATGCGCTTGTTGTCGATGTCGACGCCGGGCAGGGGCGTGGGCTCTGAACCGGTGGCGATGATGATGTCCTTGGCGCTGAGTTCGGTCTTGCCGCCGGCGCTGTCGGTCACCGTGACTTTGCCCGGGCCGTCGATGTGGCCCCAGCCTTTGATCCAATGGACTTTGTTCTTGCGAAAGAGAAACTCGATGCCCTTGGTCAGCCCGGTAACGCTTTCATCCTTTTGCTTCATCATCTGGGCGAGGTTGAGGCTGGGTTTGACCTCGATTCCCAGGTTGGCGAATTCCGTACCCATGGCTGCGTCGTACAGTTCGGAGGCGTGCAGCAATGCCTTCGATGGCATGCAGCCGACGTTCAGGCAGGTGCCGCCGAGTGTGGCGCGTCCTTCTACGCACGCTGCTTTCAGACCCAGTTGCCCGGCGCGGATCGCCGCGTTGTAACCGCCGGGGCCACCGCCGAGTATCACGACGTCATAAGTGCTCATGGATGTACTCCTGGATCGAAAAGGGAGGATGGGTAAAAGTAGTTCTCGTATAAAATTACGAACGTAATATGTGCGTTTCAGCGCATTTCGGTCAAGGCTTCAGGTAAACGACAGGTTGGGCATCTTTAGATAGCTCGCTTTGAGTACGGAAATTTCACCATTTTCGTTATACCGTAACGAATTGCCGTGTCAGCGAAGACACTCTGGAGTGGTATGCAAGTCGATCTCGATGTTGATGACACGCCGTTAGCCGGATTGCCGCGCTTTCAGCAGGCGTTCATTCAAGGGCGGCGTTTGCGCCTGTTCACTATCTGTGCGGGTGTTCTCGCGACGGTGGGTGTGCTGCTGGCGTTTTTTGCCGGGCTGTTTTCCTCGCAAACATTGTGGCCAGCATTGCTGCTGAATCTGAGCATGGCGTTTGTGTTGTTGATGGCCGGTGCGCAATCGGCCGGGTGGGTCGCCCAGTGGCGTGCCCGCGCCATGAACCCCGTGGTGCCGGAGGTCGTCGTCGACGTGCCTGTCGCCCCTGGCGGATGGTATGAGCGTTTGCTCGACCGGATCGGTCGGCAATCGCAGCACCTGCTCGGGCAAATCGGCGCACCAACGCTGTGGCTGGGTGGTTGGGCATTGCTGGCGATTTTGGGCGTCGAACAGACCTGGAACCTCACATTACCGCCGACAGCATTGGGTCTGACGGCCACCGTCGGCGCTGCTTGCGCGTTGCTGTTAGCGTTCGGCCTGCTGGTGATGGAGCGCCATCTGGCGCAAGAAAACACCGCGCAATGGCCTGAAGCTGCCACGTTGGGTCAATTGATTCGTGTGGTAATCATCAGCCTCGTACTCGGTTCTTTTTGCCTGCTATTTGCCGATGAAACGTCGGTATGGCCCGTACGCCTGGCAGTGTTGATCGGCTTGTTGCCAGGGCTGGTGGCGGCAGAGTTGTTGCTGCGCGCGGTACTGTCATTGTTCAGCCCACGCCGAGAGCGTCTTGAACCGGAGCTGCTGGCGCGAAGTTTTATCGCGGACATGCTGCGTTGGCCACCTCAACCATTGCTGGCATTGCAGCACGAATTGCACAACCGCTTCGGTATCGATCTGCGGCAGATCTGGGCCTTCACTTACATGCGTCGGGCGTTCCTTCCCGTATTGGCAGTGGTTGCGCTGGTGGGCTGGTCGCTGACCGGCATTCACGAAATTGCCCTGCAAGGGCGCGGCATCTACGAACGTTTCGGCAAGCCAGTCGAAGTGTTCGGCCCAGGTTTGCACATCGGTTTTCCGTGGCCGTTGGGCCGAGTCTTGAGCGTCGAGAATGGCGTGGTTCACGAGTTGGCCACCAGTGTGGGCGAAAACCCGGCCCCTGCTCAGGCCGACCCCGCTGAAGGCCCGGCGCCAGCGATTGCCAACCGCTTGTGGGACGCCAGCCATGTGAACGACAAATCCCAGGTGATCGCCAGCAGCCGCGCCGACAAGCAGAGCTTTCAGATCGTCAACATGGACGTGCGCTTCGTCTACCGTATCGGTCTGAGTGATGAAGCCGCGTTGGCCGCGACCTACAACAGTGCCGATGTACCGATGCTGATTCGCAGCACTGCCAGCCGAATCCTGGTGCATGATTTTGCCTCGCGCACCCTCGACGGTTTGTTGGGTGAGGACAGGGTAGGGCTGGCCGAAGAAATTGGCCGCGCCGTGCAGGCGGACCTGAAAAAACTCGACAGCGGCGTGGAAATTCTCGCCACAGTGGTCGAGGCCATTCACCCTCCCGCCGGCGCAGCCAATGCCTATCACGGCGTGCAAGCGGCGCAAATTGGCGCGCAAGCCTTGATTGCTCGGGAACGCGGTGCAGCCGCCGAAGCTACCAATCAGGCGCAGTTGCAAGCGAGCATCGCCCGCGATCAGGCAACGGCCAGCGCCCGTGAAATCAATGCCGGCGCGCAGGCCGCGGACTTGAAATTCAGCGCCGAGCAAAAAGCCTATGCCAGCGCGGGGCAGGCCTTTGTGCTGGAGCAATATTTCAGTCAGTTGTCCCAGGGTTTGGTCAACGCCAAATTGCTGGTGCTCGATCATCGTCTGGGTGGCAGCAGCAATGCGCCGACCATCGACCTCCGTACGTTCACGCTGCCGGTTGACTCTGCGCCGTCGCGTCACACTACCCAGCCAGGAGCTGCCAATTGAGCCAGTCCCACACTCACGATCACGATGACCACGCCGGCCACGATCACGGCCATGGCGGGCATCATCACCACGGCCATCACCATCATCACCACGGCGACCCGCAGGAGGCCGGTCCTTTTCCATGGCGTCGCATGGGATGGGCGGCCTTGTTGGTAGCGTTCGCCATCGCCGCCGCGAGCCTGGTTCAGGTGCGCTCGGGGGAAGCCACGGTCATCACACGCTTCGGCAATCCTTCGCGAGTGTTGCTGCAACCGGGACTGGGCTGGCGCTGGCCGGCACCGTTCGAGGCGGCGATCCCGGTGGATCTGCGCCTGCGAACCACGTCCAGCGGTTTGCAGGATGTTGGTACGCGCGATGGTTTGCGCATCATCGTTCAGGCTTATGTGGCGTGGCAGGTGCAGGGTGATCCGGACAATGTGCAGCGTTTCATGCGCGCCGTGCAGAACCAACCCGATGAAGCCGCACGGCAGATTCGCACCTTCGTCGGCTCCGCGCTGGAAACCACCGCCAGCAGTTTTGATTTGGCGAACCTTGTGAACACCGATGCCAGCCAGGTGCGCATCGCCGATTTCGAAGCGCAACTGCGCAAGCAAATCGATCAGCAGTTGCTCACCACCTATGGCGTGCGTGTGTTGCAGGTGGGCATTGAACGATTGACGTTGCCCTCGGTGACGCTCACCGCGACCGTCGACCGGATGCGTGCCGAGCGTGAAACCATCGCCACGGAGCGTACGGCCATCGGCAAGCGTGAGGCGGCGCAAATTCGTTCCGCGGCCGAGCGTGATGCGCGAATTGTGCAGGCGGACGCCACAGTGAAAGCGGCGGATATCGAAGCGCAATCTCGCGTCGAAGCCGCGCAGATTTACGGCCGCGCCTATGCGGGTTCACCGCAGCTCTACAACCTGCTGCGCTCACTCGACACCTTGGGCACGATCGTGACGCCGGGAACCAAGTTGATTCTGCGCACTGACGCCGCACCGTTCCGGGTGTTGGTTGACGGTCCGCCGAATCTCGACAACAAGTCCGGATCGCAGCCATGAATTTGGTTCCACGTGGAACAAATGAGTTGAGCAGCCCCTGGATTCAAGCCGGACGCTTGGCGTTTCTCGCCCTGTACGCGGTGACAGTGTTGGCGGCATTGGCTTGGGCATTTTCCAATGTGCGGCAGATCGATCCACAGAATCGCGCAGTGGTTTTGCATTTCGGCGCGCTGGATCGGATTCAGAATGCAGGGCTGTTATTGGCCTGGCCGCAACCGTTCGAGCAGGTGATTTTGTTGCCGGCAGCGGATCGGGTCATCGAGCGCCGAGTCGAGAGTCTGTTGCGCGGTGGTGCGGCGATTCAGGCCGATCGCGTGGCCAGTTTTGCGACACCCATCAGTGATGCCCTCGCGGGCTCCGGTTATCTGCTGACAGGCGATGCGGGTGTGGTGCAACTCGATGTCAGGGTTTTCTACAAAGTCACTGAGCCTTACGCGTTCGTGCTCCAAGGCGAACACGTTTTGCCGGCACTGGATCGATTGGTGACGCGTAGTGCGGTTGCACTCACGGCGGCGCGAGACCTGGACACCATTCTGGTCGCACGTCCGGAATTGATCGGTGCCGATAGCCAGGCTGCGGAACGACGCGAGCGCTTGCGTGGTGATCTGGTGCAAGGTATCAATCAGCGGTTGGCTGAACTCACTGCGACGGGGCAGGGATTGGGGATCGAAGTGGCGCGGGTCGATGTGCAGTCGAGTTTGCCTGATCCAGCGGTGAACGCTTTCAACGCGGTACTGACGGCCAGTCAGCAAGCCGACAAGGCCGTGGCCAATGCGCGTACCGATGCCGAGAAGCTGACCCAAACGGCCAACGAGCAAGCCGACCGCACACTGCAAGTGGCTCATGCCCAGGCGAGCGAACGACTGGCCAAAGCGTCGGCTGATACGGCGACAGTATTGAGCTTGGCCAAGGCCCAACAGCAGGGCACCGATCCGCAAATGTTGCTGCGCATCTATCGCGAGCGCATGCCGAAAATTCTTGGCCAGGCCGGTTCGGTTACTACCGTCGATCCCAAAGACGATTCCCGCCTGATCATTCAGGGAGCTGCACAATGACCGCTCAAACCGCCGCCGCACCGAGCCTGTTGTCGTCGGCCGAACAGCGTCGCGCTGCCCGTCAACTGACCTTGGCCATGCTCGCCTTGGGCCTGCTCGCGCTGGGCTTGATCTGGCGCTGGCTGGCACCGGAGCAGTCGGGCGTCAGTCAACTGCTGCTGGGTGTTGCCTCGCTGTTGGTCGCCGTGCCGGTGATGCGCTCGGCTTGGTACAGCCTGCGCTATCCGAGCCTGCACGGCATCACCGATCAGTTGATTGCGCTGGCCATGCTCGGTGCGTGGGCCACCGGCGATCTGCTGACGGCCGCTTTGTTGCCGATCATCATGATCTTCGGTCACGTGCTGGAAGAGCGCAGTGTGATCGGTTCCCAGGAAGCGATTCACGCCCTCGGCAAGCTGACTCGCAGCCATGCGCGCAAAGTGCAGGCAGACGGTTCCATTATCGAAGTCGACAACGGCACCTTGAAGGCCGGCGATCAAGTTGAAGTGCGAGCCGGTGACCGGGTGCCAGCCGATGGTCGAGTGTTATCCGGCCAGGCCAGCCTGGACACCGCCTCGATTACCGGCGAATCCGTGCCCGTGGAGGCGGGCGTCGGCATGTCGGTGTTCGGCGGTGCAATCAATCTCGACGGCCTGCTGCGAATCGAAGTGAACCGCACCGGCCAGGAATCGACCCTCGGTAAAGTCATTGCCTTGATGCAAAACGCCGAGCGTTCAAAACCACCGATCACGCGTTTACTGGAGCGTTACGCCGGCAGCTACATGGTGCTGGTGTTGCTGCTCGCGGCCGTAACGTGGTTCATCACCAATAACGCTCAAGCGATGCTCGCGGTATTGGTAGCGGCCTGTCCTTGTGCATTGGTATTGTCGGCACCGGCCACGGCGATTGCCGGTGTCGCGGTCGCCGCGCGCCACGGGATCCTGATTCGCAGTTCTGCGTTCCTCGAAGAGTTGGCGGACCTCACTTCGCTGGTGGTCGACAAGACCGGCACGCTGACGTTCGGCACCTTGCGCCTGCAATCGATCGACAGTCCTCTGGAGGATCGCAGTCATGTCCTCAAGCTCGCTGCCAGCCTCGGCTCGGCCAGCAGCCACCCGGTCAGCCGTGCGCTGGCAGGGTTGGTGACCCAGGCGCATTTCCTGCTGCTTTCCGATATTCATGAACGCCAGGGCCTTGGTGTGGTGGCCATGACCGAGCAGGGTGAAGCGGCGCTCGGCCGGCCGGAGTTGTTTGCGCAACTGGGTATCAGTACCACGTCGGTGCCTGTGCATGACGGGCCGATTGCCGGGCTGGCGCTCAACGGTGAATTCCTTGCCTGGTTGTTGTTGGCTGACAGCGTCAAACCCGAGGCGCAATTTGCCTTGAGTGAATTGCGCGAGCTCGGATTGGGCCGCCAGTTATTGCTCACCGGTGACCGCCACAGCGTCGCTCAGGCGCTCGCCCGGGATGTCGGAATCAGTGACGTCGAAGCCCAAGCTTTGCCCGAAGACAAACTCAACCGTGTGCTCAAGGAGATCGACAGCGGCTTCCGGCCGATGGTGGTCGGCGACGGTATCAACGATTCGCTGGCCCTCAAAGCGGGGGTGGTCGGTGTAGCGATGGGCGCCGGGGGTGCAGACATTGCCCTGGCCTCGGCGGACATCGTACTGATCGGCAGCGACCTGCGTCGCCTGGGTACGTGCGTGCGCCTGAGCCGTCAATGCCGGCAAACCTTGCAGGTGAATGTGGTCATCGGGCTCGGCTGGACCCTGGCGATTGTCGCCTTCGCGGCGTTCGGTTGGCTAGGAGCGGCCGGGGCGATGATCGCGGCGTTGCTGCACAACCTCAGCACCTTGTTGGTGTTGGGCAATGCCGGTCGTTTACTGCGCTTCCAGGAGCCGTTGCTAAAGCTCAAGGACGATGCATGAAGTTCAATGCTCTAGTCCGGGGCTCACGACGCTGCAAATTTTTAGAACTGTGAGCCTGGTCTGTAGTCACTGGAAATGAGGGCACATCATTTTGTGTGTTCGCGGCGGCACGTGCAGGCGTCGCGAATCATTGAAAAGGGCTATTAATTCGATAGCCAGCTATTTTTCAAAGATGGTCTACCCTCTGTTCAGACGTCTGAAACAAGGGGGATTCTCCATGCTCGCGCAACTTCCACCGGCCTTACAGAATCTGCAATTACCGCTTCGCCTGCGACTCTGGGACGGCCACGAATTCAATCTGGGGCCGACGCCCAGCGTTACGATTGTGGTCAAGGACCCACAAATGGTCACCCAGTTTACCCATCCCAGCCTCGATGCACTCGGTGCTGCGTTTGTCGAAGGCAAATTGGAGCTTGAAGGTTCCATCAGCGAGGTGATCCGCGTCTGCGATGAGTGGAGCCAGGCGTTGGTGGACGAAGACGACGGCAATCAGCCGGTGCGCACCGTCCACGACAAGGAGACCGACGCCAAGGCAATTTCCTACCACTACGACCTTTCCAATGAGTTCTACCAGCTGTGGCTCGACAGTGACATGGCGTACTCCTGTGCGTATTTCGAGACCGGTAGTGAAACGCTCGAACAAGCCCAACAAGCCAAGTTCCGCCATTTGTGCCGCAAGCTACGCCTGCAACCTGGCGAGTACTTGCTGGACGTTGGTTGTGGGTGGGGTGGGCTGGCGCGCTTTGCCGCCCGGGAGTTTGGCGCGAGAGTATTCGGTATCACGCTAAGCAAGGAACAGTTGGCCCTGGCCCAGGAGCGCGTAATAGCGGAAGGCCTCGAGGACCTGGTTGAACTGCAACTGCTCGACTATCGCGATCTGCCACAGGATGGCCGTTTCGACAAAGTGGTCAGCGTTGGCATGTTCGAACACGTCGGCCACGCCAACCTGGCGCAATACTGCAAGACGCTGTTCGGCGCGGTGAAAGAGGGTGGCCTGGTGATGAACCACGGCATCACCGCCAAGCACACCGATGGCCGTCCGGTGGGACGCGGTGCCGGCGACTTCATCGAAAAGTATGTATTCCCCAACGGCGAGCTGCCGCACCTGTCGATGATCTCTGCGCAAATCAGTGAGGCCGGCCTGGAGATTGTCGACGTCGAAAGCTTGCGGCTGCACTACGCGCGCACGCTCGATCACTGGAGCGAACGCCTGGAGGACAACCTTGAAGCCGCGTCCAGGCTCGTGCCCGAGCAAGCGCTGCGGATCTGGCGGCTGTACCTCGCCGGGTGCGCTTATGCCTTCGCCCGCGGCTGGATCAACCTGCATCAGATTCTAGCGGTGAAGGCCCACGCCGACGGCAGTCACGAGCTGCCATGGACCCGGGACGATATCTACCTCTAGAGAATCGGCGAAATAAGCCGGGCGACCCGCATGCCGACTTGTTGCAGGCGGTGAGTCTCCCGGCCTTCGTCCTTGGCGATTTCATGGGCGTTGGCGAAGTCTTCGTCGAGCATCTGTTCTACCTCGGCGGCGAACGCGCAGTCGACGGTCATCAACATCACTTCGAAATTCAAGCGGAATGAACGGTTGTCCATGTTCGCGCTGCCAATGGCGCTGATTTCGCGGTCGATCAACACCACTTTTTGATGCAGGAATCCCGGCTCATACCGGAATACCCGCACCCCTGCGCGCACGGCTTCGAAGGCGTAGAGGCTGGAGGCGGCATAGACGATTCGGTGATCGGGACGCGATGGCAACAACAGGCGTACATCCACACCGCGCAATACTGCCAGGCGCAGCGCAGCGAACACGGCTTCATCAGGAATGAAATACGGCGTGGTAATCCACACGCGCTCAGTCGCCGCATGGATGGCTTCGACAAAGAACAGCGAACAGGTTTCGTAGGCGTCTGCCGGACCGCTGGCGAGCAGTTGGCACAGGACGCCGTCCTCCGGATAAACCTCGGGCAGGATCAGCGGTGGCAGCGCACGCGCCACCCAGAACCAGTCTTCTGCAAAGGACTCCTGCATGCTCGCCACGACCGGCCCGCGTACTTGCACATGGGTGTCACGCCATGGCGCCAGGGGTGGTTTTTCGCCCATGTATTCGTCACCGACGTTATGCCCGCCGACGAAGCCGAGAATGCCGTCCACGACCACGATCTTGCGGTGGTTGCGGAAGTTCACCTGAAAGCGATTGAGCCAGCCGCTGCGAGTGGCAAAGGCCCTGACCTCGACTCCGCCGTCACGCAACGCCTGCACGTAAGCGTGGGGCAGTGAATGGCTGCCGATTCGGTCATACAACAGATACACCGCCACGCCTTCAGCGGCCTTCTTCAACAGCAGTGTTTGAAGGCGTTGGCCAAGGCGATCGTCATGAACGATAAAAAACTGGATCAGCACGGCTTCTTTGGCCTGGCTGATGGCTTCGAAAATGGCATCGAAGGTGTGTTGGCCGTTGATCAGCAGGCGCACTTCATTGTTGGCCAGGCACGGCATGCGGCCGAGCTTGGGCATTGCCCTGAGTGACGTGTAGGCAGCCGAGGCGCGAGCGGTGAGAGCTTCCTCTACCCAGGGTCGCCAGTTGAGTTCGGAAACGGCTTTGCGCATCTCTTCGTTGGCTTGGCGCCGCGCCTTGATGTAGCCATCAAAGGAGCTGCGGCCGAACACCAGGTAAGGGATCAGCGTGAAGTAGGGAATGAAAAACAGTGACAGGGCCCAGGCAATCGAGCCTTGGGCGGTACGGACGGTCAATACGGCGTGTATGGCCGCGATCATGCCCAGAGAGTGCAACAGGGCGATGGTATAACCGAAAATGTGCGGTCCGAAATAATCCATGGGGGCTGCCTTGCTCCTGAAGATTCAGTGCTTAACAGACCATGTTCTGTGCAGAATGTCGCTAATTAATTGGTCCATGAACCGAAGCCGGCCGCTGACGTCTAACGGCCACTACTGATCAGGAGTTTCTCGATGAACGTTCGTCTGCTGGGTTTGGCCATGGCACTGGGATTGGCGCTTCCTGTGGCGGCTCACGCGCAAATGTTGCAACCAGGGTTGTGGGAGCTGACCACGAGCAATATGAAGGTCGATGACCAGAACATGCCAGACCTGCAATTGATTCTTGGGCAGCTTCAGGGCCAGATGACCCCAGAACAACGTGCGCAATTGGAAAAGCAGGGGCTCACCATTGGTGGTAAAGGTGTTCGGGCCTGCCTGACACCGGATCAGGTCAAGACCGATAATATTCCACTGACGGATCCGCAGTCGGGCTGCAAGCAGGAAATTACCGACCGTTCCGGTAATCAGTGGAAGTTCCGCTTCAGCTGCCCGAGAGCCCAGGGCGCGGGCGTGGCGACGTTCGTCAGTGATCGAGAGTTCACCACCAAGGTCAATGGCACGTTCAACGCAACCGGCATCCAGCAGAAGGGTAGCCTCGAATCCCGTGCCGTGTGGTTGGGGCAGGATTGCGGCACGGTCAAACCTCGGGCTTAAACGCTACCGGCCCCGTTTGAAACAGCTTTCTGCGACGGCGTCATGGGCGTGTAGGCTTTCGGCGTGAATTACGCGGACATGAAATGCTTCCATGGCTGTGGGGCGTTTCAGGGCCATGTTCAAGCGCCGTGCGGCATCTTGGCAGAACGCGAAGGCTTGCTCATCGGCGCGTTTTACCGCTGTTTGAACAGCGGTACCGAGTGCGGCTTCGGCGTCATTGATGACGGCGACCAGAGGTAATACATCCGAACGATCAGCCAACCGTACATGCAATTTTGCACGACTGCGTTGGCTGTGAGGTGTCGCAACGATACCGTTCGTGGAACTAAACCAGACTAGACCATCCGTGGAGCAGGGGCAGGTGGATGAGTAAGGCACTTCAACTTTAAGTTCCACGTGGAACATTTCATCTTTCAACCGGGCTTCGATGCTTACTGGATAACACCGCACATGCCCACCCACTCCAGTCTCAGGGCTTGGCATGAGGATTGCGCGGCTATATCCGGCAAATTTCAGTGCATATCCATCATGGAGAAAACATCGGCCTAACAACCTGCGATCCGGCTGCAGGTGAACTTGGCACTGCTGCCGCCCGAGCTAGAGAACCGGTTGATCGTGGTCCAGCCGATACGCTGGTTGTAGCCGACCCACGCTTCGCCATCCGATGCGATGCCAGTAAAAAACGTCAGCTGACCGTAGCGGCTATTGGTCTGCGCCCAATAGCGTTTTCCGACGATTTCAAAACCCCGAATATAAATCGTACTTCCAGCGGTGTTGACGCTGTAGGCGTTGCCTTGTGCATCCACGCAGGCCAAGAGATTGGCGCTGCGTGTGCACGTGGCCAGGCTGGGCAACTGGGCCATCGCGTCGTCCGCTATCAGCAGGGAGAACATGATCAATGCAAATTTCAGTGCGTTGCGCATGGGGCGTCTCATGAAAAGGAACGCGTTCAGCATCGGGGTCATAAACGTGTAAGGCAAGAAGGGGATGGTTATTTTGTGTTGTTATACTATAACATGAAATAAGCCCGACACAGCGACCGGGCAATCCTGTGAGGAAAAGCAAAATGTCCAATCGACTCCCCGTGACCGTTCTCTCCGGCTTTTTAGGCGCCGGAAAAAGTACACTTCTTAATTACATACTACGTAACCGCGACGGGTTACGTGTTGCGGTTATCGTCAACGATATGAGCGAGATCAACGTCGATGGTATCGAAGTCCAACGTGATGTCAGCTTAAATCGCGCGGAAGAAAAACTGGTGGAAATGAGCAATGGGTGTATTTGCTGTACGTTACGCGAGGATTTGCTTGAGGAGGTCAGCCAACTCGCCAAGGAGGGCCGCTTTGACTACCTGTTGATCGAGTCCACCGGAATTTCCGAACCCCTGCCTGTGGCGGAAACGTTTACCTTTCGCGATGAACAGGGGCAGAGCCTCAACGACATCGCACGCCTGGATACCATGGTCACGGTGGTCGACGGCATGAACTTCCTACTCGACTATCAGGCCGCCGAAAGCCTCGCTTCCCGAGGTGAAACGCTGGGGGAAGGGGATGAACGTTCGATTACCGACTTGCTGATTGAGCAGGTCGAGTTCGCCGACGTGATCCTGCTGAGCAAGGCCGACCTGATCAGTAGCCACGAGCGGGAGGAGCTGATCGCCATCCTTGCGCGGCTCAACGCCCGCGCGGAAATCATCCCGATGGTGATGGGCGAAGTTCCCTTGGAAAAGATCCTCGACACTGGCCGTTTCGACTTTGAAACGGCCGCCATGGCACCGGGCTGGTTGCAGGAACTGCGAGGCGAACACCTGCCGGAAACGCAAGAGTATGGCATTGCTTCGAGCGCTTATCGGGCTCGCCGGCCATTCCATCCGCAACGTTTCTTCGACTTCATCAATGGTGCTTGGGACAACGGCAAACTGCTGCGCTCCAAGGGCTTTTTCTGGCTGGCGAGCAAACACATGGACGCCGGTAGCTGGTCCCAGGCTGGCGGTTTGATGCGCTATGGCTTTGCCGGGCGCTGGTGGCGTTTCGTGCCGAAAAACCAATGGCCGCAGGACGCGCAAAGCACAGCCGACATCATGAAAAACTGGGTCGTAGAGAGCGGCGATTGCCGTCAGGAACTGGTTTTCATCGGCCAGAACATCGACTTCATCCAGCTCACGGCCGAGCTGGATGCCTGCCTCTTGACCGATAGGGAAATGGCACCGGGCATCGAAGGCTGGCGTTCGCTACCCGATCCCTTCGGCCCTTGGTATGAAGAGGCTGCCTGATTCGCTGTCGCGCTTCACGGCTTGAGCCAGGAGCCCTGGCTCTGAGCCTCGCAGTAGGGCTGCAAATACGCCGCATCCGTGGCAACGCCGTAATAGTGAATATCCTGCCGGTAGGGCATATTGGCTACTTGGGCGTTACTACAGATGCCAAAGGCGCCGCCGGGGCATTGATCGACGTATTGCACATCGACTTTTTGCCCCGCCAGGCTCGGCCGGCAAAACCCGTCGGCAAACAGCTTTTGCGGTATGTTGCGGTTCTGTTGGCACACCTGAACGTCCAGCCGCTCGGCCCGGCTGTGCACCACGCAAGCCTGGGCGAGCGCCTCGCCAGTTATGAGCATCAACAACAACGACCCGCCAATCAACCGCATCCATTACCTCCTCAGACATCACCGACCATGCTGCAAAATATCCCCACGCATGTCATTGCCGGCCCGTTGGGCGCCGGCAAGACCAGCCTGATCAAGCACCTGTTGGCTCAACGCCCGCCAGAGGAGCGGTGGGCGGTGTTGATCAACGAGTTCGGCCAGATCGGCCTTGACGCTGCGCTACTGACCCGGGACGCCGATGGTATCGCATTGGGCGAAGTGGCCGGAGGCTGCTTGTGCTGCGTCAATGGTGCTCCGTTTCAGATTGGCCTCGGGCGTTTGTTGCGCAAGGCGAAACCGCACAGGGTGTTCATTGAGCCTTCCGGGCTGGGGCATCCGGCGCAGTTACTCAGGCAATTGAGCGAAGCGCCGTGGCAAGGCGTGTTGGCTGTCCAGCCTTGTGTACTGGTGCTGGACGCCCAGGCGCTTGCGGCGGGCAAGCTGTTGCCGCCGTCGCAACAGCTGGCGCTGAGCCAGGCGGGACTGCTCCTGCTGAACAAATCCGAAGATCTTGATGACGCCGCTCGCCAGCAAATTGCGGCGCAGTTACCCCCAGGCTCCCTGTACTGGACGCAGCAAGCCGTTCTTCCCTTGAGTGAATTGCCTGGGTTGAATGCCAATGCACAGCCAGGTGTGGATAACTTTGTCGTGCCTAAGGGGCTGGCGCAGCTGCCGGCCGTGTGGGCTGATCCCGCGTTGCCGATTTGCCTGAGTCAGGCACAGGAAGGTGGCTGGAGCATTGGCTGGCGCTGGCATGCGAGCCAGGTATTTGATGCTGAGCGGATCAGACGCTGGCTTGAAAGCCTCGGTTGGCGGAGGGCGAAGCTGGTTATCCACAGTCTGGAAGGGTGGGTGTCGGCCAATGCGGTGGATAACTCGGTGCTGGAATGGCAGCCCAGTGAATGGCGGCAGGACTCACGTATCGAGCTGATTTTCGCTGAGCCACAGGACGCCGAGCGGCTGCAAGCTGAGCTGGCGGCGTGCCGATCGGCATCGGCTTAGCTGCTCAGGGCCGCCACTTGGTATGTTCCTGGCGCCACTGGCTCAGCTCGATCACCTCGGCGCGAGGTTTGACCACCTCAGCCACCGGTGCGGTTTCATCGAACGGAACCGGATAGGGTGCCAGTTCGATCTGGGCACTGTGGGCGCCAAACTGGGTGATGGTGCCGTTGTGACGGCTTTCGCCGGTCACGGTGAATTCAAAGTTGTACACGCGGGCCAGGCGTCGCCGGCCGCTGCCATCCTTGATAAACGCGATTCTTTTCAAGGCGACGTTACCGTCGAGCAATTCGATCCCGAGGTTGCTGCAGTGCTGCTTGACCCGCTCCAGCGCGCGCTCACGCAAGCCGTGGTTATGCCATAGCCATGCGCCGGCCGTGGCGAACAGCATCAGCACGAAGATATTTCCGAGGGTCAGCATCAACAGGGTGCTCCAACTAGAGAGTGTCAGCTTAACTGCGTCGCTGGTCTGTCGTACAGACTGTGTTTAGTCGCATACTGCGCGGCTAGAATTTCAATCGTTTTACGGAAATCCACCGCATGAAACGTACGCCTCATTTGCTCGCCATCCAGTCTCACGTAGTGTTTGGACACGCTGGCAACAGCGCCGCAGTTTTTCCGATGCAGCGGGTCGGTGTAAATGTCTGGCCGCTCAACACCGTGCAGTTTTCCAACCACACCCAGTACGGCCAATGGGCCGGTGAAGTGCTGTCGCCGCAACAGATTCCCGACCTGGTCGAAGGCATCGCGGCGATTGGCGAGTTGGGCAACTGCGATGCTGTGCTCTCCGGTTACCTCGGCAGTGCGGCCCAGGGCCGGGCGATCCTGACGGGCGTGGCGCGCATCAAGTCGATGAACCCCAAGGCCCTGTACCTGTGTGACCCGGTGATGGGGCATCCGGAGAAGGGTTGCAGCGTGCCAGGGGAAGTCAGCGATTTCCTGCTGGAAGAGGCCGCCGCCGTGGCGGACTTCATGTGCCCTAACCAGCTGGAGCTGGACAGCTTCTCCGGGCGCAAGCCGCAGTCGTTGTTCGATTGCCTGGCCATGGCGCGTGCGTTGTTGGCGCGCGGCCCGAAAGCTGTGCTGGTCAAGCATCTGGATTATCCGGGCAAACCGGCAGAAGCGTTCGAGATGTTGCTGGTGACGGCCGACGGCAGCTGGCACTTGCAGCGTCCGTTGTTGGCGTTTCCGCGTCAGCCCGTGGGCGTGGGCGACCTGACGTCGGGGTTGTTCCTGGCGCGTGTGCTGTTGGGCGACAGCCTGGTGGCTGCGTTCGAATTCACGGCGTCGGCGGTGCATGAAGTACTACTGGAAACCCAGGCCTGTGCCAGCTACGAGTTGGAACTGGTGCGGGCGCAGGACCGAATTGCCCATCCGCGGGTGCGGTTCGAGGCGACGCCTATCAGCCTCTGAAGGCTCCCACAGGGTTTTGTTAACACCGCAAATCCATTGTAGGAGCTGGCTTGCCAGCGAAGGCGGCGGGTCAGGCGGCATCGATGTTGAATGGGCTGGCCTCTTCGCTGGCAAGCCAGCTCCTACAGTTTTATGAACGCCGCAAATCCAATGTAGGAGGGTGCCTGCTCGCGAAAGCAATCGTCAGGACATCCTCAAATTGACTGACGCCGCTCAAGCGTCGCCCTTGATCTCCTGATAACGCTTTTCCAGCTCTTGGCGAATCTGCCGGCGCTGTTGTGCCTGGATGAAGCGGCGCTTGCTCTCGCTGTTTTCCGGTTGCAGCGGCGGTACCGGTGCAGGTTTGCGCTGGTCATCCACTGCGACCATGGTAAAGAAGCAACTGTTAGTGTGCCTCACCGAGCGTTCGCGGATGTTCTCGGTCACCACTTTGATGCCCACCTCCATCGAGGTGTTGCCGGTGTAGTTGACCGAAGCGAGGAAGGTCACCAGTTCGCCGACATGGATCGGCTCGCGGAAAATGACCTGATCCACCGACAGGGTCACCACATAGCGGCCGGCATAACGGCTGGCGCAAGCGTAGGCCACTTCGTCGAGGTATTTGAGCAGGGTGCCGCCGTGAACATTGCCAGAGAAGTTGGCCATGTCGGGGGTCATCAATACCGTCATCGACAGCTGGGCGTTTCCGGGTTCCATAGCATTCTCACGGGTCAAGACCAGGTTTGAGGGATGCACCTCTGCGGGTGCCTCTGCGGTTTTTCCAAACCAACAGTTATCGGGACGCCGGGGGCAGGGCAGCCGTCACGCCCAATCGATCTGTTTCCATATATTGCACCGCCTTTCTGCCGGAAGTCGCGGTGTTAACCTGCAAAAGACCCGGCCTCAAGGGCATTTCCTATGCGCCATCCAGGGAGCCTCACCCATGCATGCCATCAGTTTCATTCAGGATCTGGCAGTGATCATGTTGATCGCAGGTGTGGTGACCGTGGTTTTCCATCGCCTGAAACAACCGGTGGTGCTGGGCTACATCGTCGCCGGCTTCATCATCGGTCCGCACACACCGCCCTTCGGCTTGATCCACGACGAACAAACCATCAAGACCCTGGCCGAACTCGGGGTCATCTTCCTGATGTTCTGCCTGGGCCTGGAATTCAGCCTGCACAAGTTGTTCAAGGTCGGCGCGACGGCCTTCATCGCGGCGTTCCTGGAAATCGTGCTGATGATCTGGATCGGCTACGAGATCGGTCGCTGGTTCGAATGGAACACCATGGATTCGCTGTTCCTCGGCGCGATCCTGGCGATTTCCTCGACCACCATCATTGTCAAGGCGCTCAACGACCTGAAGCTGAAGAACGAACGATTCGCCCAGCTTATATTCGGAGTGCTGATCGTCGAAGACATCCTCGGCATTGGCATCATCGCCTTGCTGTCGAGTATCGCTGTCAGCGGTACGGTCAGCTCCGGCGAAGTGTTCTCCACGGTTGGCAAACTTTCGCTGTTCATGATCGTCGCCCTGGTCGTCGGCATTCTGATGGTGCCGCGATTGCTGGCTTATGTGGCAACGTTCGACAGCAACGAAATGCTGCTGATTACCGTGCTGGGCCTGTGTTTCGGCTTCTGCCTGCTGGTGGTCAAGCTTGAATACAGCATGGTCCTTGGCGCGTTCCTGATCGGCGCGATCATGGCCGAATCCCGACAGCTGCTGAAAATCGAGCGCTTGATCGAGCCGGTTCGCGATCTGTTCAGCGCGATTTTCTTTGTGGCCATCGGGCTGATGCTCGATCCGGCGATCCTGCTTCAGTACGCCTGGCTCATCGCCGTGATCACTGTCGCCGTGGTGCTCGGCAAAATGCTGTCCTGCGGCCTGGGTGCGTTTATCGCCGGTAATGATGGACGCACTTCGCTGCGGGTTGGGATGGGTCTTTCACAGATTGGCGAATTCTCCTTCATCATCGCGGCGCTGGGCATGACGTTGCAGGTCACCAGCAACTTTTTATACCCCGTGGCTGTGGCGGTTTCGGTGATCACGACCTTGCTGACGCCTTACCTGATCCGTGCGGCTGATCCGCTGTCAATCAAGCTCGCCGGCGCTATGCCAGAACGCCTGGGGCGGGTGCTGGGGATGTACGGCGAATGGCTGCGCAGCATCCAGCCCCAAGGCGAAGGCGCCTTGCTGGCATCGATGATTCGGCGGATTTTGCTGCAGGTTGGCGTCAACCTGGCGTTGGTGATCGCGATCTTCTTCTCGGGCGCGTTCTTCGCCGAGCGCATGTCGGGCTACTTGCAAGACTGGATCGACGACCCGAGCTGGCAGAAAGCATTGATCTGGGGGGGCGCGCTGTTGTTGTCGCTGCCGTTTTTGATCGCGGCCTACCGCAAGCTCAAGGCACTGTCGATGTTGCTGGCGGAAATGGGCGTGAAGCCGGAGATGGCCGGTCGCCACACTCAACGAGTACGCCGGGTGATCGCCGAAGTGATCCCGATCCTGTCGCTGCTGGTGATCTTTTTACTGCTGGCAGCCTTGTCGGCCAGTATTTTGCCGACCAACAAGTTGCTGGTGCTGATTGGCGTGGTCGCGGCCGCCGTGGCGGCGCTGCTGTGGCGCTGGTTCATTCGCGTGCACACGAGGATGCAGGTGGCGCTGCTGGAAACCCTCGATAACCACAATAAGTCGTCCGGGCACTGACCACCCGGCGTGACGATGGGATCAGCTTTCCAGCCAGACGTCCCGTGCCCAGTGCCATACGGACTCCCAGGTTTCTTCGGCGATGAGCTCTTCTTCGGCCTGCCAAAGCACGACGGTGCCGTCTTCTTCGACGCAATAGTAGTCGTCGCCGTCCTGGCAGATCGGGATCAGGCTGCGATCGACGCCGGCATCCCAGGCGTTGGCGGCAACGTCGGGCAAGTAGGTGTGGGATTGCGGGTCGGTCACGGTGACCGGCTCCAGGCTACCGTAGACCACGTCGCTGACGGTCAGTAGAAACTCTCTGAAGACAAACGGAATGTCGATGAACAGTTGTTCTTCGATTTCGACCAACAGGTCTTCGTCGGGTAATTCCAAGGGGACCGGTACCGGTTCGTTGGCTTCACGCAGTTGTTCGATGATTTCTTCCACGTCCGGGATCCTCTTGCTTGTATGGCGCGGTTTATATGGGGCGGTTTATACAGTAGCTCGCTATAGATGCAACCGCGAAATAGAAAACCCCAGCCGGGGCTGGGGTTTTTGTTGCAGCAAGTGAAACGCTGGGGTTGATCAGCCGTTCTGGCGGATACCGGCCACCAGCCAAGGCTGGTTTTCGCCTTGTGCACGTTCCATGTTCCAGCTTTCGCTGAAGACTTCGCCCTGGTCGAAACGCGAGTTTTTCGACACGCCGGTGAAGGTCAGGGTGGCGATGGTCTTGTCGGCACGATCATCCACACCGTCCAGCTGAACATTGAGATTATCAATGTAGGTGGACTGGAAACCGTCGCCCAGGTCCGCACGCTCACGCTTGAGGAACTCGAGCATCTGCGGGGTCACGAACTCGGCGATCTTGTCCATTTCGTTAGCGTCCCAGTGCTGTTGCAGGGACTGGAAGTGATTGCGTGCCGCTTCGACGAAATTGCTTTCGTTGAACCAGGCTGGCGCGTTGATCACCGGACGAGCAGCAATCGGCGCTGGCGAACCACCGAAGATCGAACCGCCGGCAGGCTTTTGTTCGAACGCTTCACGCTGCATCGGCGCATGGCCGGCTGGAGCGTAGTGTTCCTGCTGCTTGCGGCGGCGGGCGGCGATGAAGCGGAAGATCAGGAACGCAATGACCGCCATGATCAGGATGTCGAAGATCTGCATGCCCTGGAAGCCACCTCCCATGAACATGGAGGCCAGCAGGCCACCGGCCGCGATACCGGCCAGAGGGCCGAGCCAGCGCGAAGCGCCACCGGCCTTGGCAGCGGCGCCAGCGGCACCGGCAGCACCAGCGGTCGCCGCAGCGCCGCCCATGCCTGGAGAAGAAGGAGCCATCTGGCTGGTCTGGTGCGTCGGCGCAGCGCCGACGCTTTTGCCACCACCGAAGCGCTTGGCGGCATTGACGTCGAGACTCATCGTCAGGCCGATGCACAACGCCATGGCGATGCTAAGAAAACGTTTCATATAGGGAATTCCCATTTGTGGAGAGCACGCGCGCCATGTTGCACAGCTGAAGTGATACTGGCTAGCGGCAGAGTGTTTCGGGCTTTTGCCTGACAGGTCGGGTTCAGCTTCTGTCAGTGCAATAAGGCCTTTTGACTTTGATACGTCAGATGAGTGGACAGGGTTTGTAGGACTATCGCCTAGCGTCGCAGCGCCAGCATCACGACCCCGGCCGTGATCAGGCCGATACCGCCCCATTGGCGCAGGTCGAGTTTTTCGCCGAGCAGGACAACGCCGAGCACCGCAACCAACACCACGCTGAGTTTGTCCACCGGAGCGACCAGCGAGGCAGGGCCAACTTTGAGTGCGCGGAAATAGCAGATCCACGATGCACCGGTAGCCAACCCTGACAACAGCAGAAACAGGTAGCTCTTTGCAGAGATCGATCCCAAAGACTGATATTGGCCCGTGGCGTACAAAATCAAGGCCAGGCTGACCAACACCACGATGGTGCGCAGCAGGGTGGCGAAGTCGGAATTGACGTTTTCGATGCCGACTTTCGCGAAAATGGCGGTCATTGCCGCGAATGCCGCCGATAACAGGGCCCAAAATGTCCAGGAGGAAGAAAAGCCTGAGCCCATGTCTTTAGCGCCTTTTGTCAAATCAACCTGTGGGAGCGAACCTGCTCGAGACAAGGATTATCCGAGTTTCCATGTGAACAGCGTGTCATCGTTCTTCGCGAGCAGGTTCGCTCCCACAGGAAAACAGCGTGCGTGACCTTAAATAGCTTCCAGCTTGGCGTAACCCAACATCAGCCACTTACTGCCTTCGCTGAAGTTCACCTGCACCCGGGCCTGGGCCCCGGCGCCTTCGAAGTTGAGGATCACACCGTCACCAAAGATCGAGTGACGCACGGTCTGCCCCAGGCTGAAGCCGGTTTCCGGAATCTCGCTGCCGCTGAACAGGTTGCTGCCACTCATCGACTGGTTGCCACCGAACGGCCGGCTGACGCTGTTGGACAAGCGCACTTCCTGGATCAGGCCCTTCGGTACTTCGCGTACGAAGCGCGACACCTTGTTGTAGGTCTCGCTGCCATACAGGCGCCGGGTTTCGGCGTAGGTCATCACCAGGTTGTGCATCGCCCGGGTAATGCCGACGTAGGCCAGACGGCGCTCTTCCTCAAGACGGCCCGGCTCTTCCAGGCTCATCTTGTGCGGGAACAGGCCTTCTTCCATGCCCACCAGGAACACATAAGGGAATTCCAGGCCCTTGGCGCTGTGCAGGGTCATCAGCTGAACGCTGTCTTCGTGCTCGTCGGCCTGGGTATCGCCAGCCTCCAGCGATGCGTGGCCGAGGAACGCCGCCAATGGCGTCAGCTCCTCGTCTTCCTCGCTGTTTTCGAAGTTGCGCGCCGCGCTGACCAGTTCCTCAAGGTTTTCTACCCGGGCCTGGCCTTTCTCGCCTTTTTCCGCTTCGTGATAGGCGATCAGGCCCGACTGCTCGATGACGGTCTGGGTCATCAGGTGTAGCGGCATTTCCATGCACTTGGCGGCGAGGTTCTCGATCAGCTCGATGAACGCGCCCAAAGCACCGGCCGCACGCCCGGTAAGGCCCTTATTGGCCACCAGTTGGCGCATCGCTTCCCACATCGACACATCGCTGTGTCGCGCGTGGTCGCGAATCGCTTCGACGGTTTTCTCGCCGATGCCACGGGCCGGCACATTGATCACCCGTTCCAGCGCGGCGTCGTTGCCACGGCCTTCGAGCAAGCGCAGGTAGGCCATGGCGTTCTTGATTTCAGCACGTTCGAAGAAGCGCTGGCCGCCGTAGATGCGGTACGGAATGCGTTCTCGCAGCAGCGCTTCTTCCAGAACGCGCGATTGGGCGTTGGAGCGGTACAGAATCGCGATATCGCTGCGAGAGAGGCCGGTTTTCAGCGCGCTTTCGATGGTTTCGACAACGTAGCGTGCTTCGTCGTGTTCGTTGAACGCGGCGTACAGGTTGATCGCTTCGCCGTCGCCGCCGTCGGTCCACAGCTCTTTGCCCAGGCGCCCGGTGTTGTTGGCGATCAAGGCGTTGGCCGCCTTCAGGATGCCGGCGGTGGAGCGGTAGTTTTGCTCCAGGCGAATGGTTTCGGCATCCGGGAAATCTTCGGAGTACTGGTAGATGTTTTCGATTTTCGCGCCGCGCCAACCGTAGATCGACTGGTCGTCGTCGCCCACTACCATCAGGCTGTCGCCGCCCTTGGCCAGCAGGCGCAACCAGGCGTACTGCACAGCGTTGGTGTCCTGGAACTCGTCCACCAGGATGTGCCGGAAGCGCTTTTGATAGTGAGCCAGCAGGCCTGGATGATCGCGCCACAGGTCGAGGGCGCGCAGGAGCAATTCAGAGAAGTCGATAACGCCTGCACGCAGGCACGCCGCCTCGTAGGCTTCATAGATGCTGCGCATGGTCGCCAGGAACAGGTCGCCGCTGGCCTGGATGTGCTGCGGGCGCAGGCCTTCGTCTTTCTGACCGTTGATGAACCACTGGGCCTGACGGGCCGGCCAGCGTTGTTCATCCAGGCCGAGCTCGCGAATGACCCGCTTGACCAGCCGCTGCTGGTCGTCGCTGTCGAGAATCTGGAACGTCTGGCTCAAGCCCGCTTCCTGCCAGTGCGCCCGCAACAAGCGGTGCGCCAGGCCATGGAAGGTGCCGACCCACATGCCGGCCGGGTTGAGACCCATCAACTGCTCGATGCGATGGCGCATCTCGGCAGCGGCCTTGTTGGTGAAGGTCACCGACAGGATGGAGTGAGGCGAGGCGTTTTCGACCTGGATCAACCAGGCGATACGGTGCACCAGCACTCGGGTTTTACCGGAACCAGCACCGGCCAGGACCAACTGACGGCCAACCGGGGCCGCTACGGCCTGTCGTTGGGCATCGTTGAGGGAGTTCAGCAGAAGGGAGAGATCATCGCGCATCGGGGCATTCTAGGGGGCCGCGGCACACCGGGCAAACACCGCTTCGCATTAGCCGATGAAAGTAGGCCAGGGATGACCGGTCGGTCATCGCCCGCAAGCGCTGTCAGAGCGCGCCTTCAGCGTTTTGTGGTGTCGTTGGCGGCCAGCAGGTTTGGCGATTTATTGATCAACAGCAGTTTGGTCCCGGCCATTGCTTGTGTATGCTCCGAGCACGTTTCGGGCCCATGCTCATCATTATAAGAACAAGAACATCGCCTATGACCCTCAGCTTCGACCTGTCGGGCCCCACTGTGGAGCCTCGGGAGATCCGTAAACAGTACGCCATGGAAATGGCGGTCGAACGCACGCGCCTGCTGTACCAGGGCTCGCTGCTGCCCACGTTGTTCATGCTGATCAATGGCCTGGTCTGCGCCGGGTTGCTCTGGAGCCCGCAGCGCTATTTTTTGGTCAGCGTGTGGCTGGTCTGGTTGCTGTCGCTGGTGGCCTTGCGGGTGATTCAAGTCGCGGCGTTCGACTCGGCCATTCCCAACCGCCAGGCCAACCCCAATTGGGTGCGCATGTTCTTGCTCGGTTCGGGCCTCACCGGATTGACCCTGGCCGGTGCTGGCATTGCGCTGGTCCCCGCCGACAACTTCATCCAGCAAGCCTGGGTGTTCGGCCTGATCGGCGCCGCCGCGTTGTCGGCCAGTGTTGCCTATGCCGTGAGCCTGCCGGCCTTTCTGTCGTTTACCTTGCCCTGCCTGTTGCCAGCCATTGCCTATATGTTCTGGGGCGCGGGCGAGCAACAGCAAGGCTGGGGCTGGTTCGGCCTGATCTTGCTCGGTGCGCTGAGCGTGGTCGCCTGGCAGGTCAATCGGTTGATCGATCGTGGCCTGCTGCGGCGCTTTCAGAATCAGGCGCTGATCGAGCATCTGCAACAGGCCCAAGCCAGCAGCGACCAGCTCAACAAAAAGCTGGCCAAGGAAGTCGAGCAGCGCCGCCGTGCTGAAGACGAACTGCGCCAGATCCAGGTTGACCTGGAAAGTCGCGTGGCCCAGCGCAGCCTCGAACTGGACGCCGCCAACCAGGCCCTGAGCAAGAGCGAGGCGCGTCTGGCCCTGGCCTTGAAAGCCAGTCAGTTGGGCTTGTGGGACTGGAACCTGCAAACCGATGAAGTCCACCACACGCATATCCAGGAGCTGTTCGGCCTGGATCCGGAAGACGTGACGGCGATTCTGCGGCACCTCAAACCCCGTTTGCATCCGGAAGACCTTCCAGGCTTGCGGCGGGCGCTGGTTGAACACTTGAAGGGCCGGACCGAGGACTACCAGATCGAGTACCGGGTGCGTCACGGCGATGGCCATTGGGTCTGGATCGAAGACCGTGGCCGCGCTGTGGAGCGCAGCGAAACCGGCCGGGTCATTCGCATGGTCGGCACGCGCCGCGACATCAGTGCCAGCAAGGTGCTGGAAGAACAACAGCAACTGGCCGCGACGGTGTTCGAGGCGGCCAGCGAAGGCATCGTGATTTTTGATCCGTCCTATGCGCTGATCGCCGTCAACCAGGCGTTCAGCCGCGTTACCGGTTATGACATCGAGGACATTCTGGGGCGCAACGTAGCCGAGCTGCCCAGCAGTCGCGACGCCCGCCGGCACTTCGCCGCCATCCATCAAGCGCTGGAGCAGCACGGCAATTGGCAGGGTGAGTTGGTGGAAACCCGCAAGAACGGCGAGATGTACCCGCAATGGCTGCACTTGAATGCGGTGCGCGATCCGCGGGGAAAAATCAGTCACATCGTGGGCTTCTTCGCAGACCTGTCGGCCAGGCGCGAGTCCGAGGAGCGCATGCGCTACCTGACTCACTATGATGAATTGACGGGCCTGGCCAATCGCTCGTTGTTTCGTGAGCGGTTGAACGAAGCGCACCAGCGGGTCCGTCAGGGCGGTTATCGAAGCCTGGCGTTGTTGCACATCAATCTGGATCGCTTCAAGCTGCTCAACGACAGCCTTGGCCATGAAATCGCCGACCAACTGCTGCAGAAAATGGCCCGACGGATGGTCAACGCGCTGCCGGAGGCCGACACCATCGCTCGCTTGTCCGGCGATGAATTTGCGGTGCTGTTCAATTCCTACGGCAACCTCTCGAGCCTGGCGCGAGTGGCGACGCGCCTGGCAACCAAGTTGCGCCTGCCGGTGACCATCGACGGGCATGAACTGGTGGTCAGTGCCTCCATGGGCATCAGCCTGCTGCCGGACAACGCCCGGGAAATGTCGGCGTTGGTCAGCCAGTCGAACATGGCCATGCAGCATGCCAAACATCTGGGCGGCAACAATTTCCAGTTCTATACCGACAGCTTGCAGGCCAGCACTCTGGAGCGCCTGCAACTGGAAAACCAGTTGCGCAAAGCCATCGACGAAAAACAGCTCAAGGTCTATTACCAGCCGAAACTGTGTCTGGGCACGGGTCGTTTGAACGCCGCCGAAGCGCTGGTGCGCTGGGATCATCCGACCATGGGCCGCGTGCCGCCGGGGGACTTTATCGGGCTGGCGGAGGAAACCGGGCTGATCGGCCCGATCGGCGAGTTCGTATTGCGCCAGGCGTGCTGGCAAGCCTGCGAATGGCAGCGCGAAGGGCTGGAGCCGATTCGGGTGTCGGTCAATCTGTCGGTGTATCAATTGCGCCAGGGCAAACTGGTCAGCCTGGTGCGCCAGGTGCTGGAAGAAACCGGGCTGGCGCCGCATTTTTTGGAACTGGAGCTGACCGAAAGCCAGTTGCTGGACAGCGTCGAACACATCATCGCCACCTTCCAGCAGTTGCGTGACTTGGGAGTGAAACTGGCGATCGATGATTTCGGCACCGGCTATTCATCCCTGAGCTACCTCAAGCGCATTCCTGTGGATTACGTAAAGATCGATCAGGCGTTTATCCGCGGTTTGGGCGAGGGCACCGAAGATGCGGCGATTACCCGGGCGATTATTGCCATGGCCCATGGTTTGTCGCTGAAGGTCGTCGCGGAAGGGGTGGAACGGCAGGAGCAGCTTGAGTTTCTCAACGGGGAGCATTGCGATGAGGTGCAAGGCTACCTGATCAGTCGGCCGGTCGAGGCGCAAGGCCTGGCCGATCTACTGCGGGGGCAGGGCGCGGTCTGACGACGTTGCTTCCCGTCAGGCGCCTTGGCGACCTGACGGGATTTGTTTGTAAGTTGATATTCATTGTGTGATTTAAATGAAATAGCGCGTCACGGTGCTCTTGATGGGTGGCGCACTTTTACTGTCGCGCCAAAGGCCTGGCATCGAGGCGCAACGAAAAACCGGCCACTGGCGCTACATGGAGCGCGCGTACCTGATTGTCGAGGGATGTGGTTACGCATTGAGCAGGCAAAAAGCGGATTCATGTAGTATAACTACAAGCGTGCTACATCCCCGGCGCCTGCCAATAACAAAGAGTCCAGCCCTTTGAATCTGCTGCAACACATCGCCCAGTCTCGTCACCTGTTACGCAAGTCGGAGCTCAAGGTCGCCGATCACGTGCTGCTTGATCCTGCGGCCGTGATGCACAGCTCCATGGCCGACCTGGCCCACAGCGTAGGCATCAGCGAACCGACCATCGTGCGTTTTTGCCGTGCCATCGGTTGTTCCGGGTTCCAGGATCTCAAGCTGAAGCTGGCCCAGAGCCTGGCGGCGGGCGCGAGCTTCGGCCAGTTTGCGATCCATGAAGATGATTCGGTCGCCGACTACAGCCTGAAAATCTTCGACACTACCCTGCATACGCTGATGGAGGTTCGCGAGAAGCTCGACCCATTGGAGTTGCAGCGGGCGGTGACGCTGATGTCCCAGGCCCAGCGTGTCGAGTTCTATGGCTTCGGCGCTTCGGGCGCGGTCGCGGCGGATGCGCAACACAAATTCTTCCGCCTGCTGCTGACCGCGGCGGCGTATTCCGACCCGCACATGCAGGCGATGTCGGCCGTGACGCTGAAGCCGACCGACGTCGCGATCTGCATTTCCCAGTCGGGGCGTTCGAAGGATCTGCTGATCACCGCCAACCTGGTGCGCGAAAGCGGCGCTTCGTTGATCACCTTGTGCCCAAGCCAGACGCCGTTGGCCGAGTTGTCCACCGTTAACCTTGCGATCGACGTGCACGAAGACACGGAAATCTATACGCCCCTGACCTCGCGTATCGCTCACCTGGTGGTGATCGACGTGTTGGCGATGGGCGTGGCGATGGCGCGCGGGCCGAGCCTGGTCAATCACCTCAAGAGCGTCAAGCGCAGCCTGCGCAGCTTGCGATTGTCACCCAAGTCGGTGAAAGCGCTGGACGACTGATCTAAAGATCAACACGGACTCTGTGGCGAGGGGGCTTGCCCCCGTTCGACTGCGTAGCAGTCGCAAAATACTCGGGGCCGCTGCGCGACCCAACGGGGGCAAGCCCCCTCGCCACAGGTACAGTGGACACCCAACAAACATTCATCAGTCTGTAACGCCCAAGCCGCCAAACCGTCATCCCTCGCGCCTATCTTGAAGCTCCTGAACTCGCCTTGGGAGACTCGAAATGGCCATGCCCTACGAAGAACGCAACAGCGCTGTCAAAACCCGTCGCCAGCAAGAAGATCAGCGCCGCATGGAATTTCGCCGCGCCATTGAAGATCGCTGCGAACGCCGTCAGCTTCTGGCCGAGATTGGTGATTTTCCCGAGCTGGAACTCAACTTCTGGCAGACGTCTGCCGCAGCTTCCCGTCGAAACGCTCAACCAGCGCGCTGATCTGAATCCGTTCACTGCGGATAAACGCCAGGAAGGCGTGCGCCACCGGTGACAGGCGTTTCGCCTTGGCCTGCACCAGGCACCAGCTGCGAAACAGCGGCAGCTCTTCGACCGGCAGCTCGATCAACCCGCCGGTTGCCAGCTCCAGGTTCAGGGCGTGGCGCGTCAACAGCGCAACGCCCAAACCTGCCAGTACGCATTCACGCTGCGCTTCGGCCGATGAGACTTCTTGGGTCTGGTTGAAATGCACGCGCTTCTCTTTGAAATACTCCTCACACGCCAGGCGCGTACCGGAACCGGTTTCGCGCAGCAGCAATGTGTAAGGCTCAAGATCCTGCAAGCGCAGCGGCCCCATATGGCACAGCGGATGATCGGGTGGCGCCACGGCGACAATCGGGTTGTTCAGGAACGGCAGGAATTCCAGGCCCATGTCCTGCGGCACCATGGACATGATCACCAGGTCGTCGCGGTTATCCGACAAACGTCGAATCACCTGGCCACGATTGACTACAGTCAGTTGCAGGTTCACTTCCGGGTGTTGGCGTTTGAACGCGGCAAACAGATGCGGCACGAAGTATTTGGCGCTGGATTCAATCGCCAGTTTCAGTTGCCCTTGCAGTGAGCCCTGCATGTCCGACAGCTGCATGTCGAGGTTTTCCAGGCGCCCGAAAATATCCCGGCTGGCTCGCTGTAACGCTTCAGCGGCTTCGGTCATGTAGAGTTTTTTGCCGACATAATCGAACAAAGGCTGACCAATCAGCTCCTCCAGCTGACGAATCTGCAGGCTGACGGCCGGTTGTGTGAGCGACATTTCGTCGGCTGCGCGGCTGTAAGATCGCAGATCACAGACCTCGTTGAAGATCTGCAATTGCCGCAAAGTCATACGCATCAATGACTTACGCATTATCGGGTCGCTCTCGTCGCTGGCTGATGAATCAACTATAAGTCTTTACTTATGCACGACCCAATTTTTATTCATTTTTGTTAATCCCTTACGGGCGCTAGTGTGGCCCTGCGACCAAGTTGAAACATTTGGTCACGCGTCGACCTGGGTCTAGCAGGTCGTGGGTATTACCGGCTCAAGGGAAACTCCAAGTGATAACAAAGATCCTGATCGCCAACCGTGGTGAGATTGCCGTACGAATCGTACGTGCCTGCGCCGAAATGGGCATTCGCTCGGTCGCGATCTATTCCGACGCCGACCGTCATGCCCTGCACGTGAAACGTGCGGACGAAGCCCACAGCATTGGCGCCGAGCCACTGGCCGGTTACCTGAACCCGCGCAAACTGGTGAACCTGGCGGTGGAAACCGGTTGTGATGCGCTGCACCCAGGCTACGGCTTCCTGTCGGAAAACGCCGAACTGGCGGACATCTGCGCCGAGCGCGGGATCAAATTCATCGGTCCGTCGGCGGAAGTCATTCGCCGCATGGGCGACAAGACCGAAGCGCGCCGCAGCATGATCAAGGCTGGCGTACCGGTCACCCCGGGTACCGAAGGCAACGTCTCGGGCATCGAAGAAGCCCTGACCGAAGGCGAGCGCATCGGCTATCCGGTGATGCTCAAGGCCACCTCCGGTGGTGGCGGCCGCGGCATTCGTCGCTGCAACAGCCGCGAAGAACTTGAACAAGCCTTCCCTCGCGTCATTTCCGAAGCCACCAAGGCCTTCGGTTCGGCGGAAGTGTTCCTGGAAAAGTGCATCGTCAATCCCAAGCACATCGAAGCGCAGATCCTGGGCGACAGCTTCGGCAACGTGGTGCACCTGTTCGAGCGTGACTGCTCGATCCAGCGCCGCAACCAGAAGCTGATCGAGATCGCCCCGAGCCCGCAACTGACCCCGGAACAGCGCGCCTACATCGGCGACCTGTCGGTGCGCGCAGCCAAGGCCGTGGGTTACGAGAATGCCGGCACGGTGGAGTTTCTGCTCGCCGAGGGCGAGGTGTACTTCATGGAGATGAACACCCGGGTGCAGGTGGAACACACCATCACCGAAGAAATCACCGGCATCGACATCGTTCGCGAGCAGATCCGCATCGCGTCCGGGCTGCCGCTGTCGGTGAAACAGGAAGACATCCAGCACCGTGGTTTCGCCCTGCAATTCCGGATCAACGCCGAAGACCCGAAGAACAACTTCCTGCCGAGCTTCGGCAAGATCACTCGTTATTACGCGCCCGGCGGCCCCGGCGTGCGCACCGACACAGCGATCTACACCGGCTACACCATTCCACCGTTCTACGACTCCATGTGCCTGAAACTGGTGGTATGGGCGTTGACCTGGGAAGAGGCGATGGACCGTGGCTTGCGTGCCCTCGACGACATGCGTCTGCAAGGGGTCAAGACCACCGCCGCGTACTACCAGGAAATCCTGCGCAATCCGGAATTCCGTAGCGGTCAGTTCAACACCAGCTTCGTTGAAAGCCACCCTGAACTGACCAACTACTCGATCAAGCGCAAACCCGAAGAGCTGGCCCTGGCCATCGCCGCCGCCATCGCCGCCCACGCAGGCCTGTGAGGAATAAAACAATGTCCAAGAAGATTCATGTAACCGACACCATCCTGCGCGACGCCCACCAATCGCTGCTCGCGACCCGCATGCGCACCGAAGACATGCTGCCGATTTGCGACAAGCTCGACAAAGTCGGCTACTGGTCGCTGGAATGCTGGGGCGGCGCAACGTTCGACGCTTGCGTACGCTTTCTGAAAGAAGACCCGTGGGAGCGCCTGCGCCAGCTGCGTGCTGCGTTGCCTAACACCCGTCTGCAAATGCTCTTGCGCGGCCAGAATCTGTTGGGCTACCGCCACTACAGCGACGACGTGGTCAAGGCCTTCGTCGCCAAGGCAGCGGTTAATGGCATCGACGTGTTCCGTATCTTCGACGCGATGAACGACGTGCGTAACCTGCGCGTGGCCATTGAAGCGGTCAAGGCTGCCGGCAAACATGCCCAGGGCACCATCGCCTACACCACCAGCCCGGTGCACACCATCGATGCGTTCGTCACCCAGGCCAAGCAAATGGAGGCCATGGGTTGCGACTCGGTGGCGATCAAGGACATGGCTGGTCTGCTGACCCCGTACGCCACCGGTGAACTGGTTCGTGCGCTGAAAGCCGAGCAGTCGCTGCCCGTGTTCATCCACTCGCACGACACGGCCGGTCTGGCGACCATGTGCCAGCTCAAGGCTATCGAAAACGGCGCGGACCACATCGACACCGCAATCTCCAGTTTCGCTTCCGGCACCAGCCACCCAGGCACCGAGTCGATGGTTGCGGCGCTCAAGGGCACCGAATTCGACACCGGCCTGAACCTGGAGCTGCTGCAGGAGATCGGCCTGTACTTCTACGCCGTGCGCAAGAAGTACCACCAGTTCGAAAGCGAATTCACCGCGGTCGACACCCGTGTGCAAGTCAACCAGGTGCCGGGTGGGATGATCTCCAACCTCGCCAACCAATTGAAAGAGCAGGGTGCGCTGAACCGCATGGGCGAAGTGCTGGCCGAAATCCCGCGCGTTCGCGAAGACCTCGGCTTCCCGCCGCTGGTGACCCCGACCTCGCAGATCGTCGGTACGCAGGCGTTCTTCAACGTGCTGGCCGGCGAGCGCTACAAAACCATCACCAACGAAGTGAAGCTTTATCTGCAAGGCGGCTACGGCAAAGCGCCGGGTAAAGTGAGCGAGCAACTGCGTCGCCAGGCCATCGGCAGCGAAGAAGTGATCGACGTTCGCCCGGCCGACCTGCTCAAGCCGGAAATGGCCAAGCTGCGTGCCGACATCGGCGCACTGGCCAAGTCCGAAGAAGACGTGCTGACCTTCGCCATGTTCCCGGACATCGGCCGCAAGTTCCTCGAGGAGCGTGCCGCCGGCACCCTGACCCCAGAAGTGCTGTTGCCGATTCCGGAAGCGGGCAAGGTGGCTTCGGCCGGTGGCGAAGGCGTGCCGACCGAGTTCGTCATCGACGTGCACGGCGAAACCTATCGTGTGGACATCACCGGTGTTGGCGTCAAGGCTGAAGGCAAGCGTCACTTCTACCTGTCCATCGACGGCATGCCGGAAGAAGTGGTGTTCGAGCCGCTCAACGAATTCGTCGGCGGCGGCAGCAGCAAGCGCAAGCAAGCCACTGCACCGGGCCACGTCAGCACCACCATGCCGGGCAATATCGTCGACGTCCTGGTCAAGGAAGGCGACACCGTCAAGGCGGGCCAGGCTGTGCTGATCACCGAAGCGATGAAGATGGAAACCGAAGTCCAGGCGGCCATCGCCGGCAAGGTCACCGCCATTCACGTGGCCAAGGGCGATCGGGTCAACCCGGGCGAAATCCTGATCGAGATCGAAGGCTGATTTAGCAGCCGCGATACAACGTTTTATACCTCGGGGGAGCATGTGCTCCCCTTTTTTTGCCTGCCAGAAACCACCACCTGACGTGTAGGAGCGGGCTTGCCAGCGATGGTCGGTAACGATAACGCGCGAGAACTGACTAAACGCGGCGCACTTGAGTCCATCGCCAGCAAGCTGGTTCTAGCAGGCTTCGTGTTGACTAGGTGATCAGAACGTCATCCGCCATTGCCCCGTCACGCCATGGCTGCGGCTGTCGCTGCTGAATTCACCGCCATAACCCATCCCCAAGGTGTGCCGTGCCGAAAGCTGCACATCCAGGCCTGCGTCCACGCTCCAGCTGTCCCGATCCAGCGGTGCCCCGCTGACGGTGTAGTTTCGCCCGCCGGTGATCAGGCGTTGGCGGGTTTGCGTAGTGACCTCGCCGTAGGTGTGTTTCCAGCGGGCACTTAAACGCGGTGTCAGCTGCATGCCGTTATCCAGTGTGTTGAGTTTCGCCACGCGCAGACCGAATGTGCTGCTGAGGTTGTTCTGCGATTGTTCATCGACTTTCAGCGCGGCGGCCCCGCCTTTTTCCGTGTAGCTATTGCGCTGATAGCGTTGAAAACCAAAGCCGGCGAATGGCTCGATGCTGACGTTGGCTCGGCCGATGTTGTAGCCGGCTTCGGCAAACGCCTGCTGGGTACTGGCGTCGTACCGGCCTTGGGGGCGGTCACGAAAACCATTGAACGCTACTCGGCGTTGGGTGCTGCCATCGTGGTGGCTGTGGCTCGCGCCAAAGCGCCAAGACATATGGCCGCTCTGGCGCAGGGCATAAGCCCCTAAATGCCAGCTATCGAGATCGCCATCGAGGTCACGGCTGTCCAGGCGCGTTTGGGACTTCCCACCCATCACACCGATGCGCCATTCATCATCCAATGCCCAATCCGCGCCCAGCGCCAGGCCTTGAGTCGCGTATTTCAAGGCATCGAAGTCGCGATCCAGAGTGCCGCCATGACCCAGTGCTTGCAGCCAGACGCGACCGTCGTGGTCGTCGCCCGCTGCACGTCGTGGTGCTCCCTTCTGGCTGCTGACACCAGAAGCGTTGTCGAACTGGCGCATGGCCGCGAGCATCGTCGCACTCACGGGGCCGTCGCTGTTCAGCGTCGCTTTGGCGAGGTTGGCGGTGGTGCCGGCGGCTAACTGTTCGATGGCGTGTGAGGCGGTGGTTTTGTCGGCACCCAGCAAGGCGACGACAGCTGCGTTCGTTGGACTGGACGGTTTGGATTTATTGGCCGTGGAGGTTGGAGCCGCCGGTAATGCGGGAGGTGCCGATGCTGTTTTGGAGCCAGTGGGCGCTTGAGGCGCTGTCGGCGACTCGATGGTCTTCGCTGGGATCGCGTCGGGTTCAGGCGCGAGGGTATTCACAGGTTGATTGTTGACGACAGTGTCGGCAGGTTCCTCCCGGGGTAGCGACTGCGGGGGCGTTGAATCATTGGATTCGATAATACTGTCGCCGAGCTTCCGCCCGTTTTCAGTGACCGCGAGTTCCTCAAAAGTGACGTCATTACGTGCATAGGTGAGTTCAACGGTCGTTCCCTTGTATTCCACGTCCGGCTTCATGAAAGCGAGGTTGTTTTCGACGCGGGCAAATTCCCCGTCAATCGCGTTGGCTTCGATTACGGTGTACTGGCCCAGTTGTGGATACTCACCGTCTATCGCGAGCACTTTCAGGATGGCCCCTTCAACACTGGCCGTACCTTCGACTTTGATTGTTTCCCCCCGTCCAGCGGCGTTGATCTCATAGGCCAGCACGGCCTTGTCGAACAGCTTCAGGTCGCCCGCGACGGTCGGTGCGCCGTGCAAATGATTGACGACCAGTTCGCCGAGCACATCCATCGAGCCCACGTGACCCTTGCCGCTGAAGGTGCCCATTTTGTCGACCTCGACATTGCCGACAATCAACCCGTTATTGATCAGCGAGCCTTGAACGATTGCACGCCCTTCAATGTGTCCGTTATTGGTCAGGGCGGCTTTAGGCCGTATCAACACGGCCTCGCTAAAATCCCCGGATCCCTTGAGGGTCCAGGGCCCCTGATTGACATCCAGTCGCTGGAATTGGCGAGTGTCACCCAGGTTGCCGCCCTTTGCCGCGTTAAGTTGCAGGACATTCTGACCGGCTCCGCCATCCAGAAGCCCGGTGAGGCTGCCTCTAGGGTTCAGGGTGATCAGGTCATTGCGCTCATCCAGTTTCAGGGTCGTGCCGTCCGTGGCTTTTTTGATCTGGAGCGGCACGGTATCGGTGTCTTTGGCGAAAGCATTCAGATCAGCGATCAGCGCGGCTGCTGTCGTGCGTGCCGGGGCAACGGGTTCGGGCTGTTGGGCTGTTGCAACACCTGTGCAGCCCAAGGCAAGGGCAATCGCCAGGGCGAGTTGATGGGGTCGGCGTGTGTATTGAGTGGGCATCGAATTTAGCCTCCATGGCAGGAGACCAAACTCTAAAAGCAGGGCTATCGGCACCGATGTCAGGCGGTTCCGGCATCGTTGAAGGGCGTATCAGACCCTTGTGCAGAAATTGTTATTGCACGTCAAAGACAGCAATCTTTGCCCCTTCGAAGTGATGCATTTTCTTACAGCAATCCGAGATCTGTGGCCCTGGCGCAAGCTCAAGACCTGCACTCGCCCAGCACGCTCCGGTAGTATAAGTCTGCATTTTAATGCGTTCTCATTGAATTTTTTTGTGTGGATGCGCACTATATTGCAGTTCTGCTTCCATTACCCTCCTTCAAATGCAGTTAAATGCAGGTGTTGATTGATGTATAACCTGACTTTGCAAGTCCATACCGACGGGAATTGGCATGACGCCATGGTCTTAAGCTTCGACCGCCCTGAAAAAGGCTTCGAAAGTCGATGCAGTTTTGGTTATGCACAATCCTATCTTTTTGACAATTATGAGGAGATCGGCACGCCGTTCGCCAAAGCCGTGAGTGCCAGATTCCCTTTGGATTGGGATGGCAGGAGAACCAACGCTCCGGCATTTGTGCATGACATTGCACCTGCCGGTGCAGCCAAAAGGTTTCTTCTCGCACACGTGGGGGGAGACAAGCCCTCCGATGTCGGTACGGACCTTTATTTGTTGGCCAAAAGCACTCCGGCTCCTATTGGCAATATGCGGGTAAAGGAGTCTGCCGAAGCGGTGGATCAGCGTCGTCCAATGGGGTTTGAGCGCCAGGACGTTATCAGTCGTGACAATCGTTTTCTCGAATATGCCTATGAACAGGGTGCTGCGATTGGCGGTGCGACGGGTGCAGGTGGCGAGGCTCCAAAGCTGTTGCTGACTGAGAGCAAGGCGGGACTTTTTTATCCGGACGCAGTGCTTGAAGACTCAGACGTTACCCAGCATTGGTTCGTGAAGTTTGCCCGCAATAAGGGGACAACAACCGACCAGGCAATACTGAGAAGCGAATATCACTACTACAAGGCGCTTCAGGCTTTGGGGCTCGAAACAGTCTCTGCGCAAGGGCTGGCGTTGGAAGAGGCGAGCAAGCCCAGCCTTTGGGTGCGGCGTTTTGACCGTCAAACAACCGCGCAGGGTGTCGAGCGTTTTGCCGTGGAGTCAATGTACTCGCTGGCGAATATTACGACTCCGGGCAGTGCAATGGATCACATGGTAGTGATCCGACTTTTGGCGAGGCTTTGGCGTGAAGCCGGACAGACGGAGCAGATCCCTGATCTCGTCGCAGAGTACTTGCGTCGGGATTTGCTCAACAAAATCCTCGGCAACTCGGACAACCATGGACGCAATACCTCAATCATCCGGGACGTTGCATCGTTCCGTCTCGCACCGATCTATGACCTGGCGCCTATGGTCATGGACGATGAAGGTATTACACGATCTACCAAGTGGCCAAAAGAACTGGAACGCGCGGGAGATGTCGACTGGCGAGGTGTCTGTCGTGCATTGGCAGACCTCGCTGATCCAGATGACCCGTTGGCGGGGCTGAGTGATTTGCAGGACTCGTTTGAGCGCCTGCGTGAAGACGCGAATCAGCTGATGGCTCTGCCGGACATATTGTCGGCCAGCGGCTTGCCTGACATGACCATGAATCATCCGCGAATTGCCCTGAAAAACCTGGAGCAGTATCTGAAAGCGTGGGGGCTGAAATGAGCATGACTGTCGCCGAGCGCACCGTGCTCATCGAAAGCATCCAGGAAGCGCTGGCTCAAGGCACGCTTGAAATTGGCGAGGCGGTACGCCGCTTGCGACTCGAAGTTACCGGGCTGCACCAGACCCAGTTCGCGAAGATGTGCAAGATTTCGGTCCGCACACTGGTGCATATCGAGCATGGAGAGGGCAATCAAACGCTGAAGTCATTGAATGCCGTGTTCAGACCGTTTGGATTGAAGATGGGGGTCATGCGTATTCGGCGTGAATGAAAGATCGCAGCCCTCGGCATTGCCTGCAGGAGACAGGCAACCGCTGTGCAGGCGCTGCGATCTTTTTCTGTAAGGATGCAGGCTGTTACCCCCTGCACTCCACCAACCCTTTCACCTGCCCCGAAGCCGTCTGGTTCTGCTCACTCAACCAGCGCTCGAACCCAGCGCCAACCGCCGGCCATTCCGAGTCCAAGATCGAATACCACGCGGTGTCGCGGTTCTGTCCCTTGACCACCATATGCTGGCGGAACACCCCTTCAAAACTGAAGCCCAGGCGCTCGGCGGCGTATTTGGAGCGGGCGTTGGCGTTGTTGCACTTCCACTCCAGGCGACGGTAGCCGAGGGTGAAGGATTCCTTGGCCAGCAGGTACACCGCTTCGGTGCTTTTCGGTGAGCGCTGCATCGGCGCGCCGAAGGTGACGTGGCCGATCTCGATACGGCCCTGTGCCGCGACGATGGACATCAGGCTGAGGAGGCCCTGGACTTCACCGCTGGCGCGGTCGATCACGCTGAAGAAATACGGGTCGTTGCTGGCGGCGTGGTTGTTCAGCCAGTCGTTGAAGGCGCTGCGTTCCGGGAAGGGACCATACGGCAAGTAGTCCCACAATCTCGGGTCGGCGCCCGGGCCTTGCAGGGCCTTGAACAGATCGTCGCCATGGCGTGCCGGGTCGAGTTTTTCCAGGCGGATGTAACGCCCTTCGATCAATCGGGTGGTCGGTGCCGGGACGCCTTTCCAGTCGGCGAGTGAAATCGACATGCTGTTCTCCTTGAACCTAGATGGCTTTGCGAAATTGAATGAAACCGGGGCGCTCGGCGATGCGCTCGTAGAGCTGGATCGCAGTGGCGTTGGTTTCGTGGGTCAGCCAGTGCACCTTGTTGCAGCCGTCAGCCTTGGCGGTGGCGTAGACGAACTCGATCAACTGGCGACCGACGCCGGTGCCGCGGGTTTGCTCGGCTACCAGCAGGTCTTGCAGGTAGCAGGAGTTTTCGATGGCCCAGTTCGAACGATGGTAGATGAAGTGCACCATGCCCACGGCTTTGCCATCGGCCCAGGCGAGGGCGGCGTGGGTCGGCTCGTTCGGGTCGAGCATGCGTTGCCAGGCGCTTTGGGTGACCGCTTGCGGCAGTTCGGTTTTGTAGAAGCGCAGGTAGGCCTGCCACAGCGGCAACCAGGCAGCGTGGTCGTCGGCGGTGACCTGGCGAATGTCGATCTGACTCATGTTCATTCCTTGGGCATCAATTGGGCGAGGGTTTGGTCGTTGATATCCGGGCTGGCGGCCAGGCCTTCGCGCACGCCGGCGATGTCGGCGGGGCTGCGGTTCTGGCTGAGCTTGCGCTTGCCTTCCAGGCGATCGATGGGAATGGCAAAACCGACGATGGCCTTGAGCATGCCGTCGATGTAATCGGCAGGGGCGTCGGCCACTGACCACGGTTGGGCGCGGCCGGCTTCATGGCGGTCGGTGAGCGTGCTGACGATGTCGAGCAGCCGCCCGCCGTCACTGAAGGTTTCGGCTCGACCATAGGCGTGTACGGCGACGTAGTTCCAGGTGGGCACGACTTTGCCGTGCTCGGCCTTGCTCGGGTAGAAACCAGGGCTGACGTATGCGTCGGGACCGGCAAAAATCAACAGGGCTTCGGCACCGTCGCGCAGGTCTTTCCATTGTGGATTGGCTTTGGCCAGATGCCCGTACAACGTGCCGTTCGAGCCTTGTTCGCAATGCAGCAGTACCGGTACATGGCTGGCTTGCAGGCCGCTTTCGCCGTGGGTCACCAGTATGGCGAGACGGGTGGCGAGGATCAGTTCATGCAATTGGGACAACTCGTCGATGGCAAAAGCGCGCGGCGTGTACATGGAGATATTTTCCTTGGCGAATGCCTTCATCGTAGGCAGGCTATTGGTCTGTTGTAAGAGCCATTAATGATCAATTTCGTAGGTCCATTGCCATGATCGATGCGCCGCTTTCCTTATCGTTCAACCCGGCCGGTATCGAACTCGATCGCCGCCTGGGCCTCAGTCGCCAGCTCTACCAGGCCTTGCGACTGCGAGTGCTCGATGGACGATTGGCCAGTGGCACGCGTCTGCCGGCCAGCCGTGATCTGGCGGCGGCGCTGGCGATTTCCCGCAACAGCGTGGTGCGAGCCTACGATCAGCTTTACGCCGAAGGCTTCATCGAAGGACGGGTCGGGGACGGCACCTACGTCGCGCAACTGCCTCAAGCCGCGTTGCCAGCGAAAAAACTATCCACAAAAGTATCCACAGGCTTTTCAACAGGGTTACCCACAGCCTTATCCACAAATTGGCTCGATTTACCTGTGGATCCATCCAGCAAAGTTATCCACAACGATCCGTTGCAGCGGGTAAAAAACAACCATTTGGCCAGCCCGCCGAGCGGTCCGCCGCGGGCATTTCGGGTCGGTGTTCCCGCGTTCGATCTGTTCCCTTTCGAGGTCTGGGCCAAGCTGAATGCGGCTTTCTGGCGCAAACCGGACTTGCAGCAATTGTGTTACGGCGACCCGGCCGGCGATGCGCGCTTGCGCGCGATGATCGCCGCGTATTTGCGCAGCTCCCGTGGCATGCAGTGCACCGCTGAACAAATTGTGATCACCAGTGGCGCACAGCAGGGGATTAGCCTTTGTGCACAGCTGCTGGTGGAGCCGGGCGATGGCGTGGCGATTGAAAATCCGGGGTATCGGGCGGCCGGTCATGCCTTTGCCGTGGCAGGCGCGCGGCTGCACGGTGTGGCGGTGGACGGCGAAGGTATCGATTGCGCCGAATTGGCGGGGCTCAATGACTGCCGTTTGACCTATGTCACGCCGTCCCATCAGTACCCGACCGGGGTGGTGATGAGCCTGGCGCGGCGCCTGGAGCTGCTGGCCTGGGCCGAACGCACGCAAGGCTGGATCGTCGAGGACGACTACGACGGCGAATACCGCTATAGCGGTGCGCCGTTGGCGCCGTTGGCAGCGCTGGATCGGCAAAGCCGGGTGCTCTACGTCGGCACCTTCGGCAAAGTGGCGTTTCCGGCGTTGCGCCTGGGTTACCTGGTATTGCCGACGGGGTTGGTGGATGTGTTTGCCCAGCGGCGTGCGGTCGATGTGCGTCACTCTGAAGTGAGCACCCAGGTGGTGATGGCCGAGTTCATGGCGGCGGGGCATTTCCAGCGGCATATCCGTCGCATGCGGCGTGCGGCGCTGAACCGGCGCAATGTGTTGCTTGAAGGTTGGCCGGCGCAGATTCCCGGTGTCGGTGCATTACCGAGTGTCACTGCCGGATTGCACTTGACCGTGCCGGTCGAGAGCGTAGCGCGAGAACAAGAGTTGATCGCGCTGGCGCGAAGTGCCGATGTCGAGGTCAATGGCTTGAGCAGCTATTGGCTGCCCGACTCCGCGACGCCGATGGATCGGCGCGCGGGTCTGGTGCTGGGGTTTGCCGCCGTGCCCGAAAAAGCCATCGGGGCGGCGCTGGAGCGATTGCGCCAAGTGTGGAACGTAAGTTGAAGCGGGCGACTGCTGCGGGCCGCCCGCCTGCCGGCCTCAGGGTTGAGCTTCGAGTTTTAAAAACAGCGTCGCATCGCTGATGCGCCGCAACACATAGTCGATAGGTGCCAGGGCCGTTAGAGCCTGGCGGCGTTCGGCAGTGAAGGTCTGCAGATGGGCATCGGCGATTTTCAGGTGAGCGGCGGTGAACTGCTCCAGTGGGGCCTCCAGTGAGTCGTAATGAAAATGTGCGAGCCACAGTGGCTGGTCTTTGTTGGCGGTGTCGAGAATCCGGTACTCCTGAAAATAATCCCGGCGCTTTTTGGTCTTGATGCGTCCTTGCTCGTTTCTTTCGATCCGCACCTGTTGGTTGTCCAGCAACCAATGCAGATAGGCCTGTCGGGGCTGGCGCTCCTTGAGCAGGCTGGCGCGGGTGCTGACGCCGGCGGCGCGTAATCGCACTGCTGCGCTATTGAGTTGCGCGTCAAGATCGCCCACCGGAGGCGTTGTTTTCCCCGTCGCGCGCAACCGCGCCATGGTTCGGGTAACGCGGATGGATGCCTGTTCCAGCCGAAGGGCCTGCAAATCGAACAGGTCCTGCATATCGGCCGGGATGCGGTTGGGCTTGGCGGCGTCTTTGCGCGTGCGCTCGATGAAACCTTGCACGTTCTCGTTGAGGTCCAGGCCATCGGCGATAACGTCGGTGTCGTCCATCACCGGTGGAGCGGCGGGTTTTGGTCGGGCCGGCAGGATTTCCTTGAAGCTGGCTTCCTCGGGTGAGGAAGCCTTGGCTGGCAGCGGCTCACGCGGTCGAGTCTTGGTGACCTTGGCGGGTGGCCGGGAAGGGCCGGCGACGACGGGTTTCGGCAGGGCCGGCGCCAGGCTTGGGCCGTTCTCGGGCAACAGTGCACCCAATTGGTCCTGGGCCAGTTGGCGAAATTCGCCGAGCACGCCGCGAACGCGCTCAAGCTCAGCGGGCTCGACGCGGTCCGGGTATTCGTCGGGAACGTCCTCAAGGCGTTGGTCAGCGTCGGCGTAGATATCGATCAGCCGGCTTAGCGCGTCGATGCGCGCAATGGCACCGTCCGCTCCTGGCGAGGAACGGATCAGGGCCGCGTGCCGGTGCGTGGCCGTCGCGGCATCGATGATCAATTGGCCGACGGCCTCACGGGCCGCCTCATTGTCCACATTGACGCCGTCACGCAGGCACAGTTCATGGGACATGCCGATTTCGTTGGACTTCAAATCCCACTCATTGAAACTCGGCAGCAGTTGCCGAAGGCGTTGCGCAGCGGCCATGCCGGCACTGCCGATGGTGTCGAGTGACGCCAGGGACGTGGCTGACAATTGCAGGCGGGCGATCATGTCCTTGCTCAGCGCCAGCGCCTGGCGTACGCCTTCGATGTGGGTCTGCAATAACACGTTCGAATCAATGACCGTGCTCGCCGCGAGGCGACGGGTCAACGTTGCATAGGCGTTGCGCTTTAGGACGAACCACAGGCTGAGGTTCTTCTGCAGGTGGGTGGTCATGCTCAACAGATCATTGAGATAACCTTCGCTGCCGCCCATGAGGCGCCATTGGTGCAGGTTTTTCAGGGCCTCGCTGTAGTCGCTGATCAACGTTTCGACCTGTCCCAGGTATTGCCCGGTCGCCAGCTCGTGCGCTGATCCGGTCGCCGCCATCATGTCGGTTTGCGCTTTTTGCAGCGTGGCATTACCCGCCGCTTCCCGGCGTTTGAAACCTTCGATTGCCAGGCCCAGCGTTTTCTTCTGCTGGGCTTTTTCCCGGCGCTGTGCCCTGAGTTGGCTTTGCAGGCTGCTGCCACCGGCGCCGCCGCGCAGGCGCAGGCGCGTATCGACGAACCAGTGGCCTTGCTGATCGTGAACCAGCAGCGGGCCGGTCTTTTCCGGCTCGCGCGGATGCACCAGTTGTACCTGTTGATCGTCGTTTTCTTTCACGCAAAACCAGCGTTCGCCGACCTGTGCATAGGTTCGCTCGCCCAGCCGATACAAGGGCGCGGTCTCGCGCAACAGGGTCTCCAGTTCCGTGGACGTGAGGTCAGGGGCCGGTACGGTCAACGTCTCCAGATACGTGATCAATGCCGTCACGGAGCGCCGAGGTACCGAGCCGTTGGCCTCCAGTGAGGAGTAATGGCTGGAAGGCAGCTCACCGGTCAACGGGGTGGGAATCAGGGTGGCAGTGGGCAACGTTGGCTCGATGTTTGGTGTTTTGGGCCCAGGCATTCCAGGTTCGATTGGCCGTGCTCCCTGTCGGGTACCGGTCTTGCGCCGAACCGCGGCACGGTGAGCGAGCAGGATGCCCAGGTTCAGCAGCATATCGCCGACGGCACTCCATTCACCGACATTGTCGCCATGTTGGCGGGCTTGCAGCGCTTGATCGATTTCGCTGATGCTTTGCCAGACCCACACCGCAGCCCCGGCCGGACCACTGAGAAAATTGGCGGCGACGTTGAACAGTGCCCAACCGCTGTCTCGCAACAAGTCCCAACGGCGTTGCGCATTCGACAGGGACTGGCGATCAGCGAGTTCAGCCATGGCCTGGGCATGGGTCTTGAACAGGACGGGGAACATATCGCCCGTCAGCTCTTTTGTCGACAACTCGACCGGCCCGGCCCAGTCGACGGGGGTCCAGGGTTCGGAAAGCAGTTGTGTGGCCAGCCAGGGGCTGGGAAGGCCGACCGGGAAGCTGTATTGGGCGTATTTAAAACTGCTGGCCGAGTCAGGCAGCCAGGCCAGTACCGAGTCTCTCAATTCACCCGGTTGATGCAAGGCGTACAGCAGGTTTTGCCCCGAAGGAAATTGCAGCAGTGACTGTTCGAACAGTGGGCGATACAACAGGCAAGGCCCACCGTCCGGCTGGCGCGGGGCAATGATAAACATGTTGTCCACGGTGTCGCCGTTGGCCTCTGAGTTGTGGACGAAAGTGAGCGGGCGGATGGTAATCGGTTGCGGGTGACCCGGTGTCGGATTGAGCCATTGGCGAACATAGTTATAACCCCGTTCATCGATGCCGCCACGGCGGCGGATCTTGCCCTCCAGCGCAATCAGCGGCAGCAGCGCGCGCAACTGGCTGATGTAGAAGCGCTGTTGCAAGCCCGCCTGCACGGTGTCGTCGATCAACTTGTCTTTGATCAGTGCAGGATAGTGCTGGCCGATATCGACCTGGCTCGCCATTTTCGTCAGGTAGGCCACGGTGAGCCATTGGGGCACTGACTGTGACGGTTTGAAACGAATACTGGCCTGGTACGGTGCGCTGTTTTGCAAGGCGTACTCGCCCAGGGTCTCGCTGTGGACGTCGTGCGGGTTGGGCAGCGTCAAACCGCCGGACTCGAAACTGTTGGTGATGCTGATCTCTAACTTGTCGAGAGGCAGTGCGGTCGCCGTTGGCTGATCGGCAACGATGGCTTCGCGCATGCGTTGCTGGGCGAAGGTGGTGATGGGCTCAATCCTGAACAGGTCGTTGTCGACTTGCTTGTACAACTTGCCCAGCGCATTGATGGATCGGCTGTAATCGTCCAGGTCGACCGCCGAGGCACCGAACAGCCAGTCGGGAATGGCGTTGTCCAGTTCGGCAAGGCTGGTTTTCTCACGTGCGTTGGCTTGGTCGGTGTGGGCTTGCGCTTCGACCGGATCATCCGCTTCGGCGGCCACGCTCTCGGCGGTAATCGCGGCGATGGCGTCGAGCTGGCTAGCGACCAGCGCCCAGGCCATGTGGTCGAAAAAATTGCCTTCGGGTTCGAACAGTTGCCAGTTCATATTGCGCCCGGCCAGGCGCGTTCCGAGGCGCGCGGGTAACGAATCACCCAGTTGTTTCAGGGTATCGAACGATTCGTATCCGCCCTTCACGGTGTACATCATCACCAGGTCCCGTGTTCCGTAGCGCCCTGTAAGCACGGCGGCGCCGCCCACTAGCAGGTGCCGGGTTTTGCCATCGGCATCGACGGTGTCGACGTCGATCAGGCCGACGCGAATGGCCGACAACGCCTGATCATGGGCTTGGCGCTTCGACTTGTCAGGGTGGAGCGAGACGGCGCGGGCCACGCGGCATTGCACTTCATCCCAACCGTCGACCTGTTGCACGTCGAGGGTTTTACGCAAGGCGTCGGACAGCTCCTGCCAGCGCGGCAGGTGTTTTGCGCTACTGTTCCAATACGCCAATTGGCGCTCGCCAAACCCGACGAACAGCAACGGCGTGTAGTCGTTGAGCAGTTCGGCGATGGCCTCGATGCTGACGTCCAGATGCACCACGGGGGTGGCCAGCGGGTTTGATGTCAGGAAGTGTTCGCCTTCCAGGTAGTTGGCGCGCGCGCCGGTAAAGAACTGTCGCACCAGTATTTGGATCAGCGATTCGAATCGGCTCGGCAGGGCCACGAGTGCGCCGTCGAGCCATTGCCACTGCGGCGTGCCGACCAGCACATGGCCGGGCTCCAGATCCTGATTTGGGTACAGCGCCTTCAAGGCCTTGCGCAGCAGTTGAGCGGCGACTTCATCGACTGTCGGGCCCTGGCTCGTCTGGTGGATAACCTGGCTTTTTTTCAGCAGGACCGGGGACTCGGTGTTCTCGGGGGAGGTCATCGTCATATTCCTTTTTGACGTTTCAGCGCTGTGCGAAGAACAGGGCACGCGCCAATGGCGGGCTGATTTCGCTGCGATAGATGGCGATCACTTGCGGGTTGCTGGTGGCCGAACGCAAATCCATGGCGCCGGCCAGCAGCCGTTGTTCGCGCAGTTTCAGATGGGCCGCGGTGAACGTATCGAGCGGTGCGTTCTGGCTGGCGTAGTGGAAATGCGCGTACCACAGCACGTGCCCGGAACGGCGTTCACGGATCTCGTACTCCTGCAGAAAATCCTTGCGCGGGCCTTTGAGACGTCGCCGTTCACCGTTGCGCACAATGTCGACTTCATCTTTGCTCACCAGCCATTCGATGCGGGAGGCGGTAGGTGGTTGCTGCTTGATCATGGCGACGCGTACCCGATTGCCCTCGGTGTACAACCGGTCGCGAGCCTCGCTGAGTTCGCGAACCAGGGTTGTCACAGCCGCTGGCGTGTCGATGGTATTCGATTCGATCGGGGATCGTTCCAGTGTTCGTGCAGCCTGGTCGAGCAGATCGGCTTTTTGTTGAAACAGCTCCTCGATTTCCACCGGGATTCGTCCGGTTTTTTTCGAACTGGCTTCGGTTTGCTGGATAAAGCTGTCCACACCTTCGAGCTGTGCCCTGGCCTGGGTGACTTGCACCTCGAGCGCGGGCGCTGTCGGGGTTGGCCGACGCCGTCTGGCGGGCACTCGCTCGAGCCAGACGCCGGGCGTCTTTTCATGGAAGGTGGCGATGACCTTGCCAGTTACCGGTGCACGCACATCCAGCAGCACCGGCCCTCCGGTTGCCGCTGGTCGCACCTCGCCCACGACCGTGCCTTTGAAACGTGTCTTGATCACCCGTTTGCCTGATGCGGATGCGGGTCGTGAAGGGCCGGCCTGTGGCACGTGTTCGCGCAGTAACTGCGCCAGGTAGCTTTCGGTAAGTTGCTGGAATTCGCTGACCCGTCCACGCAAATGCTCGAACGGCTGCTCCAGCACGGCGTCCTTGTGGCTGGCAGCGAAGTCTTCGAAGAACTGGTCGATGGCGGCAAACTGTTCGAGCATGCCGTTGAGTGCTTCGGTGTGTTCACTGTCGCTCCAAAAGTGCTCTTCAAGCATCAGCTCCTGGGAGGTCTGGATCACCAGGTTGGTGGTGTCGAGCAAACGCACGAATGCGCTTCGGGCTTCAGTCAGGGCGACGCTGTCGCCTTCTTTGAGGCACACCTCACGAGCCAGCGAAACCTGCAGCGACTTGAGATCGTTGAGGCTGAACACCGGCAGTTTGCTCTTGTAGGTGCTGGCGACCTCGGCGGCGCTCCTGCCCAACCGGCTCAATTCCTCGAACCGCGATTGGGCAAACTGGATTTTGTCGATCACCCCTTCGGTCAGGTCGATCATTTTCTGATACGTCGCGTGATCACCCGGAGCGCCCGTCGTCTCCTCCGCTTCGAGTAACGCCAGGGTTTCGCGCAAGGTCTGTGCGAATACCGCGTTTTGTTGATCGAGCCAGGTCTGGTTGAAGAACAACTGGGTGCCGAGCATCTCGACCATGGCGGTGCGGTAGTGAGGGACTGTGTCCAGCAGGTTCAGTGATTTCAGTTGCTCGATGGGGGCAGCATAGTCGCCGGTGCGCCGGTCGAGCTTGTCCAGAAACTGCTGTTTTATTTCAGCGCGAGCCTCGTCGCTGGCCGCTTTCAATTGGGTGTAGGTGCTGGTCAGTTCATCCCGTGCGCTTTCACGTTCGTTATCGAAATCGGCCAGTTGTCGCTTGAGCTCGGCAATGCGTTGCAGGTTTTGCTGTTTCAACGCTTTGCGCCGGGTCGACAAGCCGCCGCCCCGCAAGCGCAGTCGCGTGTCGATGAACCACTGACCGCGTTGATTGCCGATCAGTGGCGGACCATTGCCCGGGGACTCAGGTCTTGAATCAATGATCGACACTTCACCGGTGTCTTCGACGGCCACCTCGAACCAACGCTCGCCGACCTGGGCGTAGTAGCGGTTTTCAAGCCGATGCAGGTGTTGATACAGGCCGCCATTGTGGGTGGGGGCCGTGAGGTTGTCGGGTTTGGCGACCTTCAAGCGATCCAGGGTTTTGGTCAGGCTCAGGACGGCATCGGTTGCGACCGAAATTCGGTGCTGCGCGGCCGTGGGCGCGCCGATGATGTCGGCCCGTTGAATCACGGTAATCGGCGTGGCCGGCGGTTTTTCCGCGGCGTAGTCGGTGGGCGTTATCGAGGGCTTTTCCTCGGGCCTGCGGGCCGTCATTCGGCGCGTACTGGCATGATGGGCGAGCACCATGGCCAAGGTCAGCAACAGGTCGGTGATGGCGGTTTTCTGTTGATCGGTGTTGCCGGTCTCGCTTGCCTCGAGGGTCTGTTGCAGGTCATCGAGCACCTGGTAAATCCAGGCGGCGGTGCCGACCGTTCGGCCCAGGAAGGGCAGCGCTGCGTTGAGGATTGTCCAGGCCGCCTGCTTGAACGTCTCCCAGCGATTCTGCGCGTTGGACACCGATTGCCGCTGGGCCAGCTCGACCAGTGCATTGACGTTGGCCTTGTACAGGTTGGTCAGGTAATCGGTGGCGATGACCCGCGAGCCCAGCGTCAGCGGCCCGCTCATTTGCAGGGACGTCAGCGGGTCGGCGAGCAATTGGGAGACGCTCCACACCGAAGGCAATTGGCCGGTGAACACATAATTTTTGTAGTTGGCGCGAACTCCGTCCGGCAGCCAGGCCAGCACGGATTGGCGCAGTTTTGGCGCGTGCCGGATGGCATAGATCAGATTCGCCGGCGTCGGGTACTGGCTCAAGGGCAGGTCGAGCATCGGCCGATAGAGCAGGCACGGTCCCTTGTCCATTTGCCGTGGCCCGATCACGAACATGTTGCTCACTTCGTCCGTGGACGTTCCGAGGCGCCAAGTGGGGGTAAATGCCAGCGGGCGAATGACAATTTCCTGGCCGTCGACCCAACGGTGGGCGTCGAGCACCTGGACCACGGCCGCGACGTAGCGGTAGCCCAATTCATCGACCCCGTCCTGTGCGCGGATTTTTTGCTGCAAAGCCAACAGCGGAAGCTCGACGCGCAACCGGCTGGTGAACAGGTTCTGACGGCGCAGGCTTTCAAGGGGATCATCGAGCAGTTTGCCTTTGATCAACGCCGGATAGGTCTGACCGATGTTGACGCTGACGATCAACGCTTCCAGATAGCTGACCGTCATCCACGTCGGCAATGACGTGGTGCCCTTGCTCTTCACGGATTTGTTGCCCAACGGCAGGGCGATCAGGTTTTGCAGCGCCAGGTCGACCAGGCTCAGGGTGGTGGTTTCGGGCGCCACTGGCGGTAGAAAGCTGCCCCAGACCACGACGCTGTCGATCACGATGTCGATATCGGCCAACACCAGGTCCGTCGCCTCGGGGTGCTCGGCGAGCATCGTCTCGCGCAGCCGATCGAGGGTGAATTCGCGGATTGGCTTGATACCGTCCTGGAAAGACTTGCCCGCGTTTTGATTTTGTACGTTCACAAGGTCCATCAGGTGACGGCTGTAGGCGGTGAGATCGCCCGAGGAGGCATTGGCCATCCAGTCCGGCAGCGCCTGCTCGACCAGGTCGTAACGCGAAGGCGTTGACGGGTCCGAGGAGGCGAGTTCCTGGGTGGTGCGACTGATGTGCGGCGAAAGGTCGGGGTTTGCCTCGGCGCTATCGTTGGCCAGCGCGGCAATCGAGTCCGCTTGCAGGGCGATCAGGGTGCAGGCCAGGTGGTCGAAAAAATTACCCTCTGGCTCGATCAGGCGCCATTGCAAGGTATTGCCCGGTACTGCCCCATCGGTGTACGCCAGCAGGGATTTACCCAGTTGCGCTAATGAGTCGTAGGTCTGGAAGCCATGGGTAATGGTGTGGCTGAGGATCAATGTGCGCTGACCCACGGTCCCGATCAACACGGCCATGTCCAGGGTGTTGAGGTGAGTCGATACACCATTGTTTTTGTAGTCCAGGTCGACCAGGCAGGCGCGGGACCGGTAACGGTCGTGAGTCGCGCGTGTGGTTTTGTCCGGGTAGGCGAACAGGCTGCGCGCCATGGCGCTTTGGTCGTTCTCCCAGTTCGGGTTGGTCTCTACGTCCCACAACTCGCGCAGCGAGTGGGACAAGCCTTTCCAGCGCGGGGTCGAGGGGCCGGTGAACTGGTTCCAATAGTCGACCTGTTGCTCTTGAAATGCATCGAACAACAGGGGGGCCAATTCATTGAGCAAGCGTCCGATGGCTTCGATGCTGATGGGCAACTGCGCGGGTATGGCCGCCTGCGGTTGCAAGGTCAGGTAATGCTCGCCCTCCAGGTAAACCACCGGTGATTGTGCGACACCGTGGCGTACCAGGGCATCGGTCAGTGATTCGAAGTATCTGGGGCCGGCGGCGACGCGTTGCCCGCTGAGTGTCCAGGTCGGCGTGACCACCATCGCCAGACGGGGGTCGATCGACAACTGCGGATACAGCGTTTTCAAGGCCGGTTGCAGCACATGGGTGGCGACCTCCCGGATCGATGGCCCGGCCACCAATTGAGTGAGCAGGGCATCTTGATCTGGGGAAAGGCCGGTTTCGGCGGGAGGGCTGGAAGCGTCGGTCATGGTCACATCCTTGCAGGGGCGACAGGCACCGTCGAAGGTTCGGTGCGCGATCCGTTGCAAGGTAGTGACCGGCGGTGCGGCGTTGGCGGTATATAAATACCGCAGGCAAAAAAAGACCTGCGCGGGCGCAGGTCCTTGTGAAACGAGACGGCTGTCAGGTGCCGGACTTGATCTTGGTCCAGGCCCGGGTCCGTGCACGCTCGGCATCGCGCGGCAGCGGTTGCAGGGTGTAGAGCGTGCTCATTGCCGCATCGGTCGGGTACAGGTTGGGGTTGTGGCGGATCGCCGGGTCAACCAGTTCCGTGGCGTCCTTGTTCGGGTTCGGGTAGCCGACGAAGTCACTGACCGGTGCAATTACCTGCGGTTGCAGCAGGTAGTTGATGAACGTGTAGGCGTCCTCGGTGTTTTTCGCGCCCTTCGGAATCGCCAGCATGTCGAACCAGATTGGCGCGCCTTCTTTCGGCAAACGCATGTCGACGACCACGCCGTTCTTGGCTTCCTTGGCGCGGTTGGCGGCTTGCGAGAAGCTGCCGGAGTAACCGACCGCGACGCAGATGTCACCGTTGGCAATGTCGGCCATGTACTTGGACGAGTGGAAGTAGGTGATGTACGGGCGGATCTTCATCAGCAGCGCTTCAGCCTTGTCGTAGTCCGCAGGCTTCTTGCTGTTGGGATCGAGACCGAGGTGTTGCAGGGCCAGCGGCAGGATCTCCGACGGCGAGTCGAGCAGGGCGACGCCGCACTGCTTGAGCTTGCTGATGTTTTCTTCCTTGAAGATCAGGTCCCAGCTGTCCACCGGCGCATTGTCGCCGAGTATGGCCTTGACCTTGTCCGGGTTGAAACCGATCAGGATGGTGCCGTACATGTATGGCACGGCGAATTTGTTGCCCGGGTCGTTGGCCTCGATCAGCTTCATCAGCTTGGGATCGAGGTGGTTCCAGTTCGGCAACTTGCTGCGGTCCAGCGGTTGGAACACGCCGGCCTCGATCTGCTTGGCGAGGAACACGTTGGACGGCACCACCACGTCGTAGCCGGAGTTGCCGGTCAGGAGCTTGGCTTCCAGTGCTTCGTTGGTGTCGAAAATGTCGTAGACCAGTTTGGTCTGGGTGTTCTGCGCCTTGAAGTCTTCCAGGGCCTTGGGCGTGATGTAGTCGAACCAGTTGTAGACGCGCAGCGTGCGTTCTTCAGCGTGCACGGCACCGCTGAGCAGCGTGGCGCACAAGGCGGGCGCGATAAAGCGCTTGAGCGTGTTCATTCGTGTTTTCCTCACTGAGCGCTTTCGAAGCCTTCAAGCACGTTCACCGCGTTGATGCCGATTTCTTCCACGGCGTAGCCGCCTTCCATCACGAACAGCGTCGGTTTGCCGAGTGCCGCGATGCGCTTGCCCATGGCCAGGTAATCCGGGCTGTCGAGCTTGAATTGCGAGATCGGGTCGTCCTTGAAGGTGTCGACGCCCAGGGACACGACGATGATGTCGGCGCCATAGCTTTCGATCTCTTTGCAGGCCTGTTCCAGCGCCGCGCTCCAGGTGTCCCAGCCGCTGCCGGCAGGCAACGGATAATTGAAGTTGAAGCCTTCACCGGCGTCTTCGCCGAGTTCGTCTTCATAGCCGAGGAAGAACGGGAATTCCGCTTCCGGGTGGCCGTGGATCGAGGTGAACAGCACGTCGCTGCGCTCGTAGAAAATCGACTGGGTGCCGTTGCCATGGTGGTAATCGACGTCGAGGATCGCGACCTTCTTGTGGCCCTGGTCGAGGAATGCCTGGGCCGCGATGGCGGCGTTGTTGAGGTAGCAATAACCACCCATCAAGTCGCCAGCGGCGTGGTGTCCCGGTGGACGGCACAGGGCGAAGGCACTGTGGGCGCCGCGCTGGATGTGTGCTTGGGCGGTGAGGGCCACTTGCGCGGCGCTGTAGGCGGCTTGCCAGGTGCCGGCGGTGATCGGCGCGCCGCCGTCGAAGCTGTAGTAGCCGAGCTGGCCGTGCAGGCTGGTCGGTTTGACCTGGCGCAAGGTGCGGGCGGGCCAGGTGTAGGGCAGCAGGTCACCGTCGGTGTTGAATTCGGTCCAGCGTGCCCAGGCACCCTTGAAGAAGTCGAGGTAGTCGCGGCTGTGGATGCGCGCGATGGGCTCCAGGCCAAAGTCCTTTGGTGCTTCGACGGCGCCCAGGTTCTGGTTCTTCACCCGTTGCAAAACGTGGTCGGCGCGCGAAGGCATCTCGAAGCAGGGCTTGAGTTGCCCGTCGATGAGTTCGCAACGGCCGTGGTGCAGGTGGTGATCGTCCGAGTAGATCGTCAGCATTTGTTGTTCTCCGCAGGGCTGATTCGGTTGCCTCCAGTGTTGCGGTGCACGGCGAATCGGAGAACGGCAGGAAAGGCCAAAAGGGGATCGATATGGCCAAAACGTTTGACCGAAATTCGCCCCTACCCAATACACGGAACGCGCCGCTGTAGGCGCTGGCTTGCCAGCGAAGAGGCCAGTACATCGCAGCATTTCTGTTGGCAGACACACCGCTTTCGCCGGCAAGCCAGCTCCTACAGAGGTCGGTGTTGGGGGCGGAACTGGCTGGGTGCTACGCCGCTCCAGCGCACGAAGGCATGGCGGAAACTCGCGGTTTCGCTGAAGCCCAACGCCTCGGCGATCTGGTAGATCGGCAACTGGTCTTCACAGAGCATCTGCTTGGCCTGCTCGAAGCGCAGTTCGTCGAGCAGTTCCTGATAGCTGCAACCCATGTCCTTGAGGTGTCGGCGCAAGGTCCGCGCCGAGCAGTTCATCTGCTCGGCCAGGCCCTCCAGCCCCGGTGCGGCATTCAATTGCGCGCGCAGCAATTGGCGGATCCGCCCCAGCCACGCCTGGCGCCCGGTGAACTCGATGTTCTGCTTGCGGCAACGTTCGGCCATGGCTTGATGGGTGATGACATCCGCCAGCGGCAACGGCTGGTCGAGCCAGCGCTTGTCGAAGGCGAAGGCGTTGTTCAGCGCCCCGAAGTGCAAGGGACAGTTGAAGTGTTCGGCGTAGCTGGATTCGTAGTCGGGCGCGGCGTGTTCGAAGCGTGCACCGAGCAAAGGCAGGGAATGGCCGAGCAAGTCGTCGCAGGTGACTTTCAGCGACACCAGGCAGAACTCGGCGTTAAACGTTGCCATCGCGGGGCTCTCGCGGTAGTCGGCGGCGGCAAACCACACGCGCTCACCGTCGTCTTCCAAAGTCAGTTCGAACAGTGTTCCCAGCAGCGCCGGATAACGCATCGCCAGACGCAAAGCGTCACCGAAGGTGGCACTGGTGAGCAGGGCGTAACCGAGCATGCCGTAGCAGGAAACGTGCATCCGCCGACCCAGTTCCAGGCCGATGTCGCGCTTGAGCGCGACGGCGTTGGCGCACACCTGCATCTCTTGATTGGTGGTGATGTGCGTGTCGGCACGGTTCAGGTCCGCCGCACTGATGCCGCTGCCGGCCAGTAGCGCGTCGCTGGACAACCCTTCGGCCTTGAAGGTGTTGAGGATCAGCGAGACAGCGTTGAGGGTGGTGAGGTGGGAGTGGAGCATAAGGACTTCCAGCCTTGGGATGGCTGGAGTGCAGCAAGTTGCATGCCGGGCGGTGTCACTGTAGGAGCGAGCCTGCTCGCGATAGCGGTTGATCATTCAACATTTGCTTCGACTGAGCAGACGTCATCGCGAGCAGGCTCGCTCCTACAGGTTCGTGTTGCGTCAGCTCAGTTCGCCACACAGGTCGAGTTCGACCAGCCGCCGAACCTCTTGCGTGTCGAGCCCCGAACCCAGCAACGCGTGCAACTTGCCGAGCGCCGCCTCGCGGGTCATGCCGCCACCGGAAAGCATGCCGACACCACGCAAACGACTGCCGGCCTCGTACACATCCAGTTCCACACCGCCTTCATGGCACTGCGTCACAGCGACCACCACCACGCCGTTGTCCTGCGCACGGCCGAGGCTGGCGAGGAACTCGGGGTTGTCGCTCGGCCCGGTGCCGCTGCCGTAGCACTCCAGCACCATCCCCTGAATGCCGCTGTCGATCAGGCCATTCAGAACGCCTGCACTGATGCCCGGAAACAGCGGCAGCACCGCGACGTTCGCCAGATGTTTGGGCTGGTTGTAATTCAGTGGCGATGGTATCGACGACGCCTTTACGCCACCGCCCTGACGCTGCAGTCGCTTGAACGGATGTCGACCGAAACTGCGGACCTTGGCGCAACGGGTCGGGTCCAGCAGTTCGCCGTGGAAGTACAGGTGCACACCCGGCGCCAGGCCTTGACCCAGGGCAACCAGCGCACCGCCGAGGTTTTCCCAGGCGTCACTGTCGGCCACGCCGGCCGGCAACATCGAGCCGGTGAAACACACGCGGGCCTGCAAGCCAAGCAACTGGAAACTCATGGCGGCGGCGCTGTAGGCCAGGGTGTCGGTGCCATGTAGGATCAGCACGCTGTCGCAGCCCTGCACCTCCACCGCATCGACCACCGCTTCACGCAATTGCTGCCAGTACACCGGGGTCATGTTGGCGCTGTCGATCAGTGGCGACATCTCGCGAAAACGCCACGGCGGTACCACCAGGTCAGGCTGGCTGTACAGATACTCGCGCATCCGCGCTTCAAAACCGGACGCCGGGGCCAGGCCGTTGGCACTGGCCTGCATGCCGATGGTGCCGCCGGTGTAGAGCACCATGACGTGTTGGGCGGCGGGGAAAGAATTAGCAATCATCTGAACCTCTCCACAAGAGATGACAGGTAGGAGTGAGCCTGCTCGCGATAGTCCTTCCTTCAACGACAGATCGATATCGCGAGCAGGCTCACTCCTACAGCAATTGCCGCACTGTAACCGATCAGCGTTGCGCTGCGGTCACGCCTTGCGGCGCTGTTTGCACCGGCGCAGCGGCTGGCGGATTGGCCGGCCATGCCTGGCGATCCAGATCCAGGTCCGGGAACTTGCTCGAATCAAACACCGGGGTCTTGATTCCGGCGGCGCGCTGGTCATCGTAGTCACGCAGGATGCGCATGCCGACCTTGAACAACAGGAACAGCGCGATCAGGTTGACGAACGCGAGCAGGGTCATGGTGATGTCGGCGAAGGCGAACACGGTGCCGAGGTTCTCGATGGAGCCCCAGCAAATCAGCGCCAGCACCAGCGTGCGATAGCCCATCAGTGCCTTGCGGTTTTCCCCGATCAAGAAGCGCAGGTTGCTTTCGCCCAGGTAGTAGTTGTAGAGGATCGAGGTGAACACGAACAGCGCCAGGGCCACGGAGATGAAGATCCGGCCCCAGTCACCGACCACGGCCGCCAGCGAGTTCTGGGTCAGGGCAATGCCATCGCCTTCGAAGCCTGGGGTGTAGAAGCCCGACAGCAGGATCAGCAACGCAGTGCAGGTGCAGATCACGAAGGTGTCGAGGAACACGCTGAATGCCTGCACCACACCTTGCGCCACCGGGTGCTCGACCGACGCGACGGCCGCCACGTTCGGCGCACTGCCCAGGCCCGCTTCGTTAGCGAACACGCCACGTTTCACGCCCATGACGATAGCGCTGCCGATCAGGCCGCCAAAGGCCTGGTCCAGACCGAAGGCGCTCTTGACGATGGTCATCAGCATGCCCGGCACCTGGTCGAACTGCAGCACGATCACGTAGATCGTCACGCCGATGTACACCAGGGTTTTCACCGGCACCAGCAGGTCGGCGACCTTGGCGATGCGCTTGATCCCGCCGATGAAAACCAGGCCCAGCAGCACGGCCAGGCCGATGCCGGCGTACGTGGTATCGAGGCCGAAGGCGTTGTTCAGTGAGTGGGTCACGGCATGGGCTTGCAGGCCGTTGAAGGCAAAGCCGAAGGTCACCAGCAACAGGAACGCCATCACCATGCCCAACCAGCGCTTTTGCAGACCGTGCTGGATGTAATAGGACGGGCCGCCACGGAAGGTGCCGTCAGAATCGGTGCGTTTGTAGAGCTGGCCCAGGGAGCATTCGAAGAAGCTGCTGGACATGCCCACCAGCGCGGTCACCCACATCCAGAACACCGCACCCGGCCCACCGAGGGTCACGGCAATGCCGACGCCGGCGATGTTGCCCGCACCAACGCGGCCGGCGAGGCTGAGCATCAGGGCCTGGAACGAACTGAGCTGCCCGGCGCTGCTTTTGAGGCTGTCGCGGAACACCGCGAACATGTGGAAGAAGTGACGCAATTGAACGAAACGCGAGCGGATCGTGAAGTAGCTACCGAGCCCGACAATGAGCACGATCAGTACTTTCCCTGAGAGGAAGTCGTTAATGACTTCGAGCATGGAGTATTCCTCGCTGTTTTTTGTGTAGGCAAATGCTGGCCGGACTGACATATCGAGTTACACCGTTGTGCGCATGGCACAACAGGCGGTTCGAAGATCGTCCCGGTTTCATTTCGCGGGTTTGTTATTAGTTCGGGTTTCGCATGGGTTGTGGCCTCGCTACCGACGACCGCTCACGCGAAGAGGGGCGGCACTATACCGATGAGCATGCCGTTCGTCTGCACACAATTGGTGCGAGCTGGGGCGTTAGTAGGGCCTCTTCGCTGGCAAGCCAGCTCCTACAGGTATCGCATCGCTTTTGTAGGAGCTGGCTTGCCAGCGAAGGCATTGGTCCTGCCCACACCGAATCACAGACAAAAAAAGGGCCTGGAGAATGATCTCCAGGCCCTCAAAAGGTGAGAGGTGTCTAGTCCCTCGACCTGGTGAGCGGTGCTCGTCAACGCGTCGGGTCAGGCCTTCAGAGGCACCAGACGCGGAGCAATCATGTTTTCCGGGCGCAGGATGTCGGCGAGCATGGCTTCGTCGAGCAGACCTTCTTCGCGCACCAGTTCCAGCACGCCGCGGCCGCTTTCAAGGGCGAGGCCGGCAATGCGGGTAGCGTTCTTGTAGCCGATGTACGGGTTCAGCGCAGTCACCAGGCCAATCGAGTGCTCGACCAGTTCACGGCAGCGCGCTTCGTTGGCGGTGATGCCGACGATGCAGTGCTCGCGCAGCATGTCCATGGCGCGTTGCAGCAGGCGGATCGAGTCGAAGATCTTGAAGGCGATCAGCGGCTCCATCACGTTCAGTTGCAGTTGGCCGCCTTCGGCTGCCATGGTCAGCGCCAGGTCGTTACCGATCACCTGGAATGCCACCTGGTTAACGGCTTCCGGGATCACCGGGTTGACTTTGCCGGGCATGATCGAGCTGCCTGGCTGACGCGCTGGCAGGTTGATTTCGTTGATGCCGGTGCGTGGGCCGCTGGACAGCAGGCGCAGGTCGTTGCAAATCTTCGACAGCTTGACCGCGGTGCGCTTGAGCATGCCGGAGAACAGTACGAAGGCGCCCATGTCGGACGTCGCTTCGATCAGGTCGGCAGCCGGTACGAGCGGTTGACCGCTGATCAGTGCCAGACGCTGTACGGCCAGCGCTTGATAACGCGGGTCGGCGTTGATGCCGGTGCCGATCGCGGTGCCGCCCAGGTTCACTTCAGTCAGCAGTTCCGGGGCCAGCGTCTTCAGACGGGCCAGGTCTTCGCCCATGGTAGTGGCGAAGGCACGGAATTCTTGACCCAAGGTCATCGGTACAGCGTCTTGCAGCTGGGTACGGCCCATCTTCAGGACGTGATCGAATTCCTTGCCCTTGGCCGCGAACGCCTGGATCAGGCTGTCGAGACTGGCGAGCAGGGTGTCGTGACCGAGCAACAGACCCAGGCGGATCGCCGTTGGGTAGGCATCGTTGGTCGACTGCGCCATGTTCACGTCGTCGTTCGGGTGCAGGTACTGGTACTCGCCTTTCTGGTGACCCATTGCTTCCAGGGCAACGTTGGCGATCACTTCGTTGGCGTTCATGTTGGTGGAGGTGCCGGCGCCACCTTGAATCATGTCGACCACGAATTCTTCGTGGAAATCACCGCGGATCAATCGTGCACAGGCTTCGCTGATGGCAGCGTGCTTGGCTTCGCTCAGGTGACCCAGCTCACGGTTGGCGTCGGCAGCGGCCTGTTTGACCATGGCCAGACCGACAACCAGTTTCGGGTAGTGCGAAATCGGAACGCCCGAGAGGCGGAAGTTGTTCACCGCTCGCAGGGTCTGGATGCCGTAATACGCTTGTGCGGGTACTTCGAGTGCGCCAAGCAGGTCGTTTTCTGTGCGGAATGATGCAGCGGAGGACATGATAGAAATCATCTCAATATGGACCCGGTCTGTGCCGGAACGCTGCGAATGCTAGGCCTGTGCGGATTTTTGGGCCAATGCTGTTAAACACTAGGCTATGCATATTCGGCATAATGCCGGTGTGACGCCGACTTGACGGCGAGCGTGTGACCTAAATTGGTGCGTGTCCGGGAGGGCGTGATGAATCTGGAAAGCAAATGGCTGGAGGACTTTAGTGCCCTGGCCGCCACCCGCAGTTTTTCCCAGGCCGCCGAGCGGCGATTCGTGACGCAACCGGCCTTCAGCCGGCGCATTCGCAGCCTGGAAGCGGCGCTCGGGCTGACCCTGGTCAACCGCTCGCGCACGCCGGTGGAGCTGACCGCGGCGGGGCAATTGTTCCTGGTCACCGCACGTACCGTGGTCGAGCAACTGGGCGAAGTGCTGCGCCATTTGCATCACCTCGAAGGCGGGCAGGGCGAAGTGATGCAGGTCGCGGCCGCGCACTCGCTGGCGCTGGGTTTCTTCCCGCGCTGGATCGCGCAACTGCGCAACGAAGGCCTGAATATCGCCACGCGGCTGGTGGCGACCAACGTCGGCGACGCCGTGCATGCGCTGCGTGAAGGCGGTTGCGATCTGATGCTGGCGTTCTACGACCCCGACGCCGCGATGCAGATGGACCCGGAAATCTTTCCCTCGCTGCACCTGGGCCACACTGAAATGCTGCCGGTGTGTGCCGCCGACGCCGACGGCAAGCCGCTGTTCGATCTGGAGGGCGAAGGCAGCGTGCCGTTGCTGGCGTACAGCGCCGGGGCCTTTCTCGGTCGTTCGGTGAACATGCTGCTGCGCCAGCGGGCGCTGCGCTTCACCACCATTTACGAAACGGCCATGGCCGACAGCCTCAAAAGCATGGCCCTGGAAGGCCTGGGCATTGCCTGGGTACCGCAACTGAGCGTGCGCGCCGAACTGGCGCGCGGTGAGCTGGTGGTGTGCGGCGGCCCGCAATGGCATGTGCCGCTGGAGATTCGCTTGTACCGCTGTGCACTGGTGCGCAAGGCGAATGTGCGGTTGTTGTGGCGCAAACTGGAGGGCGGTGCAGCCCAAGGCACAACGGGCGCTTGAGACAGGCAAAAAACTGTGGGAGCGAGCCTGCTCGCGATGACGGACCGACATTCAACATCAAGGGAGACTGTCCCGACGCAATCGCGAGCAGGCTCGCTCCTACAGGGGAACTGTGGCGTGCCTGGTCTGACCTAAAAGTCAATAAAACCGGGGCTTTCAGTCATTTGACAGATGGTCGCAACAGGGGCTGTTTATCTTCTTTATTGAGGTATACTGCGCGGCCTTCGGTCGGTTACGTCCGACCATTATTCGTACAATCAAGCCACGCATATTGCGTGGCTTGTTGTTTTTTGACGCGCCTGCGGGCGCCCAGAGAGAAGAGGCACGACGATGAGTGCATTGGTTGGCGTGATCATGGGCTCCAAGTCCGATTGGTCCACCCTTAGCCACACCGCCGATATGCTGGAAAAGCTCGGCATTCCCTACGAGGTGAAGGTGGTCTCCGCCCACCGCACCCCGGACCTGCTGTTCCAGTACGCTGAAGAAGCCGAGGCGCGTGGCATCGAGGTGATCATCGCCGGTGCCGGTGGCGCGGCCCACTTGCCAGGCATGTGTGCGGCCAAGACCCACCTGCCGGTGCTGGGCGTGCCAGTGCAGTCCGCCATGCTGTCGGGCGTCGACTCGCTGCTCTCTATTGTGCAGATGCCAGCCGGCATTCCGGTGGCCACCCTGGCCATCGGCAAGGCGGGCGCGATCAACGCCGCGCTGCTGTCGGCGAGCATCCTGGGCGCCAAGCATCCACAGTTCCACGACGTGTTGAAAACGTTCCGTGCTGAGCAGACAGACAGCGTCCTGGACAATCCAGACCCACGCATCGCCTGAGGTTGTTGACGATGAAGATCGGTGTAATCGGTGGCGGCCAGTTGGGTCGCATGTTGGCGCTGGCGGGCACTCCGCTGGGCATGAACTTCGCTTTCCTGGACCCGGCGCCGGATGCTTGCGCAGCCGCGTTGGGCGAACACCTGCGGGCCGATTACGGCGATCAGGATCACCTGCGCCAACTGGCCGATGAAGTCGATCTGGTGACCTTCGAGTTCGAAAGCGTGCCGGCGGAAACCGTCGCGTTCCTCTCGCAATTCGTGCCGGTCTACCCCAGCGCCGAAGCCCTGCGCATCGCCCGCGATCGTTGGTTCGAGAAAAGCATGTTCAAGGACCTGGGGATTCCGACCCCGGCGTTCGCCGACATCCAGTCCCAGGCTGACCTGGACATCGCCGTGGCCGCCATCGGCCTGCCGGCGGTGCTGAAAACCCGTACGCTGGGTTACGACGGCAAGGGCCAGAAGGTCCTGCGCACCCCTGAAGACGTGGTGGACACCTTTGCCGAGTTGGGCAGCGTGGCCTGCCTGCTGGAAGGTTTCGTGCCGTTCACCGGCGAGGTCTCGCTGATCGCTGTACGTGCCCGCGACGGTGAAACCCGTTTCTATCCGCTGGTGCACAACACCCACGACAGCGGCATCCTCAAGCTGTCCGTGGCCAGTACCGATCACCCGCTGCAAGCGCTCGCCGAAGACTACTCCAGTCGTGTGCTCAAGCAGCTGGATTACGTCGGCGTGATGGCATTCGAGTTCTTTGAAGTCGACGGTGGCCTCAAGGCCAACGAAATTGCCCCGCGTGTGCATAACTCCGGGCACTGGACCACCGAAGGCGCCGAGTGCAGCCAGTTCGAAAACCACCTGCGGGCCGTCGCCGGTCTGCCGTTGGGTTCGACGGCCAAGGTCGGCGAGAGCGCCATGCTCAACTTCATCGGCAAGGTGCCGGACGCCGACAAGGTATTGGCCATCGCCGATTGCCATCTGCACCACTACGGCAAGGCGTTCAAGGCCGGCCGCAAGGTCGGTCACGCCAACTTGCGTTGCGCCGATCGCGAAACGCTGACCGCGCAGATCCTCAAGGTCGAGGCACTGATCGCCGAATAGTTTCATGTGGCAGCGGCGGAACCTTCAGGTTGCGCCGTTCTCTCATGGCAGGATGCCAAAGTCTGACTAGGCTTTCGCATAGCCACTTCATTCAGAGGGAAATGCCATGGGAATCATCGGAACCATCTTTATCGGCTTGATCGTCGGCCTGCTGGCGCGGTTCCTGAAACCGGGCGATGACAGCATGGGCTGGATCATGACCATCCTGCTCGGTATCGGCGGTTCGCTGGCGGCCACTTACGGCGGCCAGGCTCTGGGCATCTATCAGGCTGGCCAGGGCGCAGGCTTCATCGGTGCGCTGGTGGGCGCGGTGATCCTGCTGGTGATCTACGGCCTGGTCAAAAAGAACTGAAGCCAGCGACAAAGTCCTCTCGGCTGCGTGTGCCGGGAGGGCTAGAATGCTCGGCGTTTCCTGATCCTTCCTATACCGAGCACTTACATGCGCCGTATTTTGCTGACTTTTCTTTTATTGGGTGCGGGCCTCGCCCATGCCGGCGAACTGCCGGAAACCGACTGGCTCGAACTGATGCCCAAGTCGGACCAGAAAGCCCTCGAGGCCATGCCCGAAATCGACCACAACTCCCCGGAGGCCAATGGCACTTTTACTGACAAGGGTGGCATGAAGCAGGCCAAAGGCTTGCCGGCCGTGATGTACTCGACCAAGACCGTGGCGGCGATGAATGACAAGGACATCCGCATCGGCGGTTATCCGGTGCCGCTGGAGTCCGACGCCAAGGGCCGCAGCACCTTGTTCTTCCTGGTGCCGTACCCGGGCGCCTGTATCCACGTGCCGCCGCCACCGCCTAACCAACTGGTGCTGGTGCGCTATCCCAAGGGCCTGAAGCTCAACGATATCTACACACCGTTGTGGGTGACCGGCACGCTGAAGGTCGAGAAGGTCAGCAATGACCTGGCCGATGCAGCGTATGCGCTGGATGCGCAGAAGGTCAGGGTCGTCAAAGAATCCGACTTGTAATGATTCAAATGTAGGAGCGGGCTTGCCCGCGAAGGGGCCATAACATTCAACATTCTTGTTGTCTGTTACGCCGCCTTCGCGGGCAAGCCCGCTCCTACAAAGATGATGGTGTTAGAGCGGTGCGCTACCGACGCTGACGGCCATCGTGTGGCTGGCACCCGATGCAAGATGCACCACATCGTCCATCACGTTCGCGGTCTCGATGCACAGCATGCGCTGCCAGCCATCATCGGCCATGTCGCTGAATGCGGCGGCACGGTCGATCCACGGGTTCCAGATCACTGCCGTGCGCGAGCCGGTGCTGGTCAGCACGATGCGCCGCTCCCAGGCCGGATCGACGATGCTCAATTGTGACGGGGCATCGAGGTAGATGCGGTCGGTCTCGCCGGTAAAGTGCAGATCACCGGACTGCTGCCTGGTTGTCCAGTCTTCCAGGGTTTCGATGTAGCTCAAGCCATCCACGCCTTCGACGTGCACATTGCGCACGTCGCTGACGGCAAAGTAACTGTGCAACGCCTGGCTGATGCTGACGGTGTCTGCGCCACGGTTGTGGCTGGTCAACTGGATATGCAGTTGCTCGTCGAGGCGAATGGTCAGGGTCAAATCGACCTGGTGTGGCCAGCCAGCAAAGCCGCCTTCGGGGTAGGGCAGCAGGAACGCGACCTTGACGCTTTCGCCTTCGGTCTCGATGCCGCCCAGTTCCCAATCCATCGCCCGCACGAAACCGTGAGCCGCCGGCGCTTGATCGCTGACCCGCATCGCCTTGACGCTTTGCGGGTTGCGCTCGAAGACGCCGAACCACGGCCAGCACACCGGCACACCGGCCCGAATGCTCTTGCCGGTCTTGAACACGGCTTCGTCATTGAGCCAGATCAGTGGCGGTTGGCCGGCCAATTGATAGCTGAGGATGTGCGCGCCTTGCTGGGCCACCAGTAATTCGGCCTGACCGTGGCGGATGCGCCAGCAATTCAGTTCATCCAGTTTGACGGCTTCAACAGTGGGCGTGCTCATGGGACAGCTCTCAATCAATAACGTGGACGACTATCGACCGCAAAACGGCTGCGAGGTTTAACGGGCGCGGGGCGGAACCGAACGGGTGCGGCCGCTGCCGTCTATGGCCACGAACACAAACACCGCTTCGGTCACTTTACGCCACTCGCTGGACAGTGGATCGTCGCTCCAGACCTCGACCATCATCTTGATCGAGCTGCGACCGATTTCCAGGGCCTGGGTATAAAAGGAGAGCTGGGCGCCCACGGCCACCGGCACCAGAAACGCCATGCGGTCGATCGCAACGGTAGCCACGCGGCCGCCGGCGACCTTGCTGGCCATCGCGGTGCCTGCCAAGTCCATCTGCGCCACCAGCCAGCCGCCGAAAATATCGCCAAAGCCGTTGGTTTCGCGTGGGAGCGCGGTGATTTGCAGGGCCAGGTCGCCTTGCGGGATCGGATCTTCTTGTTCGAGCTCTATCATGCCGGGGGTGCCTCTGACCCGTGACTCTTCGTTGGTAGTGCGGGTGGTAGCCGTCTTCGGGAAAAACGATTCAGCACCGAACATACTACGTTCGTCACGTTTTCCATAAGGCGCCTAAAGGGAAACTCTGCGAAATCGCCTATGAACCTGACAGGCGTTTTCGCACAGCAACCCTCAAAAACCGGAGCAAGGCTGCGAGTATATCGGTCGGTAGACTCCGCGACGACCGTCCGGTTCTCATTTTGACTGTCAAAAGCGCGCCTCTATGTGCTTTTTCGAACAATTTGCTATGGTGCCGGACCTGCCCAAACCTCCGCCTGCGTTGTTGAGGTTGCAGATCCGACTATAAGAGAAGCCCCCGACATGACCACAGCGCCCTCGAGCATCGCGCAGCCAGACCAACCCGCACGTCCGCTGACCCGCAACGATTACAAGACCCTGTCGCTGTCTGCCCTGGGCGGCGCGCTGGAATTCTACGATTTCATCATCTTCGTGTTCTTTGCCACAGTGGTGGGGAAACTGTTCTTCCCGGCCGACATGCCCGAATGGCTACGCCTGATGCAGACCTTCGGCATTTTCGCCGCCGGCTACCTAGCACGGCCGCTGGGCGGCATCGTAATGGCGCACTTCGGCGACCTGCTGGGCCGCAAGAAAATGTTCACCCTGAGCATCTTCATGATGGCCGTGCCGACCCTGATCATGGGCCTGCTGCCGACGTACGCGCAGATCGGCATGTGGGCTCCAATCCTGTTGCTGCTGATGCGGGTGATCCAGGGCGCGGCCATTGGTGGTGAAGTGCCGGGGGCATGGGTTTTCGTTTCCGAGCACGTGCCGCAACGGCATGTCGGCTACGCCTGCGGCACCCTGACCAGCGGCCTGACGGCGGGCATCCTGCTCGGTTCGCTGGTCGCCACGGCAATCAACAGCCTCTATACGCCTTCGCAAGTGGCGGATTACGCCTGGCGGATCCCGTTCCTGCTCGGTGGCGTGTTTGGCCTGTTCTCGGTCTACCTGCGCCGCTGGTTGCACGAAACCCCGGTGTTCGCCGAGCTGCAACAGCGCAAGGCCCTGGCCGAAGAAGTGCCGCTGCGTGCGGTGCTGCGTGACCATCGCGGTGCGATTGCCATTTCGATGCTGCTGACCTGGCTGCTGTCGGCCGCCATCGTGGTGTTGATCCTGATGACCCCGACCGTGTTGCAGACGGTCTATCACTTCTCGGCCACTACTTCGCTGCAGGCCAACAGCCTGGCAATCGTGTTCCTGAGTTTTGGTTGCATCATGGCCGGCGCACTGGCCGATCGTTTCGGTGCCGGGCGCGTCTTCGTGATTGGCTGCACGGCATTGCTGGCCAGTTCCTGGACTTTCTACCACAGCCTCGCCGATCACCCGGACTGGCTATTCCCGCTGTATGCCCTGACCGGTCTGCTGGTCGGCACCATCGGCGCGGTGCCGTACGTCATGGTCAAGGCCTTCCCGCCCGTGGTGCGCTTCAGCGGCTTGTCGTTCTCCTACAACGTGGCCTACGCGATTTTCGGCGGCTTGACACCGATGATCGTCAGCCTGTTGCTCAAGGAAAGTGCCATGGGGCCTGCTTATTATGTGGCGGTGCTGTGTGGAGTCGGGATTGTGGTGGGGGCTTATCTCTGGAAAAAGGGGCGTTAGTCTCGACTTTTTATTGTCTGTGTTGGCCCAATCGCGAGCAGGCTCGCTCCTACAGTTGACTGCATTTCAAATTGTGGGAGCGAGTCTGCTCGCGATTGAGGGCCCACGAATCATCCTGCAAAACCTCGGATACTGGCCTTTCATCCAATTGTCATATTTCAGCCATAGAGTGTTCACACGGCCTGCTGATACTTGGCCCCGACTTAACACACCCTATCTGCTAGGAGTAAGGCATGAAACTGAAGCGTTTGATGGCGGCAATGACTTTTGTCGCTGCTGGCGTTGCAACTGCCAACGCGGTCGCCGCTGTTGACCCGTCGATCCCGAGCTACACCAAGACCACTGGTGTGTCGGGCAACCTGTCCAGCGTTGGTTCCGACACCCTGGCCAACCTCATGACCCTGTGGGCTGAGAACTACAAGAAAGAATACCCGAACGTAAACATCCAGATTCAGGCCGCTGGCTCCGCCACCGCGCCACCTGCGCTGACTGAAGGCACCTCGAACCTGGGCCCGATGAGCCGCAAGATGAAGGACACCGAACTGGCTGCCTTCGAGCAGAAGTACGGCTACAAGCCAACTGCTATCCCGGTTGCCGTGGATGCCCTGGCGGTATTCGTGCACAAGGACAACCCGATCCAGCACCTGACCATGGAACAAGTTGACGCGATCTTCTCGTCCACTCGTCTGTGCGGCGCTAAAACCGAAGTCAAGACTTGGGGCGACCTGGGCGTGACCGGCGACCTGGCCAACAAGCCGGTTCAACTGTTCGGTCGTAACTCGGTATCCGGCACCTACGGCTACTTCAAAGAAGAAGCCCTGTGCAAAGGCGACTACAAGCCAAACGTGAACGAACAACCAGGTTCGGCTTCGGTTGTTCAGTCGATCAGCTCCTCGCTGAACGGCATCGGCTACTCGGGTATCGGCTACAAGACCGCTAGCGTGAAAACCGTTGCCCTGTCGAAGAAAGGCAGCACCGAGTTCATCGAAGACAGCGAAGAGAACGCCCTGAACGGCAAGTACCCACTGTCGCGCTTCCTGTACGTTTACGTGAACAAAGCCCCGAACAAGCCTCTGGCCCCGCTGGAAGCCGAGTTCGTGAAACTGGTTCTGTCCAAACAGGGCCAGGAAGTTGTGGTGAAAGACGGCTACATCCCACTGCCAGCCAAAGTCGCAGCCAAAGCACTGGCTGACCTGGGTCTGTCGGAAGGTGGCGCTGAAGTCGCAAAAAAGTAACAAATTGAGTCTAGGGTGAACCCTCTGGACTCCCGATGGGGGCGGCAAGCGCCGCCCCCATTCACTTCTACTCCTCTATCCACTGCTGGCGACTGCTAGCGGCGGATTTGCTGCGTCACTGTGCTGTCATCTTTCTGTCATACAGGATCGCTAGGGTGTGCGAATGAATGATCTGGCCAATTCCAACATGACTACTAATCCCCCCAAACGCATTGATTTCAATACGCCTGAGTTGCAACGCAAGCGCCGCATTCGTGCGCTTAAAGATCGCCTGACCCGCTGGTACGTCCTCATTGGCGGCCTTGCTGTACTGGGTGCGATCACCTTGATCTTCTTTTTCCTTGCCTACGTCGTCGCTCCCCTGTTCCAGGGTGCCAGCCTGACTGCCAAGGAATCCATCACGCCCGCCTGGATGCAAGACGCCGGCAAACCCCTGATGATCTCCCTGGAAGAACAAAACCAGGTCGCCATGCGGGTTTCCGATAAAGGCCAGGCCTTGTTCTTCGATATCGACAGTGGCGCTGAACTCAAGCGCGTCGATTTGCCGATCCCGGCCGGCACCACCGTGACCTCCATTGCTGAAGACCAGCCAGGTCACCCGCTGGTGGCCGTGGGCCTGTCCAGCGGCCAGGCACTGGTTTTCCGTCACACCTATAAGGTCAGCTACCCGCAAGGCAAGAAAACCATTACCCCGGCCGTCGAGTACCCGTATGGCGAAGCGCCAATCGCAGTCAACGAAGCCGGCGGTGCGCTGGAGCACGTGAGCCTCAACGCCAACGATTCGACCTTGATGCTGGTCGGCTCCACCGGTTCGCAACTCAATGTGCTGTCGCTGACCAGCGAAGAGAACATGATGACCGGCGAAGTCACCAACGAGCAGAAGCGCATTGAGCTGCCGCAGATGACCGAGCCGGTGAAGAACATCTTCGTCGACCCGCGTCAGCAGTGGTTGTACGTGATCAACGGGCGTGCCCAGGCCGACGTGTTCAGCCTGCGCGACAAGAGCCTCAACGGTCGCTACAAACTGCTGGAAGACGGTGAAGCGCAAGTCACCGCCAGCACCCAGCTGGTGGGCGGCATTTCGTTGATCATCGGTGACTCCAGAGGTGGCCTGGCCCAGTGGTTCATGGCCCGTGACACGGATGGCGAACAGCGCCTGAAGCAAATCCGTACCTTCCAGATGGGCACCACGCCGATCGTTGAAATCACTGCTGAAGAGCGCCGCAAGGGCTTTTTGGCCCTCGACGCTTCCGGCAAGCTCGGCGTGTTCCACAGCACCGCGCACCGCACCTTGCTGGTGCAGCCGGTCGCCGAAGGCCAGGGCATTTTCGGCCTGTCGCCTCGCGCCAACCGCGTAATTGTGGAAGCCGGCGGCAAGCTGGAACCGCTGCTGCTCGACAATCCGCACCCGGAAGTCTCGTGGAGCGCGCTGTGGAGCAAGGTCTGGTACGAGAACTACGACGAGCCTAAATATGTCTGGCAATCGACCGCCGCCAATACTGATTTTGAACCCAAGCTGAGCTTGTCGCCGCTGACCTTCGGTACCCTCAAAGCCGCGTTCTACGCCATGTTGCTGGCCGCACCACTGGCCGTTGCCGCTGCAATCTACACCGCGTACTTCATGGCCCCGGGCATGCGCCGCAAGGTCAAGCCGGTGATCGAACTGATGGAAGCGATGCCGACGGTGATCCTCGGTTTCTTCGCCGGTCTGTTCCTCGCACCGTATGTAGAAGGGCATTTGCCCGGCATCTTCAGCCTGCTGATGTTGCTGCCGATTGGCATCCTGGTCGCCGGTTTCATCTTCAGTCGCCTGCCTGAGTCGATCCGCCTGAAAGTGCCGGACGGCTGGGAGTCGGCCATCCTGATCCCGGTGATCCTGTTCGTGGGCTGGCTGTCGCTGTACATGAGCCCGTTCATGGAGAACTGGTTCTTCGGCGGCGACATGCGCATGTGGATCTCCCACGACCTGGGCATCACCTACGACCAGCGCAACGCACTGGTGGTCGGCCTGGCCATGGGCTTCGCGGTCATCCCGAACATCTACTCGATCGCCGAAGACGCCGTGTTCAGCGTGCCTCGCGGCCTGACCCTGGGCTCCCTGGCCCTCGGTGCCACGCCGTGGCAGACCATGACCCGCGTGGTGATCCTCACCGCGAGCCCGGGCATTTTCTCGGCGCTGATGATCGGCATGGGCCGTGCGGTCGGTGAAACCATGATCGTGTTGATGGCCACCGGTAATACCCCGGTCATGGAAATGAACCTGTTCGAAGGCCTGCGCACCCTGGCGGCCAACGTTGCGGTGGAAATGCCCGAATCGGAAGTCGGCGGCAGCCACTACCGCGTGCTGTTCCTCTCGGCGCTGGTGCTGCTGCTGTTCACCTTCGTCATGAACACCCTCGCAGAACTGATTCGTCAGCGTCTGCGCAAGAAATACTCGTCGCTTTAAGAAAGGTAGAAGTCTGTGAAACAGAACTCCCTGAATGGATGGTTCAAGAGCGGCGCCCCCGGCGTCTGGATCAGCGGTGGCGCGGTGTCCATCGCGGTCATCATGACCATTGGCCTGCTGGCCGTGATTGCCGTGCGCGGCCTGGGTCACTTCTGGCCGGCGGACCTGATCCACGCCAACTACGACGTACCGGGCCAGGCCAATCACCTGGTCATCGGCGAAGTGGTACAGAAGGAAGAAGTGCCCCGTGCCCGTCTGAAAACCGCCGGCTTGCCGGTGCCGGACCAAGGTCCGGAGTTCATGACCCGCGAGCTGATCAAAGTCGGCAACCGTGACCTGAACGGAAACGACTTCACCTGGATTGTCGGCGAGTGGCTGACCAACCAGACCACGCCGCCAGAGTTGATGGCGATCGAACGTCGCGAGTGGGGCAACTTCTACGGTTACCTGGTCAACGTCAAGGAAGGCGGCAAGGTCATCGCTGAAGGCGAAGCCGCCTGGCCGGAACTGCAGGCCCGTGTCGAGCGCGTGAACAAGCTGGCTGCGCAGCTCAAGAGCCTGGAAAAAACCGACATCGGCGCGATCAACGCCGGTCTCGAACGCATCCGCTTGCACGGTCGCAAACTGGAGCTGGAAGGCAAGCTCGACGCCACCGCGCAAGCGGACCTGGAGTCCGAGCGTGCCGAGCTCAACGCTCGCTATCAGGACATCGAAGCACGCCTGAGCGATTTGCATGCGCAGTTCAACCGCGACAGCCTGACCGCCCGCGATGCGAACGGTAAGGAAATCGAGATCGGCATCGGCAAAGTGGTTCACGCCTACCAGCCGAACGCCATGAGCACCCTGACCAAGGTCGGTTTTTACTTCGGCAAGGTCTGGGAGTTCCTGAGCGACGACCCGCGTGAAGCGAACACCGAAGGCGGGATTTTCCCGGCGATCTTCGGCACCGTGATGATGACCCTGATCATGGCGATGATCGTGACCCCGTTCGGCGTGTTGGCCGCGGTGTACCTGCGTGAATACGCCAAGCAGAACGCGCTGACCCGAATCATCCGCATCGCGGTGAACAACCTGGCGGGCGTTCCGGCCATCGTTTACGGCGTATTCGGCCTGGGTTTCTTCGTCTACGTGCTGGGTGGATCGCTCGACCGTTTGTTCTTCCCCGAAGCACTGCCGGCGCCGACCTTCGGTACGCCGGGTCTGCTCTGGGCCTCGTTGACCCTGGCGCTGCTGGCGGTGCCGGTGGTGATCGTGGCCACTGAAGAAGGCCTGGCGCGGATTCCCCGCACCGTGCGTGAAGGCTCGTTGGCCCTCGGTGCGACCAAGGCTGAAACCTTGTGGAAGATCGTGCTGCCCATGGCCAGCCCGGCGATGATGACCGGCATGATCCTCGCCGTGGCCCGCGCCGCCGGTGAAGTGGCGCCGCTGATGCTGGTGGGCGTGGTGAAACTGGCGCCGTCGCTGCCGGTGGACGGTAACTACCCGTACCTGCACCTGGACCAGAAGATCATGCACCTGGGCTTCCACATCTATGACGTCGGCTTCCAGAGCCCGAACGTCGAAGCTGCACGGCCGTTGGTATACGCCACGGCGCTGCTGCTGGTGCTGGTGATCGCGACATTGAACCTGTCGGCGGTGTGGATTCGAAACCACCTGCGCGAGAAGTACAAAGCGCTGGATAGCTGATTGAGGTCGGCACGCCCCCCCTGTAGGAGCTGGCTTGCCAGCGAAGCCTCTGGCGTCAGTGAGTACGCCTTCGCTGGCAAGCCAGCTCCTACAGGGGACCGGTGTCAGACAGAGATTTTGAGTAAGCCGCTGGCCCGAACACCAGGCTAGTGGTTAAACAAACCGAATTTGTTAGCACAGGGAGCTTCCCATGCAGCACGAAACACACACCCACGGCATCAACATGTCGGCCCTGGGTCGCGACAAGCAGAGCCTGAACCTCGAGCAGGAAACCGTGGCCATCGAAGTGCCGGGCCTGAGCCTGTTCTATGGCGAAAAACAAGCGCTGTACGACGTCAGCATGAACATCCCGAAACAGCGCGTGACCGCCTTCATCGGCCCGTCCGGCTGCGGCAAGTCCACGCTGCTGCGCACTTTCAACCGCATGAACGACCTGGTTGACGGTTGCCGCGTAGAAGGCGAAATCAACCTGTACGGCAACAACATCTACCGCAAGGGCGAAGACGTGGCCGAGCTGCGTCGTCGCGTCGGCATGGTGTTCCAGAAGCCCAACCCGTTCCCGAAGACCATCTACGAAAACGTGGTGTACGGCCTGCGCATCCAGGGGATCAACAAGAAGCGCGTGCTCGACGAAGCCGTCGAGTGGGCGTTGAAAGGCGCGGCACTGTGGGACGAGGTCAAGGACCGCCTGCACGAGTCGGCACTCGGCTTGTCCGGTGGTCAGCAGCAGCGTCTGGTGATCGCCCGCACCATCGCCGTCGAGCCGGAAGTGTTGCTGCTCGACGAACCGTGCTCGGCACTCGACCCGATCTCCACGCTGAAAGTCGAAGAGCTGATCTACGAACTGAAATCCAAGTTCACCATCGTCATCGTGACCCACAACATGCAACAGGCGGCGCGGGTGTCCGACTACACCGCGTTCATGTACATGGGCAAGCTGGTCGAGTTTGGCGACACCGACACCCTGTTCACCAACCCGGCGAAGAAACAGACCGAAGACTACATCACCGGTCGTTACGGCTAGCAGCCGCCACCAGCCGCCCGTTTGAAGCGGCAACAAGAGCGGTTCGGGTTCGACACACAACAGCTTGCAGCTTGTAGCTTGCAGCTCACAGCTTTTGCGGAGCAGACAACATGATTTCTAAGGAAGGCCTTACTCACCACATCTCCCAGCAGTTCAACGCGGAGCTTGAGGAAGTGCGCAGCCACCTCCTGGCCATGGGCGGGCTGGTCGAGAAGCAGGTCAACGACGCGGTGACCGCGCTGATCGAGGCCGACTCCGGCCTGGCCCAGCAGGTGCGCGAGATCGACGACCAGATCAACCAGATGGAACGCAACATCGACGAAGAATGCCTGCGCATTCTGGCCCGTCGCCAGCCGGCAGCGTCCGACCTGCGTTTGATCATCAGCATCTCCAAGTCGGTGATCGACCTGGAGCGCATCGGTGACGAGGCGACCAAGATCGCCCGTCGCGCCATCCAGTTGTGCGAAGAAGGCGAAGCACCGCGCGGTTACGTCGAAGTGCGCCACATTGGCGACCAGGTGCGCAACATGGTCCGTGATGCCCTGGACGCCTTTGCCCGTTTCGACGCCGAACTGGCGCTGTCGGTGGCGCAGTACGACAAAATCATCGACCGCGAATACAAGACCGCCCTGCGTGAGTTGGCGACCTACATGATGGAAGACCCGCGCTCTATCTCGCGGGTTCTGAGCATCATCTGGGTGCTGCGTTCGCTGGAGCGTATCGGCGATCACGCGCGCAACATCTCCGAACTGGTGATTTACCTGGTGCGCGGCACCGACGTCCGTCACTTGGGCCTCAAGCGCATGAAGGAAGAAGTCGAAGGAACAACCGGCGAAAGCGCTAATGTTCCGGGCAAAACTGACGATAAGTAAGGTTGCCCCAGTAAAGCGCCCGGCCTGTTGGTCGGGCGTTTTTGTTTGTGGCGAACGCATTCGAAAAGCAGCACCCGCGAACGAAAAGTCCGGCGTGACTGAGGTTTTTTGGCAATGTGCCATCAGCAAGGCGGTATGCTGGCCGGGATTTTTTAAAGGGGTGGTGGATGAGTAAGGTCAGTGTGTTGGTCGTGGACGACGCGTCGTTCATTCGTGACCTGGTGAAAAAGTGCCTGCGCAATTATTTTCCGGGCATGCGGATCGAAGATGCGATCAACGGTCGCAAGGCCCAGGCCATGCTCGCCAAGGAAACGTTCGACCTGGTCCTGTGCGACTGGGAAATGCCGGAAATGTCCGGCCTGGAACTCCTGACCTGGTGCCGCGAGCAAGACAACCTCAAGGCCATGCCCTTTGTGATGGTGACCAGCCGTGGCGACAAGGAAAACGTTGTCCAGGCGATCCAGGCCGGCGTCTCGGGTTACGTCAGCAAGCCGTTCACCAATGAACAACTGATCACCAAGGTCAAGCAGGCGCTGCACAAGGTCGGCAAGCTCGATGCCTTGATCAACGTGGCCGCGACCAAAACTGTTCCGGCCTTCGCCAACGACTCGCTGAACGCACTGACGGGCGGCAAGCCACCCGTGGCTGCCGCGACGCCAGCCCCTGCGGCAGCGGCCGCGACGCCTTCGCGAGGCCTGCTCAACAGTCCACCGGTCAAGGCTCCAGCGGCTTCGTCAGCGCTGACCAACGGTCGCGGCCAGGGCCAATTACGCTTGCCCAACGGCATCCAGCAATGCGTGATCAAGGCCCTGAGCCTCAAGGAAGCGCTGCTGGTGGTCAAACGCACCGAGGCGCTGCCGCAGATCCTCGATAGCGCCGTGCTCGATCTTGAACAAGGCGACAACGCCGAAACCGCCCGTCTCAACGGCTACCTGCACGCGGTCGTGGCCCACGAACCGAAGCCCGACAGCGACTGGCTGCAACTGACCTTCCGCTTCGTCGATCAGGACGCGCAGAAACTCGACTACATCTCCCGCCTGATTGCGCGGGGAACGGCGCAGAAGCACTTCATTCCTGGCGCATAAGCCTTGCCTCGGCTGACCCCGAAAATCGGGGTCAGGCCCATCCTATGAGCAATCAAGAAGGCTGATGGGGATGACCGCGCATCCGTTTACCTGCCAGCTGCCTTCATTTATATCTGTTTTGATATAAGCTCTTCGTAGGCGGGTGGCGCCACGCCTTGAAACAACCCTGTCCGACGGGCGTCGCCAGGCCGATTAGACTTTTCCTGTCAGCAACAGGAGAAGTCGATGCCAAGGCACAAGGATGTGGTATTTGTCGGGAGTGCGCTCAAAGACCTCAAGGCCTTCCCGCTCGACGCACGGAGGGCCGCAGGGTTTCAGCTGGATCTTTTGCAGCAAGGCGAAGCACCCTTCGGCTGGCGACCGATGAAGACAATCGGCCCCGGCGTGAACGAGATCAGAATCACCGAGCAGTCAGGCGCCTTTCGGGTGTTTTACGTGGTCAACCGGCCAGAGGCCGTTTATGTGCTGCATGCGATGCACAAGACCACACAAAAAACCGAAGGGCGGGATATCGAGCTGGCACGTGCCAGGCTGAGGGAAATAGGTTAATACCATGACGGATCAACATACCGGTATGCAGCGTTTCGAGAGTATCTGGGATGCGCTGGAGGATACGCCCCAGGAAGCGGCGAACATGCGTTTGCGGTCCCGGTTAATGCTCGAGCTGGGCAAAACCGTCCGCGCCTGGGAGTTGTCGCAGAAAGAAGCCGCCAAGCGCTTGGGCATCAGCCAGCCGCGACTCAATGATGTACTGGGCGGCAAGATCGACAAGTTTTCCCTGGATGCATTGGTGAATCTGTCGGCCGCGGCGCAATTGAAGGTCGACATCAACGTGTCGGCGATCGGACCGCTTGAGCCGGCTTGACCCTGTCGAGTCTGAAACATCTGCCGACTCCCCGGGTCCATTGCAACTGCTAGGCTCCCACTCAGGTTTCACTCGACAGAATTGATCCCCATGTTCACGCGAATACTGCTTTTTTGTGGTCTGTGCATGGCTGCCGGTTCGGCGATGGCCATGACGATCTACAAGTCCACCGATGCCAATGGCGTGGTCTCCTACAGCGATTTCCCCACCAGCAAAGACGCCAGGCCGTTTGTTTTTCGTGACGACATGGACGAGCACCTGGAGCAACAGGTGCGCCTGATCGTGGTGAAAAAGGATGGCGTGGACAGCGTGTACGTGCGCAATGACCTGTATGCGCCGGTCGAGGTCGAATTGAGTTTCACCGGCGTGAAGAACGCCAGCGGTGCGCCAGGCCGGCCGATTAGGCGGGTGATACAGCTACGCTCCAGCGTGCGCATGGCGCAGCTCACGCCGGCCAGCGCTGGCAAGCCGCTCGCCTACACCCCGAAGTTCAATTACATCCTGGGCGCACCCACAGGGGCCACCGTCGGCTATCGCTACCCGCTGCCGTGGCGTGGCGGGCCGTTCCGGATCAGCCAGGGCGCCAATGGCCCCTACAGCCACTTTGGGCCCAAGAACCGTTACGCCATCGACATCGCGATGCCTGAGGGCACGCCGATCATCGCCGCACGGGGCGGGGTGGTGGTGAAAACCGAGAACAACCAGGACGGGCGTGGCAGCGACGCCTCCGGCAATTTCGTGCGGGTGCTGCACGATGACGGAACCATGGGCGTTTACCTGCACCTGAAAAGGGGCTCGGTGTGTGTGCGCGAAGGCCAGAAGGTGAAGGTTGGCAGTGCCCTGGCGTTGTCGGGCAACACCGGCAACAGCACCGGGCCGCATTTGCACTTTGTAGTGCAGCGCAATACCGGGCTGGGGCTGGTATCGATTCCGTATCAGTTCAACCAGCCGGTGGGGGCGTTGCCCAACTTTGCGTTGGGCAAGCAGTAGGCGTTGTCGGTCTGACGCCTTCGCTGGCAAGCCAGCTCCTGCAAAACCTGTAGGAGCTGGCTTGCCAGCGAAGGGGGCCGCGCGAAACCGGACCAGCCGGTTAATTAAGCATCAACACCTTGGCCAGCACGATCTTCGGCCCTTTCATCTTCTTGATGATGATCCGCAACCCTTCGACTTCCAGCACTTCCTCTTCTTCGGGAACGCGCTTGAGGCTTTCGTAGACCAGCCCGGCGAGGGTTTCGGCTTCGACGTGGTCGAGGTCGATGCCCAACAGGCGTTCAACCTTGAACAGCGGCGTATCGCCGCGCACCAGCAGCTTGCCCGGCTGGTACGCGAGGATCCCGCGCTCGGCCTTGCGGTGTTCGTCCTGGATGTCGCCGACCAGCACTTCCAGCACGTCTTCCATGGTCAGGTAGCCGATGATGTTGCCATCCGCCTCTTCGACCACGGCGAAGTGCGAGCCGCCCTTGCGGAACTGCTCCAGCAACTGCGACAGCGGCATGTGCCGGGAAACGCGCTCCAGCGGGCGAGTCAGTTCAGCCAGGTTGAACGACTCGGGAATATGGTCCAGCGCCGCCAGCTCCAGCAGCAAGTCCTTGATGTGCAGCAGGCCGACGAACTCCTGGCGCTCGCTGTCGTACACCGGGTAGCGGCTGAACTTGTGGCGACGGAACATCGCCAGGATCTGCTTGAGCGGTGCGTTGAACTCAAGCGTCACCAGGTCTTCGCGGGAGTTGGCCCAGTCGACCACTTCCAGCTCGCCCATTTCCACCGCCGAGGCCAGCACGCGCATGCCTTGGTCGCTCGGGTCCTGGCCACGGCTGGAGTGCAGGATCAGTTTTAGTTCTTCACGGCTGTAATGGTGCTCGTGATGCGGGCCGGGTTCACCCTGGCCGGCGATACGCAGGATGGTGTTGGCGCTGGCGTTGAGCAGGTAGATGGCGGGGTACATGGCCCAATAGAACAGGTACAGCGGCACGGCGGTCCACAGCGACAGCAGTTCGGGTTTGCGGATGGCCCAGGATTTCGGGGCCAGTTCGCCGACCACGATGTGCAGGTACGAAATGATGAAGAACGCGGTGAAGAACGAAACACCCTTGACCACTTCGGCCGATTGCACGCCGACAGCGTCCAGCAGCGGTTCGAGGATGTGGGCAAACGCCGGCTCACCGACCCAGCCCAGGCCGAGGGAGGCGAGGGTGATACCGAGCTGACACGCCGAGAGGTACGCATCGAGCTGACTGTGCACGGTGCGCAGGATATGCCCGCGCCAGCCGTTTTTGTCTGCGATGGCCTCGACCCGGGTCGAGCGCAACTTGACCATGGCAAATTCGGCCGCAACGAAAAAGCCGTTGAGCAACACCAGGATCAGAGCAAAAAGAATCATGCCGAAGTCGGCGAAAATGGTAGCGAGGGTCAAGCCAGGGGAAGGGTCCATGATGGAGTTTTGCGGGTTCCGTGTATTCGAAAGGGAAGAAAAATCCGTGCCTGAAGGGCAGGCACAAGTCAGCCAATGTAGCGGCTGACTTGGCCGTTGCCTAGTGGCGCGTGCTGGCCGGTATCAGTCAGCGGCGCCGATAGCCCGTGATTGGGTGACCTGGGCCGGCGCAAAGTGGCAGGTAAACGTACTGCCATGGCCCGGCACGCTGCTGATCTCCATCCGCGCACGATGACGTAACAAAACGTGTTTTACGATCGCCAGACCGAGGCCTGTGCCACCGGTGTTGGAGTTGCGGCTGGAATCAACGCGGTAGAAGCGTTCGGTCAGGCGCGGCAAGTGTTTGCTGTCGATACCGATCCCGGAATCCTGCACGCTCAGGTGCGCGCCCTGGTCGTCGCCCCACCAGCGAATACGGATATTGCCTTCGGCCGGGGTGTATTTCACCGCGTTGAACACCAGGTTGGAAAACGCACTGCGCAACTCGGCCTCGCTGCCCTTGAGCAGGATCGTCGGGTCGGCTTCCAGGGTGATGTGCTGGTTTTTCTGGCCGGACAACTGCTGCGCATCGCTCTTGATCGATTGCAGCAAGTGGTCGATCGGCACGGGCTGGTTGTCCGACGGGTAATCGGTGGCTTCCAGCTTGGCCAGCAGCAGCAAATCGTTGAGCAGCGTCTGCATGCGCCCGCCCTGTTGCTGCATCTGCTGCAAGGCACGGCTCCAGCGCGGGTTCACTTCCTCGACGTTGTCGAGCAGGGTTTCCAGGTAGCCGCAAATCACCGTCAGCGGTGTGCGCAGTTCATGGGAGACGTTGGCGATGAAGTCTTTGCGCATCTGCTCCAGCTGATGGATGCGCGTCACGTCGCGCACCAGCATCAAGTGTTCGTTGTTGCCGTAGCGGGTGAGGTACAACTGGATGCGCACGCGGTCGTTGGTTGGCGACGGGATTTCCAGCGGCTCGGCGTAGCTCTCTTGCTCGAAGTATTCCTTGAAGCGCGGATGGCGCACCAGGTTGGTCACCGGTTGCCCGCTGTCGTGCGGCGTCTTGAGGCCCAGCAAGGTCTCGGCGGCGCGGTTCCACCATTCCAGGTTGCCGTCGGTGTCGAGCATGATCACCGCGTCTTTCAGCGCGGCGGTGGATTCCTGGACCCGGTCGATCACCGCTTGCAGGCGCCCGCGGACCCGTTGGTCGCGGCGTTGCAGGTGATAGATGCTGTCGAACACCTCGCCCCACAGGCCGTAGCCGTCGGGCGGTGCTTCATCGGGTTTGTGCAGGCGCAGCCACTCGTGCAGACGCAGCAATTGCTTGAGGGTCCAGGCCAGGTAAAGGCCCAGGCCGGCGGCAAGGCTCCAGCCGTAGTAGCCGGAAATGAGGCCGATCACCAGGCAGGCGGTGACCAGCAGCAGCATGTGGCGAATCAGGGTGCCATGCCAGTTTTGGTTCACGAAAACGATACGTCCTTGAAAGTGGAACCGCTGCGGTCATCAAGCCTTGGTCGAAAACCGGTAGCCCGTGCCGCGCACGGTTTGTACCAGATTTTCGTAGGCATCGCCCAACGCCTTGCGCAAGCGCCGGATGTGCACGTCGACGGTGCGCTCTTCAACGTAGACGTTGCCGCCCCAGACCTGGTCCAGCAACTGGCCTCGGGTGTAGGCCCGTTCCTGGTGGGTCATGAAGAATTGCAGCAGGCGGTATTCGGTCGGGCCCATCTCGGCAGGACGGCCGTCGATGGTCACGCGGTGGCTGATCGGGTCCAGCAGCAGGCCGCCGACTTCGATAGGCGCTTCGCCATCGGACGGGCCGGCGCGGCGCAACACGGCCTTGAGGCGCGCCACCAGCTCACGTGGGGAAAACGGTTTGGTGATGTAGTCGTCGGCGCCGACTTCCAGGCCCTGGATCTTGTTGTCCTCTTCACCCTTGGCGGTGAGCATGATGATCGGGATGTCCCCGGTCAGTTCATCACGCTTGAGGCGACGGGCCAGTTCGATGCCGGACGTGCCGGGCAGCATCCAGTCGAGCAGGATCAGGTCCGGCTTGCGGTCGACGATGATGGCGTGGGCCTGCTGGGAGTTCTCAGCCTCCAGGCAGTCATAGCCGGCCATTTCCAACGCAACGGCGATCATTTCGCGAATAGGCGCTTCGTCGTCGACGATCAGAATGCTCCTGCCAACCATGCCCTTAATCCTCTTGTCATTTAACTGTCTTGCGCCGCATTAGATAACGGAATTATTGCAGTCGTGTGACAGTATTTTAGTCGCCCGGCGATTGGCGGGATCCTGGGCTAAGCTCTAAGTCCGAATCCTGACAACCACAAAAGGAAGGTTTCCATGACACGACATTCGCAATCCTTCAAAGGCCTGCTGCTGGCCGCTGCCCTGATCCTCCCGTCATTGGCCTTCGCCGCACCACCGGCCATGATGGATAAAAACGGCATGATGACCGACCACAAAGGCATGACGCTGTACACCTTCGACAAGGACACCGGCGGCAAATCCGTGTGCACCGGCCAATGCGCGGAAAACTGGCCGCCGTTGAAAGCAGAGGCGGGTGCCAAGGCCGAAGGCAAGTGGACAGTCGTCAAGCGTGACGACGGGACGATGCAGTGGGCCTATGGTGGCAAACCGCTGTATTACTTTGTGAAGGACAAGGCTCCCGGAGACATGTCGGGCGACAAGATGAAGGACGTTTGGCACGTGGTTCACGAGCATATGTAATCGTTAAAACACCGTCCGAAGGCCATCTTCGCGTTCGGACGGTGTTTTCAAACCTCAGCGCAACGCGTAATCCAGAACAATTCCGACGAAAATCGCCAACCCCGCCCAGTGGTTGTGCAAAAACGCCTTGAAGCAGCGCATCCGGTCCCGGTCGCGGGTGTACCAGAATTCCCAGGCAAAGCAGCCGGCGGCCACCAGCAGCCCCAGGTGGAACCACATCCCCAGCTCGAACGATGAGCCTGCCAGCCACAAGCAGCCCAGTGCCAGGGTTTGCAGGGTGAGGATGATTGCCCGGTCCGCGTCACCGAACAAAATCGCCGTGGATTTGACCCCGATCTTCAAGTCATCGTCGCGGTCGGTCATTGCGTAATAGGTGTCGTAACCCACCGTCCACAGCAGGTTGGCGATCCACAGCAACCAGGCCACCGCCGGCACCGAGCCGGTTTCGGCGGTGAAGGCCATCGGCATGCCCCACGAAAACGCCATGCCCAGCACCACCTGCGGGTAATAGGTGTAGCGCTTCATGAACGGGTAGGTGAAGGCCAGTGCCAGGCCGCCCAGCGATAGCCAAATGGTCGCGGCATTGGTGCACAGCACCAGCAGGAAACTCACGCCCATCAGCAAGGCAAAGAACACCAGCGCCTCTTTCGAGCTGATCTTGCCGGCGGCCAACGGCCGTTGCGCGGTGCGCTTGACGTGGCCATCGACCTTGCGGTCGGCCCAGTCGTTGATCACGCAGCCGCCGGCGCGGGTCAGTACCACGCCAAGAACGAAAATCACCACGTTGGCCAGTGATGGCGAACCCTTGCCGGCAATCCACAGCGCCCACAGCGTTGGCCACAGCAGCAGGTAAATGCCGATGGGCTTGTCCATGCGCGTCAGCTGAATGAAATCCCACGCCCGAGGGTTCAAGCGGTTCAAGGACTTGAGCAGGCTTTGGTACATCAACGGTTCTCCGATTGGGCGCGGGCGGCGTCCCACAGGGTCGGCAGGAAGATTTCGGCCACCAGCACGCTCAGCGCGCCACGGTCAAAACGCGAGCGGCGGCCCCACAAGTCGCTGGCCCGCACCTCGCTTGGCAGCCACGCTTGCGGGTAACGACACACCTCGATGGCGCGGCGCAGGAACGCCTGGTCGCAAAACAGCAATTCACCCAGCGAGCGGCTGCCCAATTCGTCCATGTGCAAGCCGTCGCCCTGCAATGCGCTGCGCGACGCCACGCTGCGGGCGAACACCAAGGCCTCACCGTGGCCGCGCAGATACACCTCGCGCACCCAGCCTTCACTGCCGTCGGCCAGGTCCAGCGCGGCGCATTCATCGGCGCGCAAGGGCTGCCAGCCTTCGAACAGCGGCGTGACGCTGAACGCATCATTCGTCAGCTGAATAAGGCGCCTGGTGAGTGAGCCATGATCGAACAGCCAATCGAGGATAGACGTGTCGGGCAGGGGCGTCAGTTGGCCTTGTGAGCGCCAGGTCGGGACCATGCCGGAGGATTTTGTGTGTTGCACAATGAGTCATTATTGGCAGCAAATGAGGCGGCGAGCTTACCATGTCGGCCGTCGATTTCGATTGAAATGGCCCGCCGTTGCGCCGAACAGGCTTGCATCTGCCCGGCCCCACCAGTACAAAACGCCCTGAGCCGGACGGCAGCGCTGCAACCATCGACCGTCCGCGCCGGCAAAACGCCTGAACCCTGAGGAAGTACCTGAATGAAAAAGTGGCAATGTATCGTCTGCGGCCTGATCTACAACGAAGCCGACGGTTGGCCGGATGACGGCATTGCGCCGGGCACGCGTTGGGAAGACGTCCCGGCAGACTGGCTGTGCCCGGACTGCGGCGTGGGCAAGATGGATTTCGAAATGATTGAAATCAACTAATCAAAACAAGAGGAGTCAGGCATGAACGCACCTGTCGTCATCGTGGGAACCGGGCTGGCCGGCTATAACGTCGCCCGCGAATTTCGCAAACTTGATAGCGAAACCCCGCTGCTGCTGATCACCGCCGATGACGGGCGTTCCTACTCCAAGCCGATGCTCTCCACCGGGTTCGGCAAAAACAAGGACGCCGACGGCCTGAGCATGGCCGAACCCGGCGCCATGGCCGAGCAACTCAAGGCCGAGATTCGCACCCACACGCGCATCAGCGGCATCGACCCGGGCCACAAACGCCTGTGGATCGGTGAAGAAGCCGTGAGCTACCGCGACCTGATCCTGGCCTGGGGCGCCGAAACCGTGCGCGTGCCGGTTGAAGGCGATGCCGGCGATTGTGTGTTCCCGATCAACGACCTCGAAGACTACGCACGTTTCCGTGCGGCAGCGGCGGGCAAGCGACGTGTGTTGCTGCTGGGTGCTGGCCTGATCGGCTGCGAATTCGCCAACGACCTGACCTTGGGCGGTTTTGAGGTGCAACTGGTGGCGCCGTGCGAACAAGTCATGCCGACCCTGCTGCACCCGGCGGCGGCCGCCGCTGTGCAGGCCGGCCTTGAGAGCCTCGGCGCACGCTTCCACCTCGGGCCGGTGCTCAATCGCCTGCAACGCGTGGCGGACGGCCTCGAAGCGCACCTGTCCGATGGCCAGGTGATCCCGTGCGACGTGGTCGTCTCGGCCATTGGCCTGCGCCCGCGCATCGACCTGGCAGCGGCGGCCGGTTTGCAGGTCAACCGCGGCGTCATGGTCGACCGGCACCTGAAAACCTCCCACGCCAACATCTACGCCCTGGGCGATTGCGCCGAGGTCGATGGGCTGAATTTGCTGTACGTGATGCCCCTGATGAGCTGTGCGCGAGCGCTGGCACAAACCCTGGCCGGCAACCCGACCGTCGTCACCTACGGGCCGATGCCGATCACCGTCAAAACCCCGGTGTGCCCATTGGTGGTTTCCCCGCCGCCACGGGGCTCGGAAGGCATTTGGACCGTCGAAGGGCAGGGCGCTGACATCAAGGTTTTATGCCATGACGCCGCAGGCAAGCTGCTCGGTTATGCCCTCACCGGAGCGGCCGTGATGGAAAAACTGGCCCTGAACAAAGAGCTCCCGGCACTGCTGGCATAAATACCGGTCGTTCTGTCGGAATCACCCCCCTTTTGCCCCCACAAAGGCCGCGCCGATACTGGCGCGGCTCGTCACTTGGTGCCATCCTCACTCCCGTCTCCCGCAGAGTAGAGCATCTGCGGCGCTTTGGGCGCTGCTCCGCAGAGGGCAGCACGGACATAACAACAACAAACCGTCAAAGGGGCTTCACTCATATGCGTAAACCAGAACTCGCTGCAGCCATTGCTGAAAAAGCAGACCTCACCAAAGAACAAGCCAACCGCGTCCTCAACGCCGTTCTTGAAGAAATCACCGGTGCCCTGCACCGCAAAGACAGCGTGACCCTGGTGGGCTTTGGCACCTTCCTGCAACGCCATCGCGGCGCCCGCACCGGCAAAAACCCGCAAACCGGTGAGCCCGTCAAAATCAAGGCCAGCAACACCGTAGCGTTCAAGCCAGGCAAATCGTTGAAAGACAGCGTCAACCCTTAATCCGCTTCACCTCCGCATAGCGGGGAGCGGAATAAAAATGGGCACGCCAACCGAGGTTGGGTGCCCATTTTTTATGCCCGAAACACCGCCCCCTGCAGGAGCCGGCTTGCCGGCGAAGACGTCGATGAAAGCGCTACTTCCAGCGTGTCGAACGCAAACAGCAAATCGAGAGAGCTAGCTTGCCTTTGCTGGACAAGAGAGCTGGTTTATGGCTACCAAGAACCGTAAGGAATCCCGAATTTATCTATGTAAGCCTGGGATTCAGGAGACAGAGGCAAAGCATATCGGCCCTCGTTTTTACCCTGATACGGGCCTTTTTTATTGACGATGCCCACTACGCGAGAAATCTCGACAGCATTCAAGCAGGCCCCTCCAAGCCATACCTTGGCAATCCCGCCCGGAGCCAGACCAATGCCCATATTGTCGCGGGACTCGGTTATCCACTTACCGTCTGCACTGCAATAAACCTTCTCCTGTTTTCGCATGATTTCCCGAGCGGATTCAGGAATGACGATGTAGGCCTCATAGGTTTGCGGTTCAACCAAGGATTGCCAGCGCACATAGATCAAACGGGGCAGGTCAACCTGCCTCATGTAATGGCCAGCACCACTACCGGGGTTCTTGGGCCAGCCTGCAGGTTTTCCCTTGTTGTTATTGGGGGTTTGGACCGATGCAGTACCCGCTACGGCTCTTCGTAAAACACGCTCGTGGATATCCACGACGTCCGCGGTTTCGATCCAGACTTCCAGGGATTGCCAGCGTACGTAGATCAGGCGGGGCAGATCGGCACCCGTGATGTCACGGCCTGCTCCTCTCCCGGGGCTGATAGGCCAGCCAGCGGGCTTGCCCTTATTGTCACGAGGGGTTAGGACCGATGCGATGCCGGAACCTGCTCGACGAAAAAGTCGCTCCCGAACATCGACCACGTCTGCTGTCTCAATCCAGACTTCCATGTAATCCGGGGCGCCGAAGCCTAACGACCATGTTTCGTCGTAGCTTGATTGCGCGCTTCCCGCGAAAAACCAGCCGAGGATTAGACCTAAGCATTTTTTATGGAGGTGGGTGACCTGGCTCCTTGGCATGTACCCCTCGTCGTTACCAAGAACCATAAGGAATCCCGAATTTTTCTACGTAGGCTTTGGATATCTCGGACAGTGGCCGATGCTTGCCGCCGGACTTGCCTTCATAGGGGCCTTTTGGGTTGATTGTTCCTTCAACCCGAAGAATCTCCACAGCCTTCAAGCAGGCGCCCCCCAGCCACACCTTGGCAATGCCACCCGGAGCCAAACCAATGCCGATGTTGTCACGGGATTCGGTAATCCATTCCGCACCGAAACTACAAAAAGCCTTCTCCTTTTTTCGCATGATTTCCCGAGCGGATTCGGGAATGACGATGTAGGCCTCATAGGTTTGTGGTTCGGCCAAGGATTGCCAGCGCACGTAGATCAAACGAGGCAGCCCATCCGTCTCGATGGCAAGCAGGACGAGTATCGGGTGCTTCCCGCCAGTCATGATCCGAAAAACTGCGGCGCATTCTCGGTGGAAGCCGTGACGGGCAGCGATGCCGGTGGCGGCAACTATCGGCAATACGTGCCGTTCGAGTCCTTTGAGCACGACCCCAGTTTTGATGTCCCCACCAGCCGCCCGCATTACAGCGTCCGTCAGCGTCCCTCGTTATTGCACGACGGTCTCGATACCTACCTCAGCTTCGATATCCGTCATGCCGACGCCCAGGAAACCTTGTCGATCGATTTGGTGTGCACCAACCAGAACCTGCCGTGCAAGCTCAATGTCGGCGACATCTGCATGATGGGTGATCAGACCCCCGAGTTCCTGAGCTTTCGCAATATCACACCGGTTACGTCGAGTTATGCGCCACCGCTGAACCGCGACTTCCTTTGGAAGCTGATCAGCAACATGTCTCTCAACTATCTGTCGCTGGCCGATGTCGATGCGCTGAAGGTGATTCTCGAAACCTACGACCTGCCGCGTTACTACGACCAGCAAGCTCAGAAGGTCAGCAAGTGTCTGCTCGACGGATTGATCTCGATCAGACATCAGCCTGTCGACCGCTTGCACAAGGGATTGCCGGTACGTGGACTGCGCACCGAGCTGACCATCAACCCGCAAGGGTACATCGGCGAAGGCGACCTGTTTGTGTTCGCCTCGGTCCTGAACGAGTTTTTCGCGCTCTACGCCAGCCTCAATTCGTATCACGAGTTGCGGGTCATCAGCACACAGGGAGAGGTGTACCAATGGACACCCCGCATGGGTCTGCAGCCCCTGCTTTAAGCGGGCTGACCCGGACAATACGCGAGTACTCGCTGTTTCAGGCCGTGTTGCTGGTCATGGACCGACTACGTTCGGCGCACCCGCTTCTAGGCGAAGACGATCTGTATACCTGAACGAAAGATCACGGTTGCTCGGCTAAGGGAGATTTTTCACCGCAACTCTCGACGTTGGCTGCCCCGTTGCTGTAACCGCGGGTGATGACTTCATGGAACAATTGTTTTGTGACTTGGTAGTCATCAGCGTCAAAAATCACGTCATCGTCTTCAAACGTAACTCGATAGTGGCGTTCTTTGGTTTAGTCGCTACACTGCGCCAGCCGTTCATTTTTCTCTTGAGGCTGTGCGCATGAAATTTCGTTTTCTGCTGTGGATGCTGGGTTTGCTGATGGGTAAGGCCAGCCGGACCAATCCGGCGTTCCAGCAGCAATTGGGTGACAAGGACCTGGTGTTTCAGTTGCAGACCCAGGACGGCAAAGTGGCGCGGCATTTCCGCGTGAAGGACCAGCGCATCACCAGTCAATCGGGTGTGCACGCCGAGCCCGCGTTCGCCATTGCCTTCAAAGACGCTGCCTACGGTTTTGCCACGATGCAGGCCAAGAACAAGCAACTGGCGTTCATGACGGGGATTCAGGACAAGTCGATCCAGATCAAGGGCAACCCGGCGCTGGTGATCTGGTTCCAGGGGCTGACCAAGTATTTGAAGCCGAAGAAGGCCAAGCCCAAGGCTTGAGGCTATTCGCCTGCAGTGTTCAGCCTTACGACTCCTGCGGGCCTGATGGGTCGAGCGGTCGCGCCCGGTAGGTCTTGTAGATTTGCTGGACCTGCGGGTCATCCAGGCTCTCGTAGGTGATGCCTTCCTTGTCCAGGCCATCCAGGCCCCGGATGCTGCTGATGGTCGCAGGCCACTCGTCTCGACTGGCAATGTCGACAACGAAGGGTTTCAGGTAACGATCGAGGTGCCTTTCGCGAGGCTCTCGAATTTCGTCACTGAGTGCCCGCAGGTAATCGTCCTTGGTGGTCTTCGACCAGTCGATGGCGAACCCGGCCCGATAGCACAGCTCCATGAACACCAACAGGATCGTGCGCCCATTGCCGTCTAGAAAGGGGTGGGCGAACGCCAGTTGGCCCATGACTTCGCCGGGGCGCTCTCTGAAACGCTGGTGGTCTGCGGCAAGCACTAGCGCATAGTCGACCGACAACCTGATGGCGTTGGGATGCTCAAACACCGTGGCTCGCGGGTCGCCGTGCAAGCCCTTGAAGACGGCCAGGTGTGGGACCAACTCATTGCGGTCTTTGCCCGCCCAGGGGTAGAAGCCGGAGAAGAGGATTTCGTGGATTTTCAGGACCGATTCGTAATCGATTGGCTTCGTCTTGGCCAGATGGGCCAAGGCCTCTTCGATGCTCAATTCGAACGCGAAATGCTCTGACTCTTTGACGTCAGTCGGGTCTTTGAGCTGTAGCGAATTTTGCAGGTAGCCCGCCGTGTCGAAATCGCCGAAAGGATCGAACGTCATGCGCTGCGTTTCTTCGAGCGCCTCTCCTGCAGGTAACGCCCTTGCAGCGCCAAGGCCTCCGACTTGCTCAGGGCACCTTTTTTCTTGAGATTGACCAGCAATTGTTCGACGCCATCGAGCTGGACGATGTCGCCCGCCAGGCAAGTGATGGTCACGGCCATGCGGCTCATGCCGTCAGGTTCGGCGGTAATCTTGTGGTCTTTGGCAAGTTGGCGGACTTGATTTGCAACACTGACAGCCGCTGATTGGGACATCGCAAAGCCCTCTGTTGGCAGGCAAATCATAGCAGGGCACCTGATTTTTGTCGTTGCAGCAACCGGGGCTGGGCAGATGAACGGGGCGGGCGCGTTTGCCACAAATGCATCGCGGGCAAGCCCGCTCCCACAGGGTTCAGGTAATCGCTGTGGGGGCGGGGTTGCCCGCGATGGGGGTGCAGGTGCGGCGGGTTACTGCTTCTCGAGCAACCACTTGCGCTCGCCCGGCATGAACGAAGGCATCTCGTCCGCCTGGGCCCGGTTTACGGCCGGGAAAATCTCCAGTTCCTTGCCCTTGCGCGCAAAGATCCAGGCATTGCCCTGGCCGTTGAGTTGCAGCCACATGTTGTCATTGCCGCCGCTCATCGAGGCGCAATCACCGGCCAGGCACAGGGCGTAGCGATCGGCGTCCGGCAGGCCAGTCACCTGGCCGTCGGCCTGGAATTGCACCGTGCTGCCTTCACCGGGGCCGCTGACGATTATCCAGCTGCCACCCATGTAGGCCGTATACAGGGCACGCTCGAAGCTGGCGCCAATCGGTGCGCCCTCCGGCACGGGAATCTGCGCACGGTCGAAGAGCTGTTCGGCTTCGTTGTCGGTGGCGGCCTGGCTCAGTTGCTTGCCGTCACGTTTCAGTTCGCTGGCCGAGCTGCCATAAAAGTCGACTTTCCAGGCGCCGGATTCTTCACCCGAGAGCTTGCCGTCGACGTTTTCAAAACCGTTGGTGTAGCGGGCCTGACCGGCCTTGGTGTTGATGTCCCATTCCAGGTTCGGGCCATTGGCCTGGAGCGCTTCGCGCAGGGGGACGCCTTTGGCGGCCGCATCGATCGCCACCTGGTTGATCCAGGTGCCGCTGATGTCACGGTCGGCAGGGTTGCTGGCACATCCGCCCAAAAACAGGGCGAGCAGCGAGAGAGCAAGCGCGTTGCGCATGGTGGAATCCTTTCAAGCTTTCTTTACAGCAGAGCAGTCGGCGCAGCCTCGGGCTGCGCCGTACGCATTACTCGATGACCAGGATGGCATCCATTTCAACTTGCGAACCCTTTGGCAGGGCGGCCACGCCGATGGCGGCGCGCGCTGGGTAAGGCTGGTCGAAGTACTTGCCCATGATCTCGTTGACCTTGGCGAAGTGGCTCAGGTCGGTAAGGAAGATGTTCAGCTTGACGATGTCCTTGAACGAACCGCCAGCAGCTTCGGCGACGGCCTTGAGGTTCTCGAACACCTGGACGGTCTGGGCTTCGAAGCCTTCAACCAGTTCCATGGTTTTTGGGTCCAGGGGAATCTGACCCGACATGTAGACGGTGTTGCCAGCCTTGATCGCCTGGGAGTAAGTACCGATGGCGGCCGGGGCCTTGTCGCTGGTGATAACAGTCTTGGTCATGAAGGACTCCTTGTGAGGGTGGGCTTAGGCGCGCATGCGGGTGATGCGGATCACCCCGGTCAAGGCGCGCAGTTTCTTGATTACGCGGGCCAGGTGCACGCGGTCGTGCACGCTGACCACCAACTGGACCACGCTGATGCGACCATCGCGTTCGTCCATGCTGATTTTCTCGATGTTGCCGTCGGCGGCGTTGACGCTGCTGGCCAGCAGGGCGATCAGGCCGCGCTGGTGTTCCAGCTCGACGCGCAGCTCGACGTTGAATTCGCCGGTGACGTCCTTGGCCCACGAGAGCTGGATGCATTTTTCCGGGTTGTGGCGGATTTCGCTGATGTTGCGGCAGTTGTCCAGGTGCACGACCATGCCTTTGCCCGCGGACAGGTGGCCGACAATCGGGTCGCCCGGGATCGGCGTGCAGCACTTGGCGTAGCTGAGCACCAGGCCTTCGGTGCCGCGAATCGCCAGCGGGCCTTCGGGGCTTGGCAGTTGTTCGCCTTCGCCGAGCAACCGGCGGGCCACCACGTAGGCCATGCGATTGCCCAGGCCGATGTCCTCAAGCAGGTCTTCGATCAGTTCGAGGCGGTACTCGACGAGCATCGCCTTGACGCGGTCGGCCGGGATTTTCTCCAGCGCGCTGTCGAAACCGTTGAGGACCTTGTTCAGCAGGCGTTCGCCGAGGCTGATGGACTCGGAGCGGCGTTGCAGCTTCAGCGCGTGACGGATGTGCGTACGCGCCTTGCCGGTGACCACGAAGTTGAGCCACGCCGGGTTCGGTCGCGCGCCAGGAGCGCTGACGATCTCGACTGTGGAGCCGCTCTGCAGCGGTTCGGACAGCGGCGCGAGACGACGGTTGATCCGGCAGGCGATGCAGCTGTTGCCGACGTCGGTGTGCACCGCGTAGGCAAAGTCGACTGCCGTCGAGCCTTTTGGCAGCTCCATGATCCGGCCTTTGGGCGTGAACACGTAGACCTCGTCCGGGAACAGGTCGATCTTCACGCTTTCGATGAATTCCAGGGAGTTGCCGGCGCGTTGCTGCATTTCCAGCACGCCCTTGACCCACTGGCGGGCACGGGCATGAGTGCCTTTTGGCTGCTCTTCGCCGCTGGATTTGTACAGCCAATGGGCGGCGATGCCGTTGTTGGCCATCTCTTCCATTTCGCGGGTGCGGATCTGGATCTCGATCGGTACGCCGTGCATGCCGAACAGCGTGGTGTGCAGCGACTGATAGCCGTTGGCCTTGGGGATCGCGATGTAATCCTTGAAGCGTCCTGGCAACGGTTTGTACAAATTATGTACAGCGCCCAGCACGCGGTAGCAGGTATCGACCTTGTCGACGATGATCCGGAACGCATACACGTCCATGATCTCGTTGAAGGCCCGACGCTTGCCGCGCATTTTCTTGTAGATGCCGTAGAGGTGTTTCTGGCGACCGCTGACCTCGCCCTGGATGCCATCGATGGCCAGGCAGTGGCTGAGGGATTCTTCGATCTTGTTGACGATTTCCTTGCGGTTGCCCCGGGCGCGCTTGACGGCCTGGTAGATCCGCGCGGAACGCATCGGGTGCATGGCCTTGAAGCCGAGGTCTTCGAATTCTATGCGGATGGCGTGCATGCCCAGCCGGTTGGCGATGGGCGCATAGATTTCCAGGGTTTCCTTGGCGATGCGCCGGCGCTTTTCGCCGGACAGCACTTCCAGGGTACGCATGTTGTGCAGGCGGTCGGCCAGCTTGACCAGGATCACGCGAATGTCGCGGGCCATGGCCATGGCCATTTTCTGGAAGTTTTCGGCTTGTGCCTCGGCCTTGGTCTCGAAGTTCATCTGGGTCAGTTTGCTGACCCCGTCGACCAGTTCGGCCACGGTTTCGCCGAACTGCGCTTGCAGCGCCTCTTTGGCAATACCGGTGTCTTCGATCACGTCATGCAGCATTGCAGCCATCAGGCTCTGATGGTCCATGTGCATGTCGGCAAGAATATTCGCCACCGCGAGCGGGTGCGTGACGTACGCCTCGCCGCTGCGGCGGCGTTGGCCGTCGTGGGCTTGTTCGGCGTAGAAATACGCTCGGCGGACCAGGTTGACCTGGTCCTTGCCGAGGTAGGTCGATAAGCGATCGGCGAGGGCGTCTATGCTCGGCATGATGTCTCCTGCCGTAAGCTTTTATCCCGCGCCGTGCTACGTCGACCAGGCATAGGCTTAGACGGCCTCGTTGGACTCGTCCTCGAACGCAGCAAAAAGCGGTTCGTCTTCAACGATTTCAGCTTCAGCGATAGCGGCGTAGTCGATCAGGCCTTCAGCGATTTCGCGCAGGGCGACAACGGTAGGCTTGTCGTTTTCCCACGCTACTTTCGGCTCTTTGCCGCCGGTGGCCAGTTGACGGGCACGCTTGGTAGAGAGCATGACCAGCTCAAAGCGGTTATCCACGTGTTCTAGGCAGTCTTCAACGGTTACGCGGGCCATGGTCTTCCTCGTAGCAAATGCAATATGCGCGCTGCCCGGATGGGCGAGCGGACTCAACAGTTTAAAAAATCACCAGCGATTAGGGAAGCGCTGATTTTTTGACCAAGCCCTTCAACGCGCTGCAAGTGCCAATGTAAAGCCCTCGCAGCGGTTTTGGGAAGCGCTGATTAACCGAGCAATTCGGCCAATAATTTGCCGTGACGCTGCTGCTGGCGCTTCTGAATCAGCTGATTGGCGCGGAAAATCGCCTTCACGTCATGCAGCGCGTGGGCGAAATCGTCGTTGATGATCAGGTAGTCGTAGTCGACGTAGTGGCTCATTTCGCTGACGGCTTCGCGCATGCGGCCGTCGATGATTTCGTCGCTGTCCTGGCCGCGATTGGTCAGGCGCTGATGCAGGGCCTGCAATGACGGCGGCAGGATGAAGATCGAACGGGCCTGCGGCATCAGCTTGCGTACTTGCTCGGCGCCTTGCCAGTCGATTTCCAGGATCAGGTCGTGGCCTTCGTCCAGGGTCTGCTGCAAATGGCTTTGCGAGGTGCCATAGAGGTTGCCGAACACTTCGGCGCGCTCGAGGAAGTCGCCGTGCTCGATCATCTTCACGAACTGCTCGCGGGAGACGAAGTGATAGTTCACGCCGTCCACTTCGCCCGGGCGCATGGCGCGGGTGGTGTGGGAAACCGAGACGCGGACTTCCGGGTTGGCATCGGTCAATGCCTTGACCAGGCTGCTTTTGCCCGCGCCCGAAGGGGCGGAAATGATGTACAGGGTGCCAGTGCTGTGGGTCATGTCGGGGTTGCCTTACTCAATATTCTGCACTTGTTCGCGCATCTGCTCGATCAACACCTTGAGGTTGACCGCTGCCTGGGTGCTGCGCGGGTCGAAGGCTTTGGAGCCCAGTGTGTTGGCTTCGCGGTTGAGCTCCTGCATCAGGAAGTCCAGGCGCCGACCGGCAGCGCCGCCGGACTTAAGCACCCGGCGAACTTCGATGATGTGGGTGCTCAGGCGATCCAGTTCTTCGGCGACGTCGCTTTTTTGCGCGAGCATGACCATTTCCTGCTCCAGGCGCTGCGGGTCCATCTCGGCTTTCATATCGGCGAAGCGGTCGAGGACCTTCTGGCGCTGGGTGGCGAGCATTTGCGGGACCAGTTCGCGCAGGGTCACCACGTCTTCTTCGATGGACGTCAGGCGTTCGTTGATCAACCGCGCCAGCTCCGCACCTTCGCGCTCGCGGCCGGCCTTGAGTTCTTTAAGGCCCTGGTTGAACAGCACCAGCGCTTCGGCGTTCAAGGCTTGCGGATCGGTGGCGTCGCCCACCAGTACGCCAGGCCAGGCCAGGACTTCCAGCGGGTTCAGCGCTGCCGGGTTCTTGATCAGGCCGGCGATGGTTTCGGCGGCGGCGACCAGTTGCGCGGCGCGGGCCTGGTCTACTTGCAGGGCCTTGCCGGTGTTTTCTTCAGTGAAGCGCAGGGTGCATTCGAGCTTGCCGCGCGAAACGCCCTGGCGCAGGGCTTCACGGACCGCGCCTTCGAGGTCGCGAAAGGACTCCGGCAGGCGCAGGTGGGGTTCCAGGTAGCGGCTGTTGACCGAACGCAGTTCCCAGCTCAGGGTGCCCTGGACGCCGGCTTTTTCGACGCGGGCGAAGGCGGTCATGCTGTGCACCATGGCGGTACCTCGCAAGGCGGATCGGCGTAGAACCGGGGTTCCGGGCATCCGCTATCAATGAATTAAAGCCGACTGGCAGCAAAGGCGCAGGATTGTAGCGCAGTGGCACGGGTGCGCCCAAACACACGCTGTGACAAACGGCGCAAGGCCTTCGCCGGTGCGCGGTTCAGAGCCTTCAATCGTCGGCGGATTTTTTTAGAAGTGCCCAGGCGCGGCCAGCGGCTCTATAATGCTCCGCAGTTTTCCGTCCTCCGTACAGGTATTCCCTATGACACGTCCAAGTGGTCGCGCTGCCGATCAGCTTCGCTCGATCCGCATCACCCGCAACTACACCAAACACGCCGAGGGATCTGTACTGGTCGAGTTCGGTGATACCAAGGTCATCTGCACCGTCAGCGTCGAACCGGGCGTGCCGCGTTTCCTCAAAGGCCAGGGCCAGGGCTGGCTGACCGCCGAGTACGGCATGCTGCCGCGTGCCACCGGCGAGCGTAACCAGCGCGAAGCCAGCCGTGGCAAGCAAGGCGGCCGCACCCTGGAAATCCAGCGCCTGATCGGTCGTTCCCTGCGCGCTGCGCTGGACATGACCAAGCTGGGGGATGTCACCCTGTACGTCGACTGCGACGTGATCCAGGCCGACGGCGGCACCCGCACCGCCTCGATCACCGGCTCCATGGTTGCACTGATCGATGCCCTGAAAGTGATCAAGAAGCGTGGCGGCCTGAAGGGCGGTGACCCGATCAAGCAAATGATCGCCGCTGTTTCGGTCGGCATGTACAAGGGCGAGCCGGTGCTCGACCTCGACTACCTGGAAGACTCCGCTGCCGAAACCGACCTGAACGTGGTGATGACCAGCGCTGGTGGTTTCATCGAAGTCCAGGGCACTGCCGAAGGCGCGCCGTTCCAGCCTGAAGAGCTGAACGCCATGCTTGAACTGGCCAAGAAAGGCATGAACGAGATCTTCGAACTGCAAAAGGCTGCACTGGCCGACTGACCGCATCGCTCCAGGCGAGGAGGACATCATGAGTGACGAGCAAGAGCTGCTTCCCGTCCCGAGCAAAGAGGTTCGGCAGTGGGCGATGTTTTGTCACTTGTCCGCCTTGCTGGGGATCTGGATTCCGTTCGGCACGATCATCGGCCCGCTGATCCTCTGGCAGATGAAGCGCGACATGGACCCGTTCATCGATGCGCAGGGCAAGGAAGCGCTGAATTTCCAGCTCACGGTGGCCATCGCCTCGGCCATTTGCTTCTTGCTGATGGTGGTGATTATCGGGTTCTTCCTGTTTGGCCTGATCGCCATCGGTGCGCTGGTGTTGACGATCATCGCCGGGGTAAAGGCCAATGAAGGGCAACCTTACCGATATCCCTTCACTTGGCGGTTGATCAAGTAACGCTTCTTTGATGCATAGTTAAAAAACAAATGCCCTGACTCGTCGGGGCATTTGTTTTTTGCCATCAGATTAATCTTTGTTTTGCGTAAGACTTTGTGAACTCTTTGATTTTGTATATCTATTTTTCTACACGTTTAGACACAAACTGCAAAGCCTGGCAGGGCTTGTATGCTTGGCAATGAGAGTTGGCGATTGATAAGGTTGCCCCAAGTAATATTCATCTTGAAATATTTCGATATATTCGGACCATTGACGGCCTCTGAATTTAATGCCAGCCAGTGTTGAGACAAATCAACCTGTTCAAGAGGCGTGTCCAGGAAAAAAGTTCGCCCCTGAATATATAAGAAAGAATACCCAGAATGCTTCAGCTCGATTTTTACGGAACACTTGTCGCCGCCTCTTTAGTGCTTTTGCTGGGGCGCGCACTGGTCACACGTATCGGTTTTTTACGTACTTACAATATCCCTGAGCCTGTAGCAGGCGGCCTGGTGGTTGCCTTGGGGCTTTTGGCGTTGAGAACCCTGGATGTTGAAGTCCGCTTTGATACCTCGCTGCAAACGCCTTTGATGTTGGCGTTTTTTGCCACGATCGGCTTGAGCGCAGACTTCGCCAGCCTGAAGAAGGGCGGGCGTGTCGTTGGGGTCTTCTTGCTGGCGGTTGTCGGGCTGCTGGTCATCCAGAATGCCATGGGCATCGGGCTCGCAACCGCTTTGGGGCTTGATCCGTTGATGGGCTTGCTGACGGGCTCGGTTACGCTGGCGGGCGGTCACGGTACCGGTGCGGCATGGAGTGCGACGTTCAGTGAGAAGTTTGGCCTGACGTCTGCCTCCGAGCTGGCCATGGCCTCCGCAACGTTTGGCCTGGTGCTGGGCGGCTTGATTGGTGGGCCTGTTGCCCGCTTGCTCATCAGCCGTGTCCAGACCCCCGGATGCGGGCAGGAAAAGCCACGGTTGCCCAAGGGCTTTGAACAGCCGAACAAAGAACGCTCGATTACTTCGTTTTCGCTTGTCGAGACATTGGCCCTGATCGCCGTCAGCCTGCTGGCAGGCTCACTCCTCAATGGTTGGCTGCAGGGAACTTCCTTTGAATTGCCGACGTTCGTTTGTGTGTTGTTCGTGGGCGTGCTTTTACGCAATGGGCTGTCGGCACTTGGGGTGTATCAAGTATTCGAGCGAGAAGTCTCGGTGCTGGGCAATGTCAGTTTGTCGCTGTTCCTGGCGATCGCGCTGATGTCGCTTAAGTTATGGGACCTGGCTGCACTGGCATTGCCGATCTTCATCATCCTGGCTACGCAAACATTGGTCATGGCCTTGTTCGCGATATTCGTGACATTCAGGATGATGGGCAGTAACTACGACGCCGCGGTACTGGCGGCGGGACACTGCGGTTTTGGATTGGGCGCGACGCCAACGGCCATTGCCAACATGCAAGCGGTGACGCAGCGCTACGGGCCTTCGCAGATCGCGTTCCTGGTGGTGCCCATGGTGGGCGCGTTCTTCATCGACATTGTTAACGTCATCGTGATCAAGTTGTACCTTGCGCTGCCGTTTTTCGCTGCGGCTTAACGTGTAGAGCGCATAAAAATGCCCGTATCTTGCGATACGGGCATTTTTTTCGACTCTCCATCAGTGAAAAATCACTTAGATGGTCAGCGTCCAGTCGTAGTCCACGATCAGCGGCGCGTGTTGCGAGAACCGCGGCTGGCGTGGCAGGCGTGCGCTACGTACGAAGCGGCGCAAGCCCGGGGTCAGCAGCTGATAGTCGAAGCGCCAACCGAGGTTGAGCATCTCCGCCTGTTCGTTGTCCGGCCACCAGCTGTACTGGTCGCCTTCACGGCTGACTTCACGCAAGGCATCGACATAACCCATGTTGCCGACAATCTCGTCCATCCAGGCACGTTCAGGTGCCAGGAAGCCCGGGGATTGCTGGCTGTCGCGCCAGTTCTTGATATCCAGCTTCTGTTGCGCCACGTACAGCGAGCCACAATAAATGTACTCGCGGCGTTTGCGTCGCTGTTTATCCAGATAACGGGCGAAGTCGTCCATTAGCTTGAACTTCTGGTTCAAGTCTTCATCGCCGTTCTGCCCCGAAGGGAGCAGCAAGGTCGCGATGCTGACCTTGTCGAAATCGGCTTGCAGGTAGCGCCCGTAGCGGTCGGCCGTCTCGAAACCGAGACCGCTGATGACAGCCTTCGGTTGCAGCCGCGAATACAAAGCCACGCCACCTTGGGCGGGGACTTCGGCATCGCAGGCATAAAGGAAGTATCCATCCAGTTGGAAGGCTGGATCGTCCAGTTCAAAGGCGGAGGCGCGGGTGTCCTGCAGGCAGATGACGTCGGCATTCTGTGCTTGCAGCCAACTGAGCAAACCGCGCTCGACTGCCGCCTGAATACCATTGACGTTCACACTGATGATCCGCATAAATGGCCCCAAAAATCGCGTGCGTGTATGATACACGGCGTCAAGCTAATTAGCTAAATCCGTGGTATTTGGGGTTTTTCATGCAAGCGTATCAGCGCGATTTCATCCGTTTTGCCATCGATCGCGGCGTTTTGCGCTTCGGTGAGTTCACCCTGAAGTCCGGGCGCACCAGTCCTTACTTCTTCAACGCCGGCCTGTTCAACTCAGGGAAGGCCCTGGCGCAGCTGGGGCGTTTCTACGCGGCTGCCATCGTTGAGAGCGGCATTCCTTTCGACGTGTTGTTTGGCCCGGCCTACAAGGGCATCCCGTTGGCGGCGACGACAGCCGTAGCGCTGGCCGAGCATCACAACCGTGACCTGCCTTGGTGCTTCAACCGCAAGGAAGCCAAGGCCCACGGCGAAGGCGGCAGCCTGGTTGGCGCACCGTTGACCGGCGAAGTGCTGATCATCGACGACGTGATCACCGCCGGCACCGCGATCCGTGAAGTGATGCAAATCATCGCTTCTCAGGACGGCGCCAAGGCCGCCGGCGTGCTGATTGCCCTGAACCGTCAGGAGCGCGGCAACGGTGAGCTATCGGCGATCCAGGAAGTCGAGCGCGACTTCGGCATTCCGGTGATCAGCATCGTTTCGCTGAACCAGGTGCTGGAATTCCTGGCCGATGATCCGCAGCTCAAGCAGCACCTGCCCGCCGTGGAAGCCTACCGCGCCCAGTTCGGCGTTTGATCCAAAAGCTTCGCTGGCAAACCAGCTCCTTGTATGTTGGCCCTGACTCCAAGGGGAAAGGTTACGCTCAAGGCGTCATACAACAGCAAGTGCGTTTCTGGGGGAGGCCGATCGCTCCTGAAGGCAGGATTTGCTCCTGACCTTGTCTGTA